>JAYVSV010000090.1:0-48878 GCA_043775015.1 Verrucomicrobiota bacterium
GGCAAAAATGGAGTTCCGATGGCGGATACGAATCGCGCAAGCGAAGGAACGGACAAAGTGTTTCAGCGAACTTACGTCCCGAGTTCAGTGTCTCGCTAAATGGGCTGGCAAAATAAGCCAGCCAGCGTAGGTTCCTCCCAGATGACACACCCAGGGTACGACACGCGCCAAATACGCGGCTCATTTTAACTGAACTTAGCGTGACACAATGGCTTGACGAACTCTGGAACAAGAATGACACCCCCTGAAAAAATGACCCCAGCCAATTTAGGCGTGCCTTATCCAAACACCTATTGGGTCCTTCCCAAGAGACTTCTGGCTGGCGAGCACCCCATCGAAATCTCAGACGATCTTTCCAGGACAAGGTTGGCTGGGTTGTTGCATTCAGGCACCCGGACTTTCGTGAACCTGACCGAAGAGCGCGAGGGTGAAAGCTATCATCGCCTTTTGCGCGAAATCGCAGATGGGCTGCGCGTTGAGATAAGTTACGTGCGGGTGCCGATTGTTGATCGGGGAATTCCCTCCGCCCAGACCATGAGACACATCCTTGACCTGGTGGATCATTCGCTGGCGGAGGAGCGACCCGCCTTTGTGCATTGCTTTGCGGGACTCGGTCGAACGGGCACAGTGGTCGGTTGCTACCTCAGGCGGCACAACCTTGCCCTGAAAGAAAACCTGCTGGCGACCATCGCGGATTTGCGCAGGTTTATGCCCGTCGGTCGAGAGTGTTCACCTCACACCCCAGAGCAGGTTTGGATGGTTCAGAATTGGAGCGAAGTCCTGGGAAAACCGTAAGCCTCGCCCGTTTCCAGTTTAGCCGGGTCGTTATTTCAGGGCAGTTCCAAATTTTCTTCTTTGCGACCGGCGATGACTGGTGCGGCGATGGTCTTTTTGGGATCGCGAAAGAAAATCAGAAACAGCACCAGCACTGCCACGGCACCCCACGCGGGATAAATCCAGATGCCTTGCCAATCGTGCGCGATTGTCCCGAGCGGCTTCTCAAGGGTATGCAACGCCTGCGATTTTCCAGCAAGCGTGCTGCCGACAAAGTTGCCCACGCCCCAGAGAATGAACGCAATGAAGCCTTGCGCCGCGCCGCGCATCCGTTCGTTGGCTTCGTCGTCCACATAAAGTTGGCCGGCAATGAACAGAAAATCGTAACAGACCCCATGCAACAGGATCGCAGCGAAGATCAGCGGCGTAGCAATACCGCCACTATTCACACTTCCCGCGAGCAGAAAGTAGCGGGCAGCCCATGCGAGAATGCCGATGAAAATAGTTTTCTTGTAACCGAGTGTTCGCAGCATCAGCGGCAGCAGCAGGAGGAAGATGACGTCCGACACCTGGGCCAGCGACATCTTGGCGGCGGTGTAGGTCCAACCGAGTTCGGTGACATACAAGTTCATGTTCACGAAATAAAAATAAAGCGGAATGCAAATGAGGAACATGCACGCAATGAAAATGGCGAACGACGGTTTTTTCAGGAGCGCCAGTGCGTCGAGTCCGAGAATTTCGCCGATGCTGACATTCTTGCCGGTCTTCTTGGGTGGCGTGTGCGGAAGGGCGAGCGAAAATAATCCGAGCGCAATTGACCCCGCGCCAGCCAGATAAAATTGCACAGCCGATTGCTCCCCCTTCAGCACCACGCTTAACGTGACGCCGCCCGCGATCCAACCGATGGCAGAGAGCGTTTTAATCAACGGAAAATCGCGTTTGGGATCGGCAAGGTGATGCAACGAAAGCGAGTTTCCCAACGCCAACGTTGGGACATACGAGGCGCAGTAAAGAATTAATACGGGATAAAACTCACGAAAAGTGGTGAGCGTAGGAATGCAAAACATGAGCGCTCCGCCGAGAATTCCGAGGACGGCGAGAATTTTTTCTGAAGCGAAATAGCGATCAGCAATCAAACCAACGAAGAAGGGCGCAATCATTGCACCGATCGCGAATGCGCCATAAGCCAGGCCGATTTCGCCACCTTCAAAATGCAATGTTTTGTTGAGATACGTTCCCATGCTCACGTACCAGGATCCCCAAATAAAATATTGGAGAAACATGAAAAACGAGAGTTTGGCTTTGAGTTGGTTTTGCATAATGGATGGGTTGATTGGGACAGAAGCTAGAGAACTTTTTATCGGGCGAGAAGAATAAAATTTTTCTCCGATCCATAACGAATTTTCTCATCGAGTCATCGTCCGGCGAACCTTTTGACGGTCGGCAAAAATCTATTTTCTCTTTGGCTCGGCAGCGCGTGGCCTCCGGCGGAATGCGGCCAGTGCGTTGGGCCAAATCCCAATCTCGCAACAAACACCCGTAACCGATGTGTCCGCTCTCCACCGTCACCCATGTCCCCGCCCCGTGCCTCCTCGCCTGCCGTAGATCTGTGTCGTCCCGACCGGCGGATCAACGCGCGAACGATCCAGGCGCTGGAAAATTTCAGAACCGCTCAATTTTTCCATCGTCCTTTCCGGGCGGCGAGACGCGCGCCCTCCACGGCTGGCGAGGACGCCTGCCGCTACTTCAGAGTTCGGGATAAACTCTTGACCGCCGTCCGCTGGCCCTCTCATTAACACCCTGCTTTAGCTGGGTGAAGGTCGGGCTGGAGCCAGTCGTAACCGTTTCAACGGTTTCGACACTGGGTTGCAAACCGTTGAAACGGTTTTTCACCTTGTCGCGCCGTCACACCCAGCTAAAGCAGGGTGTTAATGAGAAAATAACCGGCTAATCCAGGTTGCGGCTCAGATGTGATTCTTGCCTTGCGGATTTCTCTGCGTGTATTCTCCGCCGCGCATGAATTCTTTGCTGCTCATCAACGGTCGCGTCATTGATCCGGCCAACCAGTTTGATGCCGTCGCTGATCTGCTCGTCGTGAATGGAAAAATTTCCGCCATCGGCGCACCAGCGAAAGGCAAAGCGCCCGAGGGCTGCGAACATTTCGAGGCCAAGGGACTGATTGTTTGCCCGGGTTTGATCGATCTCCACGCGCACCTTCGTGAACCGGGCCAGTCCGCGAAGGAAACCATCGCGACTGGAACCAAAGCCGCAGCGCGGGGCGGGTTTACCTCGGTGGTTTGCATGCCGAACACTTTGCCATCCATCGACAACGCTGGAACCGTGGCATTGATTCATGAAAAAGCGGCACGCGAATCTTCCGTCAATTTATTTGTCGCGGGCGCGATCACGAAAAACATCGCCGGTGAAGAATTGGCTCCGATTGGTTCGCTGAAAAAGGCAGGAGTCATCGCCATCACCGACGACGGGCACTGCATCCAAAATAATGACCTGATGCGGCGCGCTTGCGAATACGCCAAAATGTTTGACCTGCCGTTGATGGATCATTGCCAGGATTATTCGCTCGTGACCGACGGCGTGATGCACGAAGGCTACTGGAGCGCGCACCTCGGTCTGCGCGGCTGGCCGTCGGCGGGCGAAGAAATGATCGTCGCGCGAAATATCCTTCTCGCCGAACTGACCGGCGCAAAAATTCATTGCCAACATTTGAGTTCTGCCGGAAGCGTGCAACTGCTTCGCGAAGCCAAGAAGCGCGGCGTTCCCATTTCCGGCGAGGCCTGTCCTCATCATTTCGTTTTGACCGATGCCGCGATTGCCGGGAGTGAAAAGTTTTGGGCCGAAGATGGCAAAGAGTTGTCAGCGACTCAAAATTCAAAACGTAAAACGCAAAACGCCCTTCCCTCCTGGCCCTCTTACGACACGAATTTCAAAATGAACCCGCCGTTGCGTTCCGCCAAAGATCGCGAGGCTGTTCTCGAAGGATTGCTCGACGGCACGCTGGAAATTCTTTGCAGCGATCACGCGCCGCATTGCGATTACGAAAAGGAAGTCGAGTTCGATTACGCGCCGTTTGGCATCACCGGCTTTGAAACCGAACTCGCCCTCTCGCTCATGCAACTCCATCACGCGCGCAAGATGTCGCTGACGGATTTGATCGCGAAATTCACCGTCGCCCCTGCCCGCCTGCTCAACCTGCCCAAAGGAACGCTGCAACTGGGCGCGGACGCCGACATCACGGTCTTTGATCCGAACCTTGAATGGATTTACGACCGCGACGAATCCGAAAGCAAATCCAGGAATAGTCCTTTTCACGGCTGGACGATGCGTGGAAAAGCGCTCTTGACGATTGTCGGCGGGAAAGTAGTTTTCCGTGAACAAGATCAACTGATTGCCGTCTAAAAACCGTAAATGGTAAATTCAAACTCCTGAAATTATGAAAAAACTCGTGCTCTGTTTATTAACCTGTTTCGCCGTGGCGCAACTTCACGCCGCCGAAACCTGGCTGACCGACGTGCCCAAGGCGCAAGCCGAGGCCAAGGCGGAAAAAAAATTGGTTCTCCTGGACTTCACCGGCTCGGATTGGTGCGGCTGGTGTATCAAACTGCACAAGGAAGTTTTCAGCACTTCGGAGTTCGCTGAATACGCCAAGAAAAACCTCGTGCTCGTGGAAGTCGATTTCCCGAACAGGAAAAAACAATCTGACGAATTGAAAGCAGCCAACCAGGCGTTACAAAAGAAATATGCCATTACCGGCTATCCAACCATCATCATACTGAATGGCGAAGGCAAAAAAGTAGGCCATCTCCAATATATGCCGGGCGGCCCGAAAGCATTCATCGCGGAATTGGACAAACTCAAGAAGTCGTAAATTTTTAAATTGAACAAAGCAAGGCGTGGCGGACTCCGCCACGCTTTTTTTTGTGTCCAGTGCCTGCGCCAAGGCGAAGCCGAAGATTTGTTTTCCACGAATTCAACGGAGCGCCGATGTTGCATCGGCTTAAGGCTTTCGCAATACCGTGAGGTTCGAGTCAGCGGATACGAACGGCCTGGCTCAGACCCAAAGCCGGTCACAGACCGGCGCTCCGCCCGCCACGCACCCACTTTTAATCATACCCATTCTTGCTCATTTAGAAAAGTCCGGCTGGCCAAAAAGAACGAAGCGGGTAGAGTCGCCGAAGTCAACTTATGATATTCCACCGGGTTTTTGTGATGGTTCTGATTGCCGCGCTCGCGCCGCTGGCGCGCGGGCAGTCTTTGGAGGTGTTGCATTCTTTCAATGGTTCAGATGGCGCTATTCCACTTACGGAACTGACGGAAGGAAGTGATGGCAATTTCTATGGGACAACCTTCTATGGAGGCACGAATGATTATGGAACTGTGTTTAAAATCACGACCAATGGAGTAATGACCACACTTGTCGTATTCAATTCAACTAATGGGGCTTCTCCGTATGGCAGATTGCTACCGGCTGACAATGGCAACTTCTATGGCACAACGTGTCACGGAGGAATCGGTGGCGGAACAGTATTTAAAATGACAACGAATGGAGCTTTGACCACTCTCGTCTTATTCGATGGCAGCAATGGTGCAAATCCGTTTGGGGGACTCGTGCTTGGAAGCAATGGGTATCTTTATGGCACAACATATTCCGGCGGCACCAATGGTTCCGGGACGGTTTTCAGAATGACAACTAACGGTAATGTGAGTGTGTTGGTTTCATTTGGCCCTACCAATGGATTTGATCCTCGTGGTGAACTGATTCAAGGAAGTGATGGAAATTTTTATGGCACGACCCAATATGGCAACACTTTTGGCATCGGCGGGTTTGGTTATGGAACGGTATTTCAAATGACGCCCGAGGGAATATTAACCACGCTGGTTTCTCTCAAGAACACGAATGGCGCTCACCCATTTGCCGGACTGTTGCAAGGGAGCGATGGCAATTTTTACGGGACAACCGAGGGAGGCGGCGCGAACAACAAAGGAACGGTATTTAAAATGGCGAACGACGGCACGTTGATCACCGTTGTTTCGTTTAACCACACCAATAATGGTAGCGCGTCGCGCGCCCGCTTAACTCAAGGGAGCGATGGCAACTTCTACGGCACCACTCAGTATGGAGGAGCCAACGGTTATGGTACTGTGTTCCAAATGCCGCCCGATGGGGTATTAACCACGGTGGTTTCTTTGGGTGGCACTAATGGCTACTATCCAGTTGCCGGACTGATCCAAGCGAGCGATGGCAATCTCTATTGCACAGCAAGTTTTGGCGGCGTAAATGACAAAGGAACCATTTTCCGAATCGTGATACCGGTCTATTTGAATTCGCAAGTGAGCGGCAATGAACTGGTTCTCTCTTGGCCGACAAATCAAGTTGGGTTCACATTGCAATCGGCGCTAAATTTTAATTCTCCCACCAACTGGATTGATTCCACCAACATGCCCGCCGTCGGCGGCGCGCAATTCACGGTCACGAACAGCCTTTCCGCCAACGCGCAGTTTTTTCGATTGAAGAAACCGTAAATGTAGCGGCAGCCATCCTGGCTGCCAAGAGGGCGTGCATCCAGAGGGCGTGCATCCTGCCGCCCGGATTCCACGTCGCAATTGAGAGAGTCGTTCAAAACGTAAGACGCCCATTCCGCCGGGCTGGAAGCCACGGCTCTACGTCAGGCAAGATGCCCGACGCTACAATCTATTTCCCGCCACTTGTTTTTGTTCGCGCTTGACCGAATTTGCCGCCGTCGTAGCATCGCGCGAGTTTTACATTTTTGATGAACGCAATTTTAGCACTTGAAGATGGTTCGGTCTTTCGCGGCTGCGGCTTCGGTGCGGCGGCCAGCGCCTGTGGCGAAGTTTGTTTCAATACTTCGATGACCGGCTATCAGGAAATTCTCACCGACCCGTCTTACAAAGGGCAGATCGTCACGATGACTTATCCGCTCATCGGCAATTACGGTGTGAACGAGCAGGACGTGGAATCGTGGCGTCCGCACGTCGCCGGTTTTGTGATCCGCGAGTTGTCGCCGGTGGTCAGCAATTGGCGCGCGGATTGTTCGCTCGCGGAATATCTGGAGAAGAATGGCATTCCGGGAATTCAAGGCATCGACACGCGCGCGCTGACGAAAAAACTTCGCGTTCGCGGCGCGTTGAACGGTTTTATTTCCACGGAAAATATTTCAGACGAAGAAGCCTTGTCGCGCGCGAAGAACTGGCCAGGGCTGGTCGGCGTCGATTACGTGAAAGAGGTCACGCACAAGGATCCCTTTCTCTGGGATGAAAAAGATGAGCAGAGCGCGAGTTTCAATCTCGTCCGTGGAAGCGTGGTGGTTGATGCGCGAAATGTTCGTGACGTCATGCCGCCCGCAGACATCCCGATTGTCGCTTACGATTTCGGGATGAAATACAACATCCTGCGCTGTTTGCGGCAGCAAGGTTTTAAAGTGCAAGTGGTTCCCGCGACCACGCCCGCGGCGGAAGCGTTGAAATATAAACCGGCTGGAATTTTTCTTTCCAACGGCCCGGGCGATCCGTCGGCGCTCGGTTACGCGGTGCAATCGACCCAGGATTTAATCAACAGCGGCGTTCCTATTTTCGGGATTTGTCTCGGCCACCAAATTCTTGGACAGGCGTTCGGCGGAAAAACTTTCAAGTTAAAATTCGGCCATCGCGGCGGCAACCAGCCGGTGAAAGATCTGGAAAGCGGCAAGGTGGAAATCACTTCGCAAAATCACGGTTTCGCCGTGGATGCGAAATCGTTGCCATCGGATATCGCCGTGACCCGGATCAATTTAAACGATCAAACCGTGGAAGGACTTCGGCACAAAACGAAACCGATTTATTGTGTGCAGTATCATCCCGAAGCGTCGCCGGGGCCGCATGATTCCACGGCGCTGTTTTCTCAATTTCGGAGCTTGATTGAAAAGAGCTGAGGCGTTTAGCTGTGGCACGTTTTCCCGGTTCAGAAAATTGATTTCAGTGAAACCGTTTGACTTGAAGTAGTTACTGAACATAATCGGAACTCAACATTATCTATGTCCAGACTTGTCGTTCTTAGTGAAGGTTTAACCGGACGTGCCTATGAATTGAAGGTGGATAAAACCACCATCGGGCGCGTGGAAGACAATTCCTTTCAAATTCCAGAAGGCTCGATTTCGAGTCATCACTGCGAAATCCTGCTGCGCGGCAGCGAAATCGTGGTCAAGGATCTCAACTCCACCAACGGCTCGTTCATCAACGGCCAGCAATTCACGGGCGAATCGGTTTTGAAGCCAGGACAGATTTTACGCCTGGGTCAAATTGAAATACGCCTTGAGTCCGGCGAAGCGGCGGCGGCGGCGGGAAAAAAACTTCCTGACCAAACGATGTTTATCCAGCAAGGGGTGAAGCTCGGCAGTGAAACCGCAACAAAGCCGGTTCACTTCAGTGGCAGTTCTCCATTCGAAAAGAAAAGTAACGCGGGAACGAAAACGTTCATCATCGTAGCCGTAGTGGTCGGCGTCGTGATTATCGGAATTATTGCCTACTTCCTTTTCGTCCAGTCCAAAGACATGAAACCGAAACCAGCGGGAGCGAATCAGCTTTTCAACCAGCGGGCCACGTCTGCGGCGGCGTAGGTAATCAAAATATCGGCGCCAGCACGCCGCATCGAGAGCAGCGTTTCCATCATCACGGCGCGTTCGTCGATCCAGCCATTCGCCGCGGCTGCTTTAATCATCGAATATTCGGCGCTCACCGAATATGCGGCGGTGGGATAACCAAACTCCGTTTTCACGCGGTATAAAATATCCAGGTAGGCCAGGGCGGGTTTGACCATCACCATGTCCGCCCCTTCTTGAATATCCATCGCCACCTCGCGCATCGCTTCATCGGCGTTCGCTCCGTTCATCTGGTAACTGCGTCGATCCCCAAATT
Source organism: Verrucomicrobiota bacterium (assembly GCA_043775015.1). Classification (GTDB taxonomy): domain Bacteria; phylum Verrucomicrobiota; class Verrucomicrobiia; order Limisphaerales; family CANJXF01; genus CANJXF01. Next base: position 8,704 of record JAYVSV010000090.1, read on the forward strand.
GCGGCGCAGATTCCGCCGCTTCGCGAAACGGCCCGTAGTAAGCAGAAGCAAATTTTGCGGCGTAGGAAAGAATCGGCGTGTCGAGAAAACCATTCGCATCCAGCGCTTCACGAATCGCGCGAACACGTCCATCCATCATATCGCTCGGCGCAACAATGTCCGCCCCCGCCTCCGCGTGGCTCGTCGCCGTGCGCGCCAGCAGTTTCAAACTGGGATCGTTGAGCACACGTCCGCGCGCTTCCACTATTCCGCAGTGTCCGTGGCTCATGTATTCGCAGAGGCAAACGTCCGTGATCACGAGCAAATCGGGCAATTCCTTTTTCAACAGGCGCACGGCTTTTTGGACGATTCCATTTTGCGCGTAAGCCACGGACGCTTTGGCATCTTTGGTTTCTGGAATGCCAAAAAGCAAAACCGCCGGCACTCCGAGGTCATGCGCGGTCTGTGCTTCAAGCAGCATTTCATCGGGCGAAAGTTGAAACACACCCGGCATTGAAGAAATCGGTTGGCGTAATTTTTTCCCGGCGCGAACAAAAAGAGGGAGCACGAGTTGGTCGGCGCTCAAGCGGGTTTCCTGCACCAAACGGCGGAGCGCAGGCGAACTGCGCAGGCGGCGCGGACGATAGTTTGGAAACTGGCCGACTGAATTCACACTCATGTTTTGAAGTTAATGAATCGTCTCTGCTGCGGCAATGCAGGAAAGCAATTTACCCGCAGACTTCCAGCTTTGCAACGGGAGGTAAAAAGCTAGAATCAATTCCATGTACAAGCGCATCGCCCTCGCCGTCTTTGCCGTGATCGTGATTTTTTTATTCGGATTGCTCATTGGCGCATTATTCCAAAAATTCTTTGGCGCGAGGCCGCCAGCGCAAATCTACAATACTTCCACGGTCATCAAACAAATTCAGGGACTCTCGGAACTGGTCACAATCAAATACGTCATGGAAAAAATTGTGATCCTCGAAGTCCCGCCGGAGAGCGTGCTCGCCCAGCTTTTTTCCGGGCAAAGTCGGTTGATGTTGCTGGCGCACGGAATCACCAAGGCCGGAATCGATTTTCAGCAGGTCGGAACCAATGATCTCAGCATTGTCGGCAAAAAAGTCTCCATCAAAATTCCTCAAGCCAAGATCACCGATTCCTACCTCGACGACAGCAAAACGCAAGTACTTGAGCGGACCACGGGATTGTTCCGGCCTTTCGACAAAGATTTGGAACAAAATGCGCGAAGGCAAGCAGTTGACGACCTGAAGCGCTCCGCTCGTTCCAACGGAATTTTGAAAGAAGCGGATGAACGAGCGCGAACGCAACTCACGAATCTTTTCCATCAATTGGGTTTCAGCGAGGTGGAATTTCGCTAGGCGCAATGCCAATGCGATGCTGCTTTGGATAATTTTCAAAAATGAAGGCGCGTAAGAATATTCAAATGCCACTTGGCAGCAATTCCCGCTTTTGTTTAGCTTTGCGCGCTTAATGAAACGACTGCGCGCGCTTTGGCTGATCCTGTTCCTCTGCTTCACGGCTCTGACGACTCGCGCCCAGGAGGATGATCCCGCGTTCACCATCAAAGCAAAAGATGACAGGGGCTTCGTTGAAATCGATACGCGGACTGGCATCAGCACCGTGACCAACGGAGTTATCATCACTTACAGCAACGTTGTCCTGACGGCAGATTCGGCAACAGCGAATTCCAAAACCGGTGATATTCTCGCCGACGGAAACGTCACCATCCGAACGAAAGGCGCGCTCTGGACCGGCAACCGGATTTTATACAATTTCAAAACAGAGCAGATGGATTCGGGCAAGTTCAAAACGGGACAAGCGCCATTTTTTCTTGCAGGTGAAGATTTGCATGCCAACTGGACTAATAGCACTTATACCGGCACGAACGTGGTTGTCTCCACCGATGACCATGCCGATCCCGCTTACAAAATTCAGGCGCGCAGTTTGACGATTGTTCCTGGAAAATATATCGAAGCGCGCGAGGCAACGGTGCGAATTGGCGACGTGCCGATTTTCTATTTTCCCTACTACCGCCGCGCGATCGGTTCCCGCGTGAACCATTTTGATTTCGTGCCGGGTTATCGCTCGGCCTATGGCCCTTTTTTGTTGAGCACTTACAATTTCTACACCAAAGAGAAAATCGATGGAGCAGTTCGTGTCGATTACCGCGAAAAACGTGGATTCGGTGGCGGCCCTGAGTTTGACTGGCATCTCGGCAGCCTCGGCGAAGGAACAGTGGCATATTATTACGCCAATGATGAGGATCCAAATTCCAGTTCATCGCTGACACCGATTCCTGAAGATCGACATCGCATCGCGTTTTCACACCAAGCAACCGTTCGGACCAATTTAACGATCAAGGCGGTGGCGAATTATCAATCCGATCCGAACGTCGATCACGATTTTTTCGCAAAAGATTATCGCCACAACATTCAGCCCAAGTCATTTCTGGAAGTTGATCAGTTCTGGCCGAATTACAGCCTGAACATTCTCGCACAGCCACAGGTGAATGATTTTCAGGAAACGGTCGAGCGATTGCCCGACATCAAACTCACCGCGTTACGGCAGCAACTTGGAAACACGCCGTTTTATTACGAGGGAGAAAATACTGTCGGTTACTACAATCGGAGTTTCGTGGATAGCTCGACGAACTATTCCGCCGGTCGAGCCGACTCGTTTCATCAAATCTTGTTGCCGCAAACTTTCTTCGGCTGGCTGAATGTCACTCCGCGAGTCGGCGGACGTTTCACTTATTACACGGAAGCGGAGGGCCCCGGCGCAACCACTCGTGAAGAAACTCGTGGCGTGTTCAACACCGGATCGGAAGTCTCCTTCAAATCTTCACGCGTCTGGGCGGGCGCGGAAAACAAATTGCTCGATGTTAAAGGGCTGCGCCATATTTTTGAACCTTCGATCAATTATGTTTTTGTCCCTCGCCCCAATGTCCAACCGCCGGAGCTGCCCCAGTTCGATCCCGAGTTGGCAAGTTTGCGCACGTTGCCGATTGATTTCCCGCAATACAACGCGATCGACGCGATTGATTCACAAAACGTAATGCGCTTTGGAATTCGCAATCGCTTCCAAACCAAACGCGACGAACAGGTGGAAAATCTTTTGAACTGGAGTTTAACGACCGATTGGAGAATTGATCCACGCACGAACCAAACAGATTTTTCCTCGCTCAGTTCGGCTTTGGAATTCAGGCCGCGCAACTGGATCACGTTTCAATCCGACACACGCTATGATTTGAACCGCGACCGCTGGCTCGAAGCACAGCATCGCCTTTTGCTCGAACCGAACAACGTCTGGAGTTTGAGTCTGGGTCATCGCTACCTCGACAGCGAAGCGGATCCGAATTCGCATATTGGTAATAATTTGATTACGACCAGTCTTTATTATCGGCTCGACGAAAATTGGGGCGCGCGCATATCGCATCATTTCGAAGCGCGCGATGGAACGATGGAAGAGCAATATTACACGATCTATCGTGACTTGCGCAGTTGGACTGCGGCCTTGACGTTCCGCGTCCGTGATAACCGGAGCGAAGGCACCGATTACACCATCGCAGCCACTTTCTCGCTGAAAGCGTTCCCACGATTTGGCCTCGGGGCAGACCGGGATAAGCCAGAGCTGCTGGTCGGATATTAGTTTGTGAACTTAAAACGGCGGGCAACCAGCCATCGAAATGAATTTGCACTCAACTGATTCTCGCAACGATCTACGTGCTTTTCCGCCTCGCGCGACCCACCTACCCGTTCGTAAACTCACCGCGCCAGACCTTTCGGAAACCACGCACGCAGAAACTGCTTCTCCGTGCCGTCGTAATCCACCTCGGCCAGAAACTCGGTTCCCTGTTGATTTCCGCAAGAGTAATGAATCACCAACCGTTTTTTCCATTCGCAAAAATCGAAATCTGAATTGTTAAGATTTTTCGCCCCCGCAATTATCGCGCGCTGCTCCTCGGTCAGTTTTGGATTTGCGATTTTATTATCTTCCGGAGAATTTCTGCCTGCTTTTCAAATCGACGGGTTAAAAATTCCATAACGTGGATCGTTGATGACTGTGCGTTCCGCCCAATTTGTCAGGTCACGCAACACAAATAAGTTCACCCGACTGCGCCCTTGCGTGCCGGTGACATAAACCGATCCTCCATCCACTAACGCACTGCCAAATTCGTGGCCGTCAGCAAACGGAGACGTGACCGCGCCGGTCTCGGGTTTTAGAAAGCGAAAATAATTTGTGCGCCGAAAATTGTTCCAATACTGCTAGTCCGTTCCTTGGCGAACCCATTCCAAGCGCCAAAGTTTTCCGAGCAGAACGACCGGCGTCGTCTCCACCATATCGAGATCAATCGTGTCCAGTTTGCTGATCATAGGTCGTTCGTCGGTCGCTCGAAATGCTTGCGGTAGCGAAATGCTTTTCGACGCTTTTGGAACTTCCGCCATCGCTTCGCGCGCGAACAGAAATCCAACGACCATGACGGACGAAACTCTGACGCAAAAAAACATTCGACGACAGAAAAGAATTAAAATGAATTTCATGGCTGGAAAATTGATTTGCGCCAGCAAAACAGCCGGGGTGAGCCGGGTCAATCGGCCTCGCGCCCAGTCTCTATTTTTTCCCGGCCGCTCCTGATTTTTTCACGCTCAATCCTCGCGGTAATTCATCCGCCGCTTTGAAGAGCACGCACTGTTCAGTGAGGCCTTGGAACGCTGTGGTCATTCGCGAATTTGTCAGCGCCTCATCGGTCACATTTCGGATGAAAATTTGCGACACACTTTTGGGATGACGGCGCGCCAGGTCGCCGTAAATTTCCGGGTCACGTTCTCCTGAGTCGCCCACCAACACAAATTTCCGCTCTGGCAATCGCGTAAACAATTCCTCAATGACCGCGCGCTTATGCGCATCCGGAGTTCTCAACAATTCCGCGACAGACGTATCCAGAAGCCGCACGCTGCGCAAATGCCATGAGCCTGCCGGAAATTTATTGGTGATGATAAACTCATTCAAAGCGGGAAACAATTGCCATGGACTTCCGCTGACATAGTGGAACTGCGCAGCGGAATTGGTTGACCACCCTTGATACAGTTCCGGCATTCCATCGACGCCACGAAACGGCCGCAAGAAAGTGTTTCGCATCAATTCATCCCGGTTGCGCACATCACTGATTTTGATGGTATCGTCGATGTCGCTGACCACGGAAATCCCTTCGCGAGGAACCGCGCAGATTTGCACTTCGTTGCTGATAACGCGTTTGTTCACGAGAACACGTGCGGGAAACGGTTGGGACCTGGGGCGTAACGCATCCTGGGGAAGAACAATCTTTCCAGAAAAATGGCCATTGCGTCCCGTGCGACCAAGCTTGTGGCGTTTGCCGAGAAACTCCACTTCGATGCGCTTGCCCCTTTCGTCATCGGCCAGAAAACGCTGGGTGCGATCGCTAAAAATGGCTCGCTCCACAGGCCCGAGCTCTTCGTGGGAAAATCCGAGGAGCCGTCGTGCCAGCCACGAAATCAGCGGACGCTTTTCATCTTCCGTGATCAATCCCGAAATCGAAACGTTCCAACCTTCCTGCTGCGGCGTGGCCAGAGCGGGAAACCATAAAAGTTGTTCTCTGTTCGCGAGCGCTTTATCCGCCGCGAACGCTGCCACCGGCAAAAGGAAAAAAACAAGGACCAGCAAAACGCCTGGCCTTCGAATTCCAAATCGAACGATAAAAATCTCGATGCAATGCGCAAGCGAACGTGCGTCTGGGATCGCCAACCATATTGTCGCGCTTGAATCTTTTAGAAATTTCCTGCGGTTCATGGATACGTTCGATGCAAGACACTGGTTATCGCCCACCGTCTGCCGCCAATGAAACACAAACGATCTCCTTATCGTTCCTCGCGTAAACCGATTTGTTCGCGAAGGCCGGGTGCGACCAGACCACGAGCCGGCCGGGATCGCGATTGGTTGGATCAATCAAATGCGCGCGGCTGATCTCCTCGTATTTTTCCGGGCCGAGTTTCGCGATGATGAGGTCGCCCTTTTCGTTGAACAGAAAACTGTCCCGCCCTGCGGGATGCTTCACGATGAATGCGTTGCCCCAACGCTCGGACTTGCCGGTGGTCGGCTCGAACGTTTCCCAGATACGCTCGCCGGTGTCGGCTTTCAGGCAGCGGAATTGTCCGTAGCTGCACGGGCCGTAAATATATCCGTTCTCGATGAGCGGTGTCGCCATGACGTTGTGCAAACCGTCCGTATCTTTCTCGCTCACCTTTTGGCTCGCCCAGACCAGCGACGGCTTGTCGGAATCCACGCGCAACATCAACGACCCGTTGTAAAACGAAGTGAGAAATAATTTGTCGCCCACTTTACGCGGCGTGGGAATCGTCATGCCCGATTGCACCGTGCGCGTGAGCGGATAAGTCCAAAAAACTTTACCCGTTTCGGGATCGAGCGAATTCACCGCTTCGGGATGCCAGAGGATGAGTTGTCGTTTGCCCGCGAACTCATAAATCATCGGTGGCGCGTAGCCCGGTTCCTTCGCGCTGAGCGCGCGCCAGAGTTCCTTGCCCGAATCCTTGTCGAACGCCACCGCCACACTGCCGTCGCCGCCCGCGAGACAAATCAATTTCTTTCCGTCCACCAGAGGATGACCGGCGAATCCCCACGTCGGAGTTTTGACGCCGAAATCTTTTTTGAAATCGTGCGACCAAAGCAACTTGCCGTTCTTCGCATCGAGGCAAACGAGATTTCCCTCCGCGCCAAGCGTATAAACTTTCCCGTCGGCAACCGTCGGTGTGGCGCGCGGGCCGGACGCATAACTCACCGTGTAAGCGCAATCATACTCGTGTTGCCAAAGAATTTTTCCGTCTGCTTCGTTGAGGCAAAGGACGCGTTCGCTGCCGGAAATTTCGCCGCGCGCAAAAGGGTTCGTCGGATTGGTCGTGCCTTTGGTAAGCTGTCGATCCATGACATAAACACGACCGTGCGCCACGGCTGGCCCGGCATAACCGCCGCCAATCGGAACGCGCCATCGCACCTTCAGCCCGCTCTCTGGAAATTTTTCGACAATACCTGTCTCGCGCCAAACCGCATCGCGCTGCGAGCCGAGCCATTGCGGCCAATCGTCAGCGCGAAGGGTGGACACGGTGAGTGAGAAAAAGGTGAGAGCGAAAAGAAGTCGCAGGCAGGCGAGCGATGGAAAAGTTTTCATAACTGGAGATTCAACTCAGGAGAACGTGACAGAATTTCCAAACGCATCGCAACGAATTAATCGTGGTAGGGACGCGTTCCACCGCGTCCCAAATATTCCCCCTCGCGACCAACGAAAAAGAGAAACGCGGAAAATGGGAAATCCAACGCATTCGGATTTTCCTTCCGACGTTTTCGGTTCGCAAACGCGCCAAGGATTAGTCAGGGACGCGGTGGAACGCGTCCCTACCACCGTAATTGGTGAACCGTCCCGCGATATTTCCAATCATTCATATTCTTCACGAGACCTTTGCGAATTGGATTTTCACGAACGTATAACCACTTGTCGGAATATTCGCTCCGATCACGCAGCCGATGATGAAATCCGTTTCGTTGCCATCCCCAATCTTGGTCCAGATGTTTACGACTGAATTGGCTTTTCCAAAACGCGATCCATTTCTCGATCGTGAATTTCAAATCGCGCGGCGCGCAGAAAAGATGAAGATGATCCGGCATCAGCAAATAATCACCAACGAGCCACGCGTCGGCCTTGTACCAGATTTCTTCCAGCGATTTTTGCACCTCGGGTTGAGTGAGCCACGGCTTGCGATCTTTTGTGCAAACGGTCAGGAAAATAATGTTTGGTCCTTCGAGAGAAATCTGGACTCCTTTCGCAGGCGTTTTGCGTCCGGGAATCGGTTCCAATGGAGCAAAGTCTTGCACGTGGGAGAACGTGACAGAATTTCCAAACGCATCGCAACGAATTAATCGTGGTAGGGACGCGTTCCATCCGCGTCCAAAATATTTCCACTCAATAAATTGGTAGGGATGAGTTCCGCCTCGTCCCATTATTTTCTTCAGAACGAACGAAAAAAGTGAGGCGTGAAAAATGAGAAATGCAACGCGTTCGGATTTTCCTGCTGATGTTTTCGGATTTGCGGATGCGCTAAGGATTAGTCAGGGAACGCGGTGGAACGCGTCCCTACCACACGAAAGGAACGCGCTGCGGCCCGAGCCATTGCGGCCAATCGTCGGCGCGAAGCGCAGACAGCGTGAGTGAGAAAAAAGCGAGAGCGAAAAGAAGTCACAGGCAAATGGGAGATGTAAAAATTTTCATAAACGGAGATTAAGCCTTGTGAGCTAAACAGCAGATGCGGATGCCCTCAAATGATTCGGGGCGTCTAACCTGTGCGCTCTCGGTAAACAGGCTTGCAACTCATACACGCCTACGGTGTATCTACAGCGTGGTTAGTCGTCGCACCAAAATTATTATTCTGATTTCAATTGTTGCGTTGCTCTCTTTGGTATTCCTAATCGTTCGTCGTGCAGGAAAAAACGAAATCAACCAATACAAAGCGGAGCTGAAAGCAAAAGGTGAATGGCTGTCTTTCGCCGATCTGCCGCCCCCATCTCATACAAATGGAAATCCCAACCTAGGGAAGTTGACCAATGCCGTCGCGAAACTTCGTTTTAGTGGAATGAATCCGGCCATGCTAATGACAATGAGATTCATCAAACCAGGACAGGCGAGCGTTGCGTGGGATGCTGAAAACGTTGTGGATTTTAAAAGCGGTACCAACAGCTGGCAGGAATTTGTACAAAATCTCGCGGACAACGAGCCAATGTTGAAGAAGATTCGCGAATCCGTTGAACACCCTGAGACTGATACTGGTTGGGCGCGGACCAATCTAACAGACCCAGCATCGAATACATTTGTCCCTCGACGGACTGCGGCGCAGTGGCTAGCCGCAGCGACTATTGGCGCGTTGCATGAGAATCAATTTCCTTCTGCCCTGGAAAACCTACACGCGCTTTTCCAACTGGCGCAGGTTCAAAAAGACGACATCAACCTCGTTAATCAAATAATCCGTGTTGCAATCGTGGGATTAGCCACATACGTGACGTGGGAAGCGTTGCACTCCCCCGGATGGACGGAACCCCAATTGGTGCAACTAGAAGCAGACCTTAACTCGGTCAATTTGCTTGATGCACTTGAGAAAGGTTTGGTCGGCGACCGGATTGGATGCATCGAACAATTTCAAACAGTTCGTGGATATTCGACGAACAAAAGTGGTTTATGGGTGACTGGAATCAGAACGATTTTTAAAAATGATGAACTCTTCTATTTAAAGGCCACGCAACAGCAACTCGAACATCTACGACTTGTTCGCCAAGGTAAACCGTGGCCAGAAGTTAAACGATTGTTGGAAACGGACACTCTTCATCGCGAGGAAATTAATAAATCCTTCCGAAAATATCTGCACATGTTGAGTCGAATCGCCATCCTTAAGGCGGAAAGCGCCGGGCGAAGATCCATTGTGAATGAGACACAGCGTCAAATGGCTCTTGCTGCCGTTGCTTTAAAACGCTTTGAACTGCGCAACAGAAAGCAAGCTCCACACATTGAAGCGTTGGTTCCAGAGTTCCTTCCCATGTTACCCCACGATTGGATGGATCAGAAACCACTCAAATATCGGACGAATGAGAATGGCGGATTTCTCCTTTATTCAGTTGGTGAAGATGGTCGAGATGACGGGGGTGATCCACAACCTGCGCAACCATTGGGTAAAAAAGATTATGAATTGTGGAGTGGGCGTGATGCTGTCTGGCCTGTTGGAATCTCGCCCCAAACTAACCGGTGGTAACGCGCAGACTGTTCGCTTCTGGAAAAACATCGGGATTCGCCAGGACCACTCGAACCAGCACCGCTGGATTACCGTGTTTTATTTTTCGACGGAGGTGTGTCGCCCGCGCGATAGAGGGTTTTACGCCGGCACTGGATCGTGACGACGAGAGGGTGTTTTCTTTGAAGAAGAACGCTTCTTCAATTTGGAAGAAGGCAAAGAAAATGAACCTGTCGGATTGCCTGCAGAAAAAGGATATTTCGCCTCGATCTTGAGCAAGTCGTTCCACGTCATCTTCATTTTACGCACTTTCTTCATGGCAAAACATTCACACAATTATTCAAACGATTCAGTTCGTCAGGCTTTGACCAATTCAATTTTAAGATTCTTACCCAAGGCACGGGCCACACGATCCAGCGTCGAAAGCCGGACATCTTCAGCATGATTTTCCAAGCGTGAGATAGCGGACTTCTTTGTCTTGGTGCGTTGCGCCAAATCTTCCTGCGTAATGCCCGCTTCTTCGCGGGCTTGCCGCAGGAGGACGCCCACTTTGAATTCCTGATAGCCGCTCTCAAAATTCTCGGCGAACTTTGCATCGGCGCGTTTGCGTCGGTTAACATATTTTTCCAAATCGTCTTTCATCGTTTTGTCTTTCGGTTGAGGTAATCACGTTTCCGTTGTGCAGCAATTTCGATTTCGCGACCCGGCGTTTTCTGCGTTTTCTTGGCAAAACCATTCGTCAGGATGATGAGCCTGCCTGCGTCCCAAAATCCAAGCAGCCGATAAGCATCGCCTCCAAACTCCGCCCGCACTTCCCAAAGGTCATCTGTGCCTTCAAGTTTTTTAAAAAATTGGCGCGGCACCATCGGCATCTCTTTTACGACACCGAGAACCCAGGCAACTTTCTGCGCCTGCTTCGGACCGAGACCATCAAGAAATTTTTCAACCGGACATTCTCCGTTGGCGGTCCGGTAGAATTGAATTTCTCGCATCCGGTCGAAGTTAGCACATATGTGAACACAGCGTCAACGTTGTCACCCGCCAAATGTTTGGCGTCAGCAGGAATTTATTCTTTGCCCAGTGGGCCAACTTTTTCAATCGCGTAGCCGCACGGGTAGCTCGGATGTTTCATTTCGGTGCGCAACACGGGACATTTTCGCCGCAGAGCGGATGATTTATTTTTTCGGCGGCAACATCTGCTCTTTGACCAATGACGATTGTATTGCTGCCATGTGTGGGTCGCGGTCGACGAGGGTCGCGCCAAACCGCATCGCGCTGCGGCCCGAGCCATTGCGGCTAATCGGCGGCGCGAAGCGCGGACAGCGTGAGTGAGAAAAATCCGAGAGTAAAAATGAGCCGCGCGCAAACGAGAGATGGAAAAATTTTCATAGACTGGAGATTAAGCCTTGTGAGCTAATCAGGTGACGTAAATGCAGTCAAATCGTTCGATCAGGCAATGTCTTTGAACAGCTCAGAATAAAGGTAACGCCGCTTGCGCCAATGTTTGAGAACCGAAATGTCCCAAGGCCATCAGACGGAGCGCCGGTTTGCATCTGGCTTTTCACGTCGTCAATCCAAAGCCGGTTGCAAACCATTACTCCGTGGAATCGCTTCCAATGGATTCGCGGTTTGCCTGTCGAATCAAACAGAGTATAAATATGGCCATGCCGCAGGCCATTATTGATCCCGAAGAAGTGAGACGCTTTGCAGAAGAGTTGAAGCGGTTCAACGCCGATCTTCAGACTAAAATCTCTTTGTTGCAGGCGCGGTTCGCGTCGCTCGGCGATTCGTGGCAGGACCAGGAGCATACGAAATTTTCTGAAGAGTTCAAACAAGCGGTCAAGGCGCTCAAGAAATTCAACGAAATTTCCAGCCAACACACCCCTTACCTGCTCCGCAAAGCACAACGGATCGAGGAGTATTTGAACCAACGTTAGCAAATGCCGACCCGCGCCAATGTCACTTCGGTCGAAGCGTTGGAATCGTTTCGCGCCAATCTCATTGTTTATTTGAGCAAAGCGCGCCCCACTTTGGAAGAGGTCAGCGATGAGGTGATCCGCACGCGGGTCTGGCTTGATAGCACGCAACTGCATCATTGGAAAAACCAGGCGAGACGCCGGACGCAAAAACTTCAGGACGCGCAACAAACATTGTTCAGCGCCGAATTGTCCAACTTGCGCGAGGTCAGTGTCGCCGAACGCATGGCAGTGCACAAAGCCAAGCTCTCGCTCGAAGAAGCGGAGGAAAAATTGCGCCGTATCAAAAAATGGAACCGTGATTTCGGCAGCCAGGTTGAACCACTCGCGAAGCAACTCGAGAAATTGCAAACGGTGCTGGCCAACAATTTACCGCAGGCGATCACATTTTTAGGCGAGGCGGTGAAAAATCTCGATGCCTACAATCAGGATGTTCGCACGAGCAACGCAGGCGGATCCGGCGCAGAAACCAAAACAGCGACACCGGAGGAGCCATGAGTTTAAACGCAAACAGAACGCGCCTCGCGACCTTATCGAAGGCATTGTCGATTGATTGGAAGGAGACGAAAGAATCGTGGCGCGACGCGAAGAGACAGGAATTTGAGCAACGCTATTTGGAAGAACTTTTCGACGGAGTAGATACCGCGGTTGCCGTAATGGATCAACTGGATAAGCTTCTGCATAAAATCAAAACAGATTGTGAGTAGAATTTTTGGAGTAAAAGAAACGTTGGAGCTAGTCGAGAGTCTGCAACAGACGGTTGCCGATTTCGCGACGCGCGAAGAAAAGTTGAATCAGGAATTCACCACGGCGATCAGCGCCGAGCGCTCGCGCTGCGACAAAGTGGTTGAGCAAATGAACGCGCGTCGGGCTGAAGCCATCGCGCAAACGGATGCAGAGTTTCAGGCGGCAAAAGATTTAGCGGAATCGAATCACAAAGCGCGTCGCGCGTGGATCAATCGTGCGCACAAGAACAGCCAGAAACAGGCGCTCGGAGGAATCGAAGATCGGGAGGGCCGACGCAAACACAAGCTTCAGACCGAAACGATGCAGATGCATCGCACCCACGAGACAGGTCGCACGACGGCGGAGAAAACAATCATTGAATTTAAAACAAGCCTCGCCCAGGAGCAGGAGATTTTCGTGTCGCTGGAAAAAACGGCTCGCGATTTTTTCAAGGGTTACGGAAAATTTGTTCGCCTGCTTTCTGGTTCAAAGGAGCTGCCCGAATCCGACCTCGCCAAGGATGAATACAAGTTGATTGCAGAGCTGGATGCCTTGCTGACCGAGACACGCGAAGAATTGGAACACTTTGGAAAAATGTTGCTGCCGAAAATCTTTAAGCAGCGCGTCACACTTTCCATCCTAGCGCTTTGCTTGATTCCGCTCGTGCCGATTCTCCACTATTTTGGCAACAACGCGTTTTTTTACAAGGAAGCGGGCGCTTCAATCGGCGCGGTTTTCGTCCTCGGTTTTATTTTGCATTTTTTGGGCAAGAGCCAGGCAGAATCGCGCGCGGTGCGCCTTGCCAACGCGATTCTTCGCGCGAGGCGCTTACACGATGTTTGCTACGCAAAAACCGATTCTCGTTACGCCCGCGAAGTGGAGCGGGTGGAAAACGAGTTTAAAGCCAAAGGTCAATGGATCGAAAGCGAATGGAAAGCCACTCTCGAAGATGCGGCGAGCGCCAAAGAAAATTATCCAGAGCGGGTGGAGGAGAAATTCACGCGCTGTTTTGCGCGAAACGAGGAACGGTATCGCAGCAAGCAGGAACAATTGGATCGCGATCAGCAAAGCGCCGTGGCGAAGCTGACGAGCGAAACCGACGCGAAAAAAACCGAATGGAAAAATTTATCGGATACGAAAGAAGCGAAGCTGACGGCGGATTTCCAGGCGCAATGGCATGTGATCAAAGTCGATTGGGAAAATAAAATCAGACCGCTCTACGCGACGATTGACAGGGTCGGACCAGAGGCGGAAAAATTATTTCCAAGCGCAAACCCACAGTTTTGGAAACAGTGGAGTTCGCCGGAAAAATTCGGGCAAGCAGCTCAATTTGGGCGGCTAGAAGTTGATTTAGAAAAGCTGGCGGGCCGAATTCCGAAAGATGAAAAGTTAAAATTGCCTGGGCCGATCCAATTTCCGCTACCGCTTTTGCTAACCTATCCGCAACAAGGCGCGCTTCTCATTGAAACGAAGGAATCGGGTCGCAACGAAGCAATCGCGGCGTTGAATCAAACCATTTTGAGACTCCTATCGACGGCGCCTCCGGGGAGGTTGAGCTTCACGGTGATTGACCCGGTTGGTTTAGGGCAGAACTTTTCGAGCATCATGCACATCGCGGATTACGCGGAGCATTTAATCAACAACCGCATCTGGACGCAACCGGGGCAGATCGAGCAAAAACTCACTGATCTGAATGAGCACATGGAAAAGGTCATCCAGATGTATCTGCGAAATGAGTATGCGACGATCGCGGAATACAACGAGCAGGCGGGTAACATCGCGGAGAAATATCATTTTCTGGTCGTTGCGGATTTTCCATCGAACTTCACCGACGCGGCGGCCAAGCGGCTCTTGAGCATCGCAACGAGCGGTGCGCGTTGCGGCGTTTACACGTTGATTCACTGGGACCACAACCACCCTGCCCCACTCGATTTTGTTCCCAATGAGTTACGGAAAAGCAGCGTTACCATTCAATGCAAAGGAAATAAATTCACGTTGCTCGGCAAACCGCTGCCCGGAGCGAACCTGTTGCTCGATAAACCGCCTGACGCGGATTTGGTCACGGAATTCATTCACAAAGTCGGCAAGGGCAATCGCGATTCAAATCGCGTGGAAGTTCCCTTCTCACACGTTGCGCCGCCTGATGCAGAAATGTGGACGGGCGAAACGACGAGCGAACTCCGCGTCCCGATCGGCCGCACGGGTGCGACGAAGTTGCAATATCTTTCCATCGGCAAAGGGACTCGCCAACACGCGTTGCTCGCAGGCAAAACCGGTTCCGGCAAATCGACTCTGTTTCATGTCATTATTACGAACCTGGCGTTGTGGTGCAGTCCAGATGAAGTGGAATTTTATCTCATCGATTTCAAAAAGGGCGTCGAGTTCAAATGTTACGCCGAGAAAAAACTTCCTCATGCGCGAGTCGTAGCCATCGAAAGTGATCGCGAGTTTGGTTTGAGCGTTTTGCAGCGAGTCGATGATGAACTGAAGCGGCGCGGCGATTTATTTCGCAAAGCAGGCGTGCAAGATCTCGCGGGATACAAAAAAGGCGGCGGGACAGAAAGGGTTCCCCGGTCGCTGTTGATTATCGATGAGTTCCAGGAATTTTTTGTGGAGGACGACCGGATTTCTCAGACTGCTTCCGCGCTACTCGACCGAATCGTGCGACAAGGCCGTGCATTTGGCATTCACGTTTTGCTCGGTTCACAAACGCTTGGTGGTGCCTACACGATGGCCCGCACGACGATGGGCCAAATGGTGATCCGAATCGCGTTGCAATGTAATGAGGCCGACGCGTTCCTCATCATGGACGAAAACAATCCCGCACCGCGTCTCCTCTCGCGCCCGGGCGAAGGAATTTACAACGATGCCGCTGGAAATATTCAGGGCAACAGTCCGTTTCAAGCGGTCTGGTTGCCGGATGACGTACGCGATCGTTACCTCGACAAAGTCACCGAACGCGCTGCCCGCAGCGAAGTTAAATATCCAGGTCCAATTATTTTTGAAGGCGATGCTCCAGCCGATGTGCGCGAAAATTTGGAACTGAAAACATTGTTGAAAGCCGAGTCGATGACGTCTTCGCGGACTTCGCGCATCTGGCTTGGAGCGCCCAACAGCATCAAGGGACCGACGGAAGCCGTATTCCATCGGCAGAGTGGAAATAATCTGCTCATGGTCGGACAACGAGATGAAGCGATCCTCGCAATTTTATCAGTCGGATTGATTTCTCTTGCTGCGCAATATCCCGTTGGCAGCGCTCAATTTATTCTTTTGGACGGCAATCCACCCGGCTCGGCGCAGCGCGAATTTCTTGAACGAATCATCACCGCGATTCCGCACAAAATCACGTTGGTCAAACAAAGCGATCTGCCGGAAGTCATCAATGGACTGGCCTCAGATTTAAAAGCGCGCGCAGAGAGTCAGGATGCAACCAGTGCTCCCGCAACGTTCCTCTTGATTCACGGTTTGCAGAAATTCAGCAAACTTCGTTACGAAGAAGATTTCAGTTTTTCGAGCGAGGAAGACACCGCAGCGAATCCCGCAGTGCAATTGAACAAGTTAATTTGCGAAGGTCCGAGCTTCGGCATTCATGTCATTGCGACCTGCGACACCTACAACAACATGAATCGCTTTCTCAGCAAGAAGGCGTTCAGCGAATTCGAAATGCGCGTCCTCTTCCAGATGAGCGCGAACGATTCCGCCAGCCTCATCGACAATCCGAAGGCGGGAACGCTCGGATTACATCGCGCCCTCTTTTACAATGAGCAACAAGGGCATCTGGAATTATTCCGACCCTACTCTCTTCCTAGTAAGGAATGGATCAGCCAAGTGGCGACAGATTTGCGCCCATCCGGATAGATCGAAAGGTTAAGGTTGGCAACGAGGGATTCCAGTGCCCTGGTTTTTCACAAGCAGCATTCAATCCGTTGCCCGTTCATTCTAAGAGCCTGTTTGAAAACGCAAGAAAGCCCAATAAAAGCGGGGAAAAGGCTGTGCTTTTTTGACCACTTACCCCAGTACGCCGGGATGCGATACACCACTGATCTGAGCGACAACGAATCGCAACTGCTGCAACAATTAGGTCAAAACGATTTTGTCGCCCTCTTTCAAAGTGACAATCGCTTTTTTCCACGACGGCGTCCGGCCAGCGGCAGCAGTCCGTTTGCGGCGGGCTTTTCCACGAATGTTCATCGTGTTGACGCTCACCACTTTGACTTTGAAAAGTTCCTGGACAGCTTGACGAATCTCGATCTTATTCGCGCGGCGGTCGGCCACGACGGTGTATTGGTTGAGTTTCTCAGCTTGGCGCGTTCCTTTTTCGGTCACGCGGACGGTCTTGATGATTTCAAAAGTGTTCATGGTTAGATCTTGGCTAAACGTTCTTCGACTTTTTCAAACGCACCGCGTGTGAAAATCAGTTTATCACTGCGCAACACTTGATACGTGTTGAGTTCCTCGCCGGTGGTGACTTCGACATACGAAACGTTGCGCGAAGAGCGAAGCAAATTTTGATCAATCCCTTCAGAAACGATCAGCGTGGTTCCATCAATCTCCAATGCACTGAGGGCACTAAGAAAATCTTTAGTCTTCGGCGCAGCGAGTTTGAAGTCAGAAACGATGGTGACATCGCCCATTTTAAGACGTTCACCAAGTGCTTTGCGCAAGGCCAACTTCTTGGTCGAGCCATTTACTTTCTTACTGAAATCGCGTGGCTTTGGACCAAACACCACACCACCCCCGCGCCACAAAGGAGAACGAACAGAACCGGCGCGTGCGCGACCCGTTCCCTTTTGTTTCCAAGGCTTTTTGTTCGAGCCCTGCACTTCACCAGCAGTTTTGGTGCAGGCAGTACCACTGCGTTGCGCGGCGCGATAAGCGGTGACGGCATCGTGAACGGCTTGCGTTCCTTTACCATCTTCGATCATCTCGAACTTCACTTCGAGTTCTCCGGCGCTTTGGCCTTTGATATCTTTAACAGTCAGCTTCATAAAAATTGTTCCTGAGAACTTAGTCTTCGTTATTTCTTAGCGGCTGGTTTCGCAGCTGCGGCAGCTTTCGCTCCACCTTTAAGTTTACCAGGAACCCGAGGTTCTTTGCGGAGTTTCGCCGCTTCCGAGCCTTTTGGCAGTTTCTTAGATTCGCGTATGACAACATAGCTGTTGTTACCGCCGGGAATTGCACCCTTGATCAACAAAAGATTATCGCTCTCGCTAACCTGAATTACTTCCAGATTCTGAGTTGTGACCTGGACCTGTCCCATGTGACCGGGCATCCGCATCCCGCGCATGACTGTGCCTGGAAACAAACGTTGTCCAATTGCGCCGGGGCGGCGTTTGAAACCTTTGGCACCGTGCGTCGAATCACCGCCACGGAAATTGTGGCGCTTCATTACGCCTTCGAAACCACGGCCCTTGGTGATACCGATTGCATCCACGAAATCGCCGGCCGCAAAAATATTTGCGCCGACTGTGTCGCCGGGTTTTACGCTCAAGGTGAAATCACGAAATTCTCTGATGCGTTTAACCGCAACGGCATTGTGCTTCTTGATGTGACCGAGCAATGGCTTCGTCAAGCGTTGTTCTTTTTGGTCATCAAAACCAAGTTGAACTGCGTTGTATCCATCGCTCTCTTGCGTTTTCACCTGTATGACGCGGTTGGGGCCGACAGCGACAACGGTGACCGAATGAACAACACCTTTCGCATCATAGACACGAGTTTGACCGAGTTTTTTTCCTAAAATTCCTAACATAAAAATCAAATTTTGATGGTGATGTCCACGCCTGCGGGCAGGTTTAGCTTCTTCAATTCGTCCACGGTTTTCGCCGTTGGCTCAATAATATCAAGCAAACGTTTGTGGGTGCGTTGCTCAAAAGTTTCCTGAGACTTTTTGTCGGCGTGCGGTGAGCGTTGCACTGTCCAACGTTCGACGCGCGTGGGAAGAGGAATCGGACCGGCGACACGTGCGCCAGTGCGTTTTACAGTTTCGACGATGTCATGAGCCGATTGGTCAATGACGCGATGATCGTAAGCTTTCAGTCGTATGCGAATGCGTTGTCCAGCCATATAAAAAGAACAAGGTTAATAGTTTAAGTTTAAGTGCGTGCTGCCGGTCGTGATTTTGCCGAATCCAAAATTGTATTCAAGACGCTATTTGGAACCTGCTCGAACGTGAACGGCTCCATTGAGTAAGAGGCGCGCCCTTTCGAGAGCGAACGAATTGCCGTAGCATAACCGAACATTTCGGCAAGCGGCACATTCGAATTAAGAATTGTCTGACCGTTTTTGGCTTCGATGTTGATGATTTTTCCGCGACGACGATTGATGTCGCCGAGAAGATCGCCCTGATATTCGTCAGGCGTGGTGACTTCAACTTTCATGATCGGCTCCAACAAAACTGGACCGGCATTTTTCACTGCGTCTTTGAAAGCAAAAATACCAGCCATTTTGAACGCGAGTTCGTTGGAATCGACTTCGTGGAACGATCCGTCAACGACTTGCGCTTTGACATCAATCATTTGAAAGCCTGCATAAACACCGCTGCGAATGGCTTCTTCAATTCCATCAATGACCGCGGGAATATATTCTTTCGGAATCGCGCCACCGACAACTTTGTTTTCGATTTCCAGGCCTTTGCCTTTTTCGTTCGGTTGAATTTTGACGACCGCGTGCCCGTATTGTCCACGCCCGCCGGATTGACGGATAAATTTTCCTTCGCCTTCCGCTGCCTTTGTGATCGTTTCCCGATACGCAATTTGTGGTGCGCCAGAGTTCGCCTCGACTCCAAATTCGCGCTTGAGACGATCACAAATAATTTCCAAATGTAACTCACCCATTCCAGCGATGATCAGTTGACTGGTCTCCTCGTTCGTGAAACAACGGAATGTTGGATCTTCTTCCGCGAGACGTTGCAAGCCTTCCGACATCTTGTCGCGATCACCTTTGGTCTTTGGTTCAATCGCCATGCTGATAACTGGCTCCGGGAAAGTTGGAGGTTCGAGGGTGACATCAAAATCTTCGTCGCAAAGTGTGTCGCCGGTTGTGATGTTGCGCAAACCAACGAGCGCAGCAATGTCCCCGGAATAAACGGCATCAATATCTTTCCGTTCGCTACCTTGAATAACCATCAAGCGACTGACGCGCTCGCGTTTGCGTGTACGTGGATTATAAATCGTGTCGCCCTTTTTCAGGTGGCCGGAATAAACTCGAAAAAAAACGAGCTTGCCCGCGTAAGGATCTGTCCAAAGTTTGAATGCAAGCGAACAAAACTTTGCGTTGTCATCGGAAGCGACTTGAATTTTGTTGTCTGTGCCAGGTTCCAAACCTTCGGCTTGAGGAATATCGAGCGGACCTGGCAAATAATCGACGACCGCGTCGATCAAAACCTGAACGCCTTTTTTCTTGAAAGCAGAACCGCAGAGAACGGGAACCAATTCAATTCGGCACGTGAGACGGCGAATCGCCGCTTTCAAAGTGAGTGCGTCAATCGGCTTTTCTTCCAAGACAAGTTCAGCCAAGGCGTCGTCTTTATTGGAAACCGCTTCGATTAATTCCTGCAAAGCCGCTTTGGCTTTTTCTTTGTATTGGTCGGGAATGTCTTTGATTTCGTATTTGAGACCTTCGTTTTCGATGTCGCCAGCGCCCCAGACAATCGCCTTTTGATTCACGATGTCGATGACCCCTTCAAAATTTTCTTCCGCACCGATGGGGAGATGAATTGGAAATGCGTAAGCTTTAAGCTTATTGCGCATGTCGGCGAGGGCGTTGTCGAAATTCGCGCCGGTGCGATCCATCTTGTTGACGAATGCGATGCGCGGAACTCTATATTTGGTTGCCTGACGCCAGACGGTTTCGGATTGCGGTTGCACGCCGGCAACTCCGCAAAAAACTGCAACTGCGCCATCGAGGACACGCATGGAACGCTCGACTTCAGCGGTGAAATCGACGTGCCCCGGAGTATCAATGATGTTGATGCGCTGCGGAATAGCGGTGAAAGATTTTTCGAGACCTTCTTCTTTTTTCTGAGTCCAGAAGCAGGTGACTGCAGCCGATGTAATGGTGATGCCGCGTTCTTTTTCCTGCTCCATCCAGTCGGTCACAGTATTGCCGTCATCCACGTCGCCGATCTTGTGGATCAACCCTGTGTAAAAAAGAATTCGCTCCGTCGTCGTCGTTTTTCCGGCGTCGATGTGCGCGGCGATTCCGATGTTGCGCGTGCGCTCCAACGTGTATTGCCGATTCGGTGAATTGACCGGTTTATTATCAATGACTGAACTCATTTGAAATCTTAAAGACTAAAACGCCCCGACGATTAGTTCGGGGCGCAATTTAAATTTTAACAATTACCAGCGAAAATGCGCAAAGGCTTTATTAGCCTGCGCCATCTTATGAACGTCATCGCGTTTGCGAATTGCGTTCCCCTGACCTTGATACGCTTCCATGATTTCCGCGGCCAACGCTTCCTTCATAGTGATGCCTTTTCGCGCATCTGCAAAATCTACGAGCCAACGCATCGCCAAAGCGAGTTGTCGATCCCCCGGAACTTCCATCGGCACTTGATAAGTCGCGCCACCCACACGGCGGGCTTTGACTTCCAATCGCGGCTTGGCATTGTCCACCGCGCGCTGCAAAATTTCCAACGGGCTGGATTGTGGATTCTTTTCCGCCAATTGATCGAACGCACCATAAACAATCCGTTGCGCAAGACTCTTCTTGCCGGATTGCATCACCGTATTCACGAGGCGTGAAACGAGTGTGCTTTTATATTTGCCATCTTCAATCAACGGCCTTTTGTCTGCTTGACGACGTCTCGACATAAAAATTATTTCTTAGCTTCTCCGGCTTTCGCGGCTTTCGGACGTTTCACTCCGTATTTGGAACGGCTGACGCGGCGCTTTTCAACACCGGCAGCATCCAAAGTTCCGCGCACGATGTGATAACGCACACCGGGCAAATCCTTCACACGACCACCGCGGATCAGGACGATTGAGTGCTCCTGCAAATTATGACCTTCGTCTGGAATGTAAGCGATCACTTCGTAGCCATTCGTCAAACGAATCTTGGCCACTTTGCGCATCGCGGAATTCGGTTTCTTCGGCGTGCGCGTCATGACTTGAAGGCAAACGCCGCGGCGAAATGGTGAATTTTGTAAAGCAGGCGACTTCGACTTGCTTCGTATTTTATTACGTCCTTTTCGGACGAGTTGATTAATTGTTGGCATTACAGCTTAAAGTTTTCGCTTGCGCGTCCCATCTCAGGGGAAACGGAGCGCGGAATATAACAAAGGGTTTTTCTGTTGCAACTAGTTATTTCAGTTTTGGACGTTCTTTTGACTAACTGGCCAATGGCTGCTCCAAAAGAGCGTTCGGCTCTTCGATTTCGATCGGCTCCACCAGCGGTTTCAATTCGATTTTGCGGTGGTAACTGTAACCGGAGCCAGCAGGAATAATATGACCCATGATCACATTTTCCTTGAAGCCACGGAGGTAATCGACGCGCGATGTCGTCGCTGCTTCGGTCAACACCCGGGTCGTGTCCTGGAATGACGCCGCACTCAAGAAACTTTCTGTTTCCAACGATGCCTTCGTTATTCCGAGCAACACGGGTTGAGCTTCGGCAGGTTTGCCACCCATTTTTTCGACGCGCTGATTTTCGTTGTCGAATTCGATTTTATCAATCTGTTCGCCCCACAAAAATTGCGTATCGCCGGGTTCGGTAATGCGAATTTTGCGCAACATCTGGCGGACGATGATTTCGATGTGCTTGTCGTTAATCGTCACACCTTGCAAACGATAAACTTCCTGCACTTCGTTGACCAAATGTTCCTGCAATTCTTGCGGCCCGCAGATCTCCAAAATTTCATGAGGATCCATCGGTCCTTCGGTCAACTGCTGACCTTTTTTCACGAAGTCGCCCTTAAAGACGATGACATGTCGTCCGATTGGAATGAGGTGTTCTTCTTCGAGTGCAGTCTGCTGATCTTTGATCACAATGCAGCGCTTGCCGCGAACACTCGCCCCGAAATCAACGACGCCGTCGATTTTGGAAATTTCCGACGCTTCTTTTGGTCGGCGCGCTTCGAACAATTCAGCCACACGCGGCAAACCGCCGGTGATGTCTTTGGTCTTCGAAGTTTTACGCGGCGTTTTCGCCATCAAAGTTCCGGCAACAATGCGATCGCCCTCTTTCAAAACAACGTGAGCGCCGGATGGAATTGGATAATTCGCGAGCGGTTCATTTTTCTCGCTCAAGATGACGATCTGCGGATGCAAATCTTCCTTGTGCTCGATGATGACCATGGCTTCCTGGCCGGTCGTCTCGTCCATTTCCTGTTTCATCGTCACTCCTTCGATGATGTCGTGGAATTTGATCTTACCGGCTTTTTCCGACAAAATCGGAACGTTATACGGATCCCACTGAACGAAGGCTTCGCCTTTTTTGACTTTGCCGCCATTCGGAACGGAAATAACAGAACCAATCACCAAGTTGTGCGCTTCGAGTTCGCGCCCGTCTTCGGCAAGAATGGATACGGAACCGTTCTTATTCAAAACGATGCTATTTCCGTCTTCGAGTTGGACCAGTCGCAAGTCGTTGTATCGCATTTTCCCTTCGAGCTTCGCTTTAATCTGCGGTTGCTTGAAGACTGCGGCTGCAGTGCCACCGATGTGGAACGTACGCATCGTCAACTGAGTTCCAGGTTCGCCGATGGATTGCGCAGCGATGATGCCGACTGCTTCACCGAGTTTCACCAACCCGCCAGTCGCGAGGTTGCGTCCATAACAACGCATACAAATTCCATGCTTACTTTCACAGGTGAGCACAGAACGAATTTTAACTTTTTCAACGCCAGTATTGTCAACGAGCTTCGCGCGAATTTCGTCAATTTCAGTATTGGCTTTGATAAGAACATTTTTCAGATCACTCGGATCAGCAATGTCGTCGCAAGAGAAACGGCCAACTAGTCTTTCGCTCAACTTCACGACTTCGTCTTCGCCTTCGTAAATCGCCTGCACCCAAATTCCGTTGGTTGTGCCACAATCCAGTTGGCGGATAATCACATCTTGTGAAACGTCCACCAGTTTGCGCGTCATGTAACCGGAGTCAGCCGTTTTAAGCGCTGTGTCCGCCAGCCCTTTGCGCGCACCGTGAGTTGAAATAAAGTATTCCAACACGGTCAATCCTTCGCGGAAGTTCGAGAGAATCGGCTTTTCAATAATGTCGCCACTGGGCTTGGCCATAAGACCACGCACGCCGGCGAGCTGACGGACTTGTTGGCGATTACCACGAGCACCGGAATCAACCATCAAAGAAACTGGATTGAATTCGGCTTTGCCTTGATTGTGGTCGAGCGTCTTCAACATGACGTTCGCGATCTGGTCGGTGCAATGCGTCCAGATATCGATGATCTTGTTGTAGCGTTCGCCCGGGGTGATAACACCTTTTCGATAACTTTTTTCAACGTCTGCAATAAGTTTTTGCGCGTTCTCGATTTCCTGGCCTTTTTCCTTCGGAATGATCATGTCATCAATTCCGACCGAGACGCCGGCGCGAGTCGCCTCTCGGAAACCGGTGTCTTTCAATTTATCAAGCGTGACGACCGTCTTGTCCTGCCCGCAAATTTTGTAGCATTTCCAAATCAAATCACCGAGCGCCGTTTTGGTGACGACTTTATTTGGGAAACCGATTTCTTCCGGCCAGATTTCACTGAAAATGACACGGCCCACGGTGGTCTCGATCACTTTTTTCTCGGAATCACCATATTCGGTTTTTTTGCCGTGATCAGGATTCGCGAAACGAATGCGCTCGTGAATGCCGACTGCACCATCTGCATAGGCAAAATTAACTTCGCTCTTACTGCCGAAAAGTTTCATGCGGCCATTTTTTGCGACCGGCTTGCGCGGTTCGGCGGTCAAATAATAGCAACCAAGCGTGATGTCTTGCGTCGGCGTCATGATCGGCTTGCCACTCGACGGTGAGAAGATGTTGTTCGGCGCGAGCATGAGTAAACGCGCTTCCAGTTGCGCCTCGACTGAGAGAGGAACGTGAACGGCCATTTGATCACCGTCGAAGTCCGCATTGTAAGCGGTACAAACCAGCGGATGAATGCGAATCGCTTCGCCTTCGATCAAAATCGGTTCAAAAGCCTGGATCGAAAGACGATGCAAAGTCGGCGCGCGATTGAGCAACACCGGATGCCCCTTGGTGACTTCTTCGAGGATGTCCCAAACTTCCGGCGATTGGCGCTCGATCATTTTCTTCGCGGAACGAACGGTGTGAACATAACCAAGTTCTTTCAGACGGCGAATGATGAACGGCTCGAACAACACAAGCGCCATTTTCTTGGGCAACCCGCATTGATGGAGTTTCAATTCCGGTCCGATGACAATGACAGAACGGCCCGAGTAATCGACACGTTTGCCGAGCAAGTTTTGACGGAAACGTCCGCTTTTCCCCTTGAGCATGTCGGAGAGAGATTTCAGAGCGCGATTTCCTGCGCCGGTGACAGCGCGACCGTGGCGACCGTTGTCAAACAACGCATCGACCGCTTCTTGCAGCATGCGCTTTTCGTTACGAATGATGACTTCAGGCGTTTTGAGCTGAAGCAAATTTTTCAAACGATTGTTGCGGTTGATGACGCGACGATAAAGATCGTTCAAATCCGAAGTCGCAAAACGTCCTCCTTCGAGCGGAACGAGCGGACGCAAGTCCGGCGGAATCACCGGCAACACAATCAGAATCATCCATTCTGGACGCGTCTTGGAAGTGTGAAACGCCGAAAGCAATTTGATCCTTTTCGCAATTTTTTTGCGGATCTGTTTGCTCTTGGTTTCGGTCATCGCAATGTTCAATCGATCAACCGACTTCATCAAATTGACATTCGCCAATGCCTCGCGAACGGCTTCCGCACCCATCTTGGCCACGAACGCTTCCGCGCCGTAAGTTTCCTGCGCTTCACGATATTCGTGTTCGCTTAAGAGTTGATGAATTTTCAACGGAGTGGATCCAGGGTCAATGACCATGTAATCCTCATAATAAATAACGCGTTCCAAATTACGCGCCGTCACGTCGAGCACCAAGCCGAGGCGCGACGGCATGCATTTGAAAAACCAGATGTGCGAAACCGGCACCGATAATTCAATGTGGCCCATGCGTTCGCGACGAACGCGAGCGAGCGTCACTTCAACGCCGCAACGATCGCAAACGACGCCGCGATGTTTGATGCGTTTATATTTTCCGCAGGAACATTCCCAATCCTTCACTGGACCGAAAATGCGTTCGCAAAACAAACCGCCTTTTTCGGGCTTGAACGTGCGGTAATTGATTGTCTCTGGATTTTTAACTTCACCCTTCGACCACGCGCGGATGTTTTCCGGCGATGCGACTTGAATTGCGACGTAATCAACCTGATTAACTTTTTCCAAGCCGAGCAATTCGCGGGCGGATTCTTTCGTGTTCGTCATATAATTTTTTTCTTTGTAGCGGCGCGTCTATGACCGCCGCATTTTTGCGCAAAGTTTTTAAAGTGCGGCGGTCACAGACCGCCGCTACAGAAACTTATTATTTCAAGTTGGCCAACGCGGCAGGTTGATCGGCGATCGCTTGATCGACTGGGTTTGTGTAACCAACTTTCACGTCCATACCGAGCGATTGCATTTCCTTCACCAAAACATTGAATGATTCCGGAATGCCGGCTTCGAGACTGTTGTCGCCTTTGACAATGCTTTCATAAATACGCGTGCGTCCTTGCACGTCGTCGGATTTCACGGTCAACAATTCCTGCAACGTATAAGCCGCGCCGTACGCTTCCATCGCCCAAACTTCCATTTCGCCGAAGCGTTGTCCGCCGTATTGCGCTTTGCCGCCGAGCGGTTGTTGCGTCACGAGCGAGTAAGGTCCAACGGCGCGCGCATGAATTTTATCCGCGACCAAATGGCCGAGTTTCATCATGTAGATGTAACCAACGACCACTTCCTGGTCGAAAGTTTCGCCGGTGCGTCCGTCGTGCAAAAGAACTTTGGCGTGTTCAGGAAGTTTAGCTTCCTTGAGATAGCCGCGAATTTCCTTTTCCTTGATGCCGTCGAAAACAGGCGTCGCGAATTTCAAACCGAGCAGTTTCGCCGCCCAGCCCAAATGCGTTTCCAAAACTTGTCCGACGTTCATACGTGAAGGTACGCCGAGCGGATTCAAAACGATATCCACTGGAGTTCCGTCATCGAGATACGGCAAATCTTCTTCGGCAACAATTTTTGCAACAACACCCTTGTTTCCGTGGCGTCCAGCCATTTTGTCACCGACTGACAATTTGCGCTTCGAAGCAACATAGACTTTGACCGATTTCACCACGCCAGAATCGACTTCTTCGCCGGCTTCGGCGCGTTCCATCTCCTCGTCGTGATGCATCTGCAAATCATCAAACTTCTTTTTGAATTGTCCGATGATTTCGTTGATCTTGTTGCGAATCGGTGACGGATCAATTTCGATGCGGTCATAAACTCCGGCGAGTTTGCGCAAAAGCGTTTTCGTGATTTTGCGGTTGGCCGGAATGATGATTTCGCCTGTTTCAGAATTAACGACGTCGAGCGGAATTTTTTCGCCGAGCAAAATGTTGCTCAACGCTTCCGTCAATTGCTCGCGCAATTCGTCCGTTTTCTTGCGGTGATCTTCGGTGACTTCTTTCGCGTGCTTTTTCGCTTCAGGAGCGAGCGCCGATTTGGCATCACGTTCAAAATCTCGTTCTTTTTTGGACGAGACTTTCACGTCCATGACGATGCCATAGGTTCCCGACGGAACTTTGAGCGAAGTGTCTTTCACGTCAGCCGCTTTTTCACCGAAGATGGCGCGGAGCAAACGTTCTTCCGGAGCGAGTTCGGTTTCAGATTTCGGCGTGATTTTGCCGACAAGAATATCGCCGGGCTTCACTTCTGCGCCGATGCGGATGACTCCGTCAAGACCGAGATTCCTCAACGCTTCATCGCCAAGGTTTGGGATGTCGCGAGTGATTTCTTCCGGCCCGAGCTTCGTATCGCGGGCGCTGACTTCAAATTCATCGATGTGAATCGAAGTGAACACGTCGTCTTTGACGATGCGTTCGCTGATCAGGATCGCGTCTTCGAAGTTGTAACCATTCCACGGCATGAACGCGCACAGGACATTTCGCCCGAGAGCGAGTTCGCCACCTTGGGTGCAAGGTCCGTCCGCGATGACTTGTCCTTTTTTTACGTGATCACCTTTGGCCACGAGAATTTTCTGGTTGATGCAAGTCGCCGCGTTTGAACGCATGAATTTGCGAACGTGATAAACTGAAATTCCGTTCGCAGGATCGTGTTTAATCTTCTTTTTCGATTCCGGTAATTTGCCGTCATCTGTAATGATGACTTGATTTCCGGTAACTGACGCAACTCGACCCGCTTCTTCCGAAACGAGAACAGCGCGTGAATCGCGAGCTACGCGTTCTTCCAAACCAGTTGCAACCAACGGAGCTTCCGTGATGAGCAATGGAACGGCCTGGCGTTGCATGTTCGAACCCATCAACGCGCGATTCGCGTCGTCGTGTTCGAGAAACGGAATCAGCGATGCCGCCACGGAAACAAGTTGCTTCGGCGAAACGTCCATGTAATCCACTTTGGAGGGCTCGACATCGACGAAGTCACCTTTGCAACGGCACGTCACACGTTCAGTTGTAAAATGTCCTTTGTCGTCAATCGGCGAATTCGCTTGAGCGACGGTAAATGCTTCTTCCCGATCTGCCGTGAGATAATCGAGGTGCGCAGTGACGCGACCTTTTTCGACTTTGCGATACGGTGTTTCGAGAAAACCGAAATCATTCACTTGCGCGAATGTCGCGAGCGATGCAATCAAACCGATGTTGGGTCCTTCAGGCGTTTCCACCGGACAAATGCGTCCGTAGTGAGACGGATGAACGTCGCGGACTTCAAAGCCGGCGCGATCGCGAGACAACCCGCCAGGCCCGAGCGCCGACAAGCGGCGTTTGTGGGTCAATTCTGCGAGCGGATTAATTTGATCCATGAACTGCGACAACTGACTGCGTCCAAAGAAATCACGGATGACAGCAGACAATGCTTTTGGATTGATGAGCTTCTGTGGAGCCATTGTTTCCAAACTTTGATCAAACAAAGTCATGCGTTCTTTCACCAAGCGTTCGGTCCGAGCCAGACCAACACGGCATTGGTTCGCAAGCAACTCACCAACTGTTCGAATGCGGCGACTGCCCAAGTGATCGATGTCGTCCAAAGAGCCTTCGCCCTTTTTCAAGCGGAGCAGATACTTCGTCGCGGCAACCAAATCTTCTTTGGTTAAGATACGAGAATCGCCACCTTTGATATTGAGTTTCTGATTAATTTTATAACGACCAACGCGACCGAGGTCATAACGTTTCGGGTCAAAAAACAGTCGTTTGATCAACGCGCGCGCATTGGCGGCGGTTGGCGGATCCCCAGGGCGGAGACGGCGATAAATATCCTTGAGCGCCTCTTCTTCGTTCTTGGTCGGATCTTTCTTCATGCACTTGATCACGATTCCGTCATCAACGGTCGTATCAACCACGCGAATTTTCTTCACGCCAAGTTCTGCGATCTGCTTCACAACCGCTTTGGAAAGCGGCTCGAACGCGCGTGCCACAACAATGTTTTTGTCCTGATCAATAGCGTCTTCGACCAAAACTTTGTTCTGAATGTCTTCAAGCTTTTCGGCCTCTTTGACACCCAATTCTTCGATGTCGTAAAATAATTTAAGAATGTCAGCATCGGTTCCGTAACCAAGCGCGCGGAAGAAAGTTGTCGTCAAAAATTTCCGGCGGCGTTTTTTTCGGTCGAGATAAACGTAGAGCATGTCGCTTGTGTCGAATTGCGCTTCATACCACGAACCGCGATCTGGAATGATACGAAAACTGTGGAGCGTTTTTCCATTCGGATGTTGGGTTGCTTCAAAAGCCAAACCAGGCGAGCGATGCAATTGGCTGACAATGACGCGTTCCGCGCCGTTGATCACAAAAGTTCCTTGTGGGGTCATGAGAGGCAGCTCGCCCATGAAAACTTTTTCTTCCTTGGTCCCTTTTTCTTCCTTCAACAAAAATGTGACGTGCAACGGGGCGCCGTAGGTAATTCCTTCGCGCAGGCATTCCAGCCAGTCATGCTTCGGTTCGCCGATGTCGTAGCTGTGAAAATCAAGCACGCATTTACCATCGTAGCTTTCAATCGGAAAAACTTCAGTGAAGACCGCTTGCAACCCGGTGTTCTTACGACGCGACGGAGCAATGTCAACCTGCAAAAATTCGTGATACGAATTCGTTTGTAATTCGATCAGGTTCGGCGGCGCGATGACCTCTTTAATTTTCCCGAAATTAATTCTTTCAGTTACTTTGGATGGCATTTTGGGACCTCAATTATTGTCTGGCGACTCCGCCGACGGTTATTTTAACAACGAAACAAGGCAAGTCTTCCGCGTTCAGCAGAAAACTCGCCGCAACCACTAACTAATTTTCTTAAAACGAACCTGTATGAATAAATCTTTCCGAATTGGCAGGAGGATTCAGGGCCGGTGAAAATTTCACCGGCCCAAAATCGACAGACCTTATTTGACTTCGACTTTTGCGCCAGCTTCTTCGAGCTTTTTCTTGGCGCTGTCGGCATCAGCTTTGTTCGCACCTTCCAGAACCGGTTTAGGAGCGCCTTCCACGAGCGCTTTGGCTTCCGCCAAACCGAGACCCGCTTTGATTTCGCGAACCGCTTTAATTGCGGCAATCTTTTTGTCAGCCGGAGCCGAAACGAGGATCACGTCAAACGTGTCTTTCGCTTCCGCAGGAGCCGCACCAGCAGCAGCGCCGCCGCCGGCAGCCGCAGCCGCCACAGGAGCCGCCGCAGTCACGCCCCAGGCTGTTTCAAGTTGTTTTACCAAGTCAGCGGTTTCAATCACCGTGAGCTTGCCGAGTTGTTCTACCAATGTTGCTAGATCAGCCATATTACTACTTGCCTTTCAGTCTCGTCGCTACCCGCGGCTGCGGATGGTTTCAGTTCACACGCCAGCAAACCGACGATTTACTTTGTTATGTTGTGTTAATCCATTTCCGTTGGCTTAGAACGGAGATGAAAGTTTGAAAATTTATTCTCCCTTTTGCACCCGAGCCTGCAGCACGCGTGCGAGCTGGCTGGCTGGCGTATTAAGTAACGCAACCAATTTGCTGGCCGGTGCCTGAAGCACTCCCAGTAATTTAGCACGCAAAACTTCGATCGATGGCAAATCAGCCAATGACAAAATGTCTTTTTGCTCGAGTCGCTGATTGTTCAGAAAACCAAACCTGATTTTTGGCTTCTCGAATTCAGAACTGAATGTCTTGATGATTTTGGCAGCGGACGAAACGTCCTTTTGCCCAGTCACCACGGCCAATTGCCCAGCTAAAGAGCCGATGTCAGGAACACCCGCTTCTTTGGCCGCGAGTTTGAAAATGGAATTCTTAACGACGTGAATCTCCGCTCCCGCTTTATGCAAGCGCTTGCGCAATTCCGTCACCGGTCCGACTTTCAATCCCGTGTAATCCACGACAATGAAGAAGGGGGACGCATTCAACCGGCCAAGGTATTCCTTGCTGATAAATTGTTTTTCAGTACGCATATTATTCCTCTTTTAAATTAAGCAGCCGTTGAGAATTCACGCACATCCACGCGAACCGCCGGACTCATTGTTGCTGATAATGTGCAACTGGTAATGAACGTTCCTTTAGCACTTGATGGCTTGGCTTTTGCAACCGCTTCGATGACCGCACGTGCATTGTCGATGATTTCTTCCGCCTTAAAACTCACTTTGCCAATCGGGACATGCACATTGCCGGCTTTGTCGATTTTAAATTCGACACGGCCTGCCTTAAATTCCTTGACTGCCTTCGCAGTATCATCGGTCACAGTTCCAGTCTTCGGGTTTGGCATCAAACCACGCGGCCCGAGAACTTTGCCGAGTTTGCGAACTTCAATCATCGCTTCCGGGGTCGCAATCGCGATGTCAAAATCGTTCCAACCTTCGACGCACTTTTTAATCATGTCGTCGTAGCCGACATATTCCGCTCCAGCAGCTTTAGCGGCGTCAGCAGAATTTCCCGGACGGGCAAAAACCAAAACACGGACGGTTTTGCCGCTGCCGTGTGGAAGAGGCACCGTTCCACGCACCATCTGATCGGACTGTTTCGGATCAACCCCAAGTTTGAATGCAACTTCAACGGTTTCGTTGAACTTTGCTTTCGGAAATTTATTCAGAACCTCAACTGCCGATTTCAGCGGATAATACTTTGATTTATCCACCAGTTCTTGTGCCTTTTTGTATCTTTTACTTCCTGTTTTCGCCATTTTATTTTGGTGCGGTACAAACGAGTTTATAGCTCTCCCGCGGTTTTGTTTAGTTATTCTTGAACTTCGATACCCATGCTTCGCGCAGTTCCTGCGATCAATCGAAAAGCGGCATCTTCATTCGTGGCGTTCAAGTCTTTCATCTTGATTTTCACGATGTCCAATACTTGCTTGCGACTCACTTTGCCGACTTTTTCTTTATTCGGCGTCTTCGATCCAGAAGCGATGCCTGCCGCTTTCTTGAGAAGAATAGCCGCCGGCGGTGATTTTGTGATGAATGTGAATGATTTATCCTGATAGACCGTGATCACCACGGGAATGATCATTCCGGATTGATCTTTGGTGGCGGCATTGAATTCTTTGCAGAACGCCATGATGTTGACGCCTTGCTGGCCGAGCGCCGGACCGACAGGCGGAGCGGGGTTTGCCGAGCCTGCGGGAATTTGCAACTTAATTTGTCCTGTAACTTTCTTTGCCATAAAAATTTAAAATTTAACCGAAATGGGTATGTGAAAACAATTCACGCTAAATTCACGCCTTCTCCACCTGCCAATACTCCAGTTCAACTGGCGTATTGCGCCCGAAAATATTTACCGTCACTTTCAATTTGCCACGTTCCGGTTCGATTTCTTCAATCACGCCGCTGAAATTAAGGAACGGACCGTCATTGATCTTAACCGTCTCGCCCACTTCAAAATTAACCTTAGGCTTTTCAGTATCTTCCGATTCAGAAATCTGTGCTTTGATCGTCGCCATCTCTGATGGAGTAACAGGCAGCGGTCGTTCACCGCCAACAATGCCAATCTTACCAGGTGTATCCTGAATAAAATACCACGGTTTCTCCAAAATGCGCTTGTTGTCATCCAACAAAACCATGTCGATGTAAACGTATCCAGGATGCAATTTCCGGGTCGTTACCGTTTTTTTCCCGCCACGGACATCAACGACTTTTTCAACGGGCACGAGAACTTCTTTAATGTATTCGCCCATCTCCTCCGCTTTGAGGCGCTTCTCGATGCTGTCCTTAACCTTTTGCTCCTGGCCGGACAACGTATGAATGACAAACCACTGGCTTTGCATAGAACAGTTCCTAAACGATATGGCGAATGATCATCGCGATGACAAAATCAACCACCACTGTGAAGCCGCCCAGCAACGCAATAGCCACAACCACAACTGCTGTCGAACCTTTTAACTCATCCCAGCTCGGCCATGAGCATTTCTTCAGCTCTTCCTGTGTCTCGTGAAAATAATTGGAAATGCGCAAAAAAGCGCCTTTGCGCCAAAGCAGCGCAAATAAAACTCCAGCCACCACGACCCCTATTATAATTGGCAATTGTTCTTTCACTGTTTCTCGTTTTTATTTTCTGAACATCAAACATCGAAGGATGTTATTCGATGCTCACTGTTTCCTCTCAAAAATTTGGCGGAGAGGGAGGGATTCGAACCCCCGTTGGCTGTTACACCAAAGCGGTTTTCAAGACCGCCGCGATAGACCACTCTGCCACCTCTCCGGCAACCACACTTGGCACGGCGGGAGGGACTTGAACCCCCAACCAACGGTTTTGGAGACCGCTACTCTACCAATTGAGCTACCGCCGTATGACGTCGAGTGGTTTCTCAGACGCTAAATTCTTAGACGAAAATGGAGTCAGGCTTTTCACCCAACTCCTTTCTCTGAAACGCTAATTATGCAACGACGTCACTGACACGGCCTGCACCAATCGTGCGACCACCTTCGCGAATTGCAAAGCGCTGACCTTTTTCCATCGCGACGGGCGCGATCAATTCAACTTCAACAGCCACGTTGTCACCAGGCATGACCATCTCAACTCCAGCCGGGAGTGTGCAGGTGCCAGTTACATCGCTCGTGCGGAAGTAGAACTGCGGCCGATATTTCGTAAAGAACGGGGTGTGACGGCCACCTTCATCTTTCGACAAAACGTAAACTTCAGCTTTGAATTTCGTGTGACCCTTAATCGAACCAGGCTTCGCCAAAACCATGCCGCGTTCGACTTCCTCTTTTTTCGTGCCACGCAACAGGACACCGACGTTGTCGCCAGCAGTCGCTTTGTCCAAAAGTTTGCGGAAAGCTTCAATGTCAGTCGCAGTCGTTTTGCGGGTTTCTTTCAAACCAACGATTTCGACTTCAGACATTTTGGCCAATTCGCCACGTTCAACACGACCGGTCACAACTGTTCCGCGACCTTCGATATTGAACACGTCTTCGATACACATCAAAAATGGCTTGTCGATTTCGCGAGGCGGGAGCGGGATGAATGTATCCACGGCTTCGAGCAAATCAGCAATTGCTTTTTCACCTTCAGGCTTTTGCTCGATTGCCGCCGTTGCACTGCCGCGAATGATAGGAGTTTTATCTCCTGGAAATTGATATTTGGTCAGCAAATCGCGGATTTCCATTTCAACAAGGTCGAGCAACTCTGGATCGTCCACCAAGTCAACTTTGTTCAGGAATACCACGATAGCCGGCACACCAACCTGACGAGCCAACAGGATGTGTTCGCGGGTTTGAGGCATCGGACCATCGGCTGCACTTACCACTAGAATTGCACCGTCCATTTGAGCGGCACCGGTGATCATGTTTTTCACATAGTCAGCATGGCCTGGACAATCAACGTGAGCGTAATGGCGCAGAGGACTTTCGTATTCCACGTGGGAAACAGCGATCGTTACAGTCTTGGTTTCATCGCGCACTGTTCCACCCTTGGTGATATCAGCGTAAGAAATCGCGGGCGCTAATCCTTTACGGTGTTGGGTTGCAACGATTGCGGCGGTCAAGGTGGATTTACCATGATCGACGTGGCCAATTGTGCCAATGTTCACATGCGGTTTTGTTCTTTGAAACGCTTCTTTTGCCATTGCTATATCCTGATTTTAATTTGTTTCTGTTGTTCGATACGCTGCTAAATCTGGAGCCCATGATCAGGCTTGAACTGATGACCTCGTCCTTACCAAGGACGTGCTCTACCAACTGAGCTACATGGGCAAGCCAAAATCATCCTGACCCGTAAAGACGAAAAAAATACCATTAGCCCAATCTTTTTCACTTAAAAAGCTTGAGGGCTAATGATTCAAATCTTTCACGGCCCGATTTCTTGGCAAGAAAGTAAGAAACATCAATGCACCTGTCAACCGACATTTTAAAAAATATCACTGCTGGCCTATTTTGCCTTCGCAGATTTCCGTTTCCACTCAACTTTTTCCGGTTCCGGCAAACCCTGTGCCCTCAGTGCTGTCCGAAAATGAGTTTTGGCAACTTTGCACAACCCGTCAGCCCCAAATCGCTCCACAAATTCCTTGGCTGCTAAATCAACCGCCGCAGAAGCTCCCTTTGGAAACTTCATTTCAAACTGCTTTTCCAGGCCCGCTAAACGCGTCACAAATTCGTTTCGGGCCAAAATAGACGCTGCCGCAACTGCAATATCCTCTTCGGCTTTGTGGCGTTGCACGAGCTCGATTTCGCGTCCCAAACTCATGATCGCTTTACCGACTGTTGCTTTGTCTGCGGCAAATTGATCGCTGATTGCTCGAACAGGCGGCGGGATCATCTTGTGCTTCTGCCCCATTAAATTTTCAATCACGCGAGCGTGGCCCCAAGCGAGCAGCGTATTCACACTGCGCATCTTCGCGTAAAGACGGTTGTAAGCTTCATTGCCAATGGGAACCACGCTCGTCACGCAACCCGGCGTCTCGCGAATCAATCTGGCCAGATCGGCAATTTTTCTATCGCTGGATATATTCTTTGAATCGCGGACGCCAGCCTCCCTCAAAGTGTTGACGATTGATCCATTGACATAAACGCCCGCAACACAGAGCGGCCCAAAAAAATCACCCTTGCCGCTTTCGTCGATTCCGAGGCGTGGTAGCAGCAGTTCCGGGTTCAACACCGCTTCGTAGCCCAGTTTCGCCTCTCCCAAAATTTGCGGCTCCAGCACAAACTCCACGAATTCCTGGGTCCCCTTCCCTTGCACCACGAGTTTTCCACTCTCGTAAAAGACCGTGTTCAATTTGCCTTTTCCGCCGGCAAACCTCGCGTAGGGAACCGACCGAAACTCGAATTGGTTTTCCTGCAAATGTTGTTTCAGCGACGCAGCTTGTGCATCGTTCAACTTGCAGGTGTATGAGGTTAGCGGTTTCAAAATTGTCAGAAAACTTAGACAGCATTAGCAGATTGGGTAGAATTCAAAATCGAAATCTCGACGCGTGACAAATAAATTTTGTGAATCCCGTTAACTCTGAATCCAAGAATCGGCGCATTGTTCAACTCTTACTCCACTGGTTTTCTCAAAACGCGCGCGATTTACCCTGGCGTCACACACACGATCCTTACGCGATCTGGATTTCTGAAATCATGCTGCAACAGACGCAGGTCAAAACCGTCATTCCTTTTTGGGAGCGTTGGATGCGCGAACTGCCGACGATTCAAAGTCTCGCAAAAGCGAAACCGGATCGCGTTTTAAAATTATGGGAAGGGCTCGGCTACTACACTCGCGCCCGCAATCTACAAAATGCCGCCAAGATTATTTTGGAAAAGCATGACGGAGAATTTCCTAAAACTTTTGATGCCATTCTCGCCCTTCCCGGAATTGGCCGCTACACCGCTGGCGCAATTTGCAGTATCGCATTCAATCAACCGCAGCCGATTCTTGATGGAAATGTCATTCGTGTTCTTACTCGCCTTTTTGGAATTTCGGGAAATCCGACGGAAAAAACCGTCAATCAACAGCTTTGGAGAATAGCAGGGCAACTCGTCGAACAGGCGGGCAAAATTAAAAGCAATGCCCACGATAATTGCTCGCACTTTAATCAGTCAATGATGGAACTTGGCGCGCTGATTTGCACTCCGCGCCAACCAAATTGCCTTGATTGCCCTTTGCAAAAAAATTGTGCCTCACATCGGGAAAACCATGTTGATTCACTTCCCAATCTGGTCAAACGAATGGAACCGACCAAAAGAATTTTCACCGCGTTTGTTGTGCAAAAAAACAATCAATTTCTAGTGCAACAACGTCCAGCAAAAGTCGTTAACGCCGGACTCTGGGAGTTTCCAAATGTTGAACTCGCAGATGGAAAAACCTCGCTGGAGATTCAGCCTTTCCAAATTGTTCCGCTCACGACTCCGCTCTGCACAATTAGACATTCCATCACCCGATACCGGATCACTCTTAACGCGTTTCGCGCCGCCTTGAAGAGCCGGAAAGAAATGCCGCACGGCAAGTGGCTGAGTATTTCCGAACTGAAGAAATTGGCATTCTCCAGCGCGCATCGGCAAATCCTCGAAAAATTGGAGAAGTAAATCTCTTCGGCCAATCTCGAATTGATTTCTTCGCGGCGACCGCCTTTTCTCGCGAAAAATTTTCCAGTCACCGGAGACGGTATTCAGAACGACGTTATGGACTGATGAGCCGGTAAAAACGTCGGGGATTGCCCGGCAGGTTTGTATCCATAAAGCGCACGACATTGCTGCTGGCCGGAGTGTTGGTGCTGAAATTGTTCGTGAGCAAGGGGGTCCAGGTTACAAGGGTCGATGGGAAATTGGTTGTGGCCAGTAATCTCCATTGATACGACGGCACGGGCGTGCTGATAACTTCAATGGCATTATTAGTTTTCACACTCGTGAGCTTGACTTGATATCCGTAAGTCAACTTGAGGGCGCCGGAATTGGTCGTCCTCACCACCAGCCAATAGTTAGAAATACCGGGACGCGTTTCGAATTCCACGCGAGCAGGTCGATTGTTTGTGCTGACGCCGCATGTGACATAATCAAGCTTTGTCGGATCAATTATCCCCCGGAATACCCCAATCGCGGTGTCACTCGAACTGCCCTCGGTGCTGATGAAAGCCATCCCGGTCGCGTTGGTCAATTTATCCATGAAAAACCAACGGCTATTCGATTGGAAGTCGCCGCACGAGAAGGTTGGGTAGTTCGTGGTGATAGTTCCAGATCCGTCCGTTCCGGGATAAGTTGGAGAGATTCCAATCGAACTCCTCAAGCAAATTGCGCCGCAAGTCGGTGGGGTGCTCAGAGTTCCGCTGCCGCCCGGCCCACAAGCACCGCTCACGGTGACGCTCAGGCTGATTGGGATCTGATCGAAGGGGCCATAGAGGCGGCTGATCGTGCTTGAAACGGTGGAGATATTTACTCCATCACTAAAACTCCAATTGTAATTTTCAAGCTGTGTGCCACTGAAATTAGCAGTATAATTAATGCGAGTGCCGCTTGCTTCAAAACCATTTTCGATGGAGAGCACGCTGAAAGATACATTCTGGTTCACTGTCAGGGTCACGCAGTTGGTTACCGATCCGCAAGCCCCGCTCACCACCACGCAGTAGACCCCGGCATTGTTCGCCGTCACAGAAGCCAAACTGAACGTGCTGTTTGTCTGGCCCGCGATCACGAGTCCATTCTTGAGCCAGAGGAAAGTGAATGGTCCAGAGCCGGATGCAACCGTCGCGAACGTAAAATTTTGTCCAGGGCACAACGTCAAACTCGTCAACGGCGTTGCCGTCGTGTTGGTCAACACTGTCAAGGTCGCGCAGTTGGTCACACTCGTGCAGAAGCCACTGACTTTCACACAATAGGTTCCGGCATCACCAGAGACTACCGAGGCAATCGAGTAGCTCGCGTTGGTCGCTCCAACAATCGGCGCTCCACCCTTTGTCCAGGCATACGTGAACGGTCCGGTGCCAGAGGCTACCGTCGTAAACGTCGCAGTCGACCCAGGGCACAACGTCAAACTCGTCAACGGCGTCGCCGTCGTGTTGGTCAGCACTGTCAAGGTCGCGCAATTGGTCACTGACCCGCAAAGGCCAGTCACTTGCACGCAATAGGTTCCGGCATCACCAGAAACTACCGAGGGAATCGAGTAGCTCGCGTTGGTCGCTCCGCCAATCGGTGCTCCACCCTTCGTCCAGGCATACGTGAACGGTCCGGTGCCAGAGGCTACCGTCGTAAACGTCGCAGGTGATCCGGGGCACAACGTCAAACTCGTCAACGGCGTCGCGAGCGTAGGCGGGAAAACGGTCAGCGTGGAGGTGCAGATGCTCTTGCAGCCGCTTGCATCTGTCACAGTATTTGTGTAAGTGCCAGCATTAACCGCTTGAGCGTCGTTGATTGTGATGGTCGATGTCAAAACGTTGGCGTTCGTCTGCTTGAATCCATTCGGTCCAGCCCAAACAAAAGTGTATGGGGCATTTATGTTTCCACCGCTGGCACTAGCCGTGAAGGAAGCGGAACTGCCTTGGCAAATGTTTGTGGCTTGAGGGATAATGGAACAGGAAAGCGGACCGAATACGCTAACTTGAATGGTTCTAACATTTTCAATTCCATTAGTGATCGGGGGACAGGCGTAGGCAATCGTACCCACGTTGCCATGAACGGCTTGGAATTTTAATTGGCCTCCAATGATTTCTGATTGGAGAGAAATGACCGGCACATCCACCGTCAGAGAATTAAAAGCATTTGTGCCACCGAACGCACAACCGGTCGGTCCGATGTCGGCCAGTGGTGCGATTTTTGGCACCCCACCTAGTGGGGTCAGATTATTTGAAAAACTGCCAAAACCGCCGAATGAGTTTGTAACTGATCTTACAACCATCTGGCCGCCGGAGAAGGCTGGAGGTACTTCACCGACGTTTGGACTCGGGGCGTAACTCAGCGTCATTTGAAGCCGAAGTGTGTCACAAAGTCCAACTGGACCAGTAATCGCCACGGAGTTAGTGGTTCCAGGAATGACTCTGGTCGCAACCAACTGTAGCAGGCCTGAACTTACAGACCCCTGAGATCCAGCAGGACAGTTAGTACACTGAGCGGACAATTTTTGACCCGCCGTCATAATAAGAAGGCATATCAATACCAGTCCAATTGGTATTCTTGTTAATTTTTTACACATATTGATTATACTCTAGTTTTTTTGTTTCCCGTTTTTTGTTTTGCTCGATCGCCACACGTCTCAAAAACATGCAACTGCGACTCGTAATGGGACGGATTCAACCAGAACATCGTTCCTTTGTCAATTGTTTTATCAATTTGTCTTTAACAATTATATCTAGCGGAAAAATTGAAAAATAGTACGTGATTTCCATTGCCACTGCCTGATTTTCAATGCAGAGAAGTAATCCGCAACTGCGAGGCTTGAGGAAGCCACGTTTTATCGAACGCTGACGATTTCCATAACGAATTGGCCTTAACCCGAATTCCGAAGTAGCGGCGGGCGTCCCCGCCAGCCGTGGAGGGCGGGCGTCTCGCCGCCCGGAAAGAACGTCCGGGAGTTTGAGCGGTTTGGAAATTTCCCCGTGTT
>JAYVSV010000091.1:0-6301 GCA_043775015.1 Verrucomicrobiota bacterium
TGGCAGAGTGAAAAGATCGGCTGGTTTGCCGACCGGGGAGAATGGGAAGGGTTGCGGAGCGTGGGCGTGGTGGAAGCGCGCCGGGAAATTAAAGGCAAAGCCAGCGTGGAACGCCGCTACGTTATTTTGCAGAGGTCTCTTTTGTCGGTTAGTGAACAGAAATGTTTGCGGCAAATCCGCCTTCCACATAATCTCCCGCGCTTATGAGTTCAACTGTTTTGAAAATTGCCGCGCTGGCCGGAGATGGAATCGGTCCCGAAGTGATGCGCGAAGCAATCAAGATTTTGCGCGTGGTCGAAAAGAAATTTCCGGTGCAGTTTCGGATTACCGAAGCTCCGGTCGGCTGGGCGGGAATTGATGCCGCCGGGAAGGCGTTGCCCGACGACACTCTCGGGCTCTGCAAAGCATCGGATTCGATTTTGTTTGGTTCCGTCGGTTTGCCGGATCGCGATCCGACGATTCCCAAAGAGCAGCGACCGGAACGCGCGGCGCTCCTGCGCATCCGCAAAGAATTCGGGCTTTTCGCCAATCTTCGCCCGGTGCAATTGCCCAAGGCGCTGGCTCACGCGTGTCCGTTGCGCCCGGAACGGCAGGGCGATGGAATCGATATTCTGGTGGTGCGCGAGTTGACCGGGGGAATGTATTTCGGGCAGCCGAAAAAAACGGAGGAAGTTTCCGAAGGCGGCAAAACGTTTCAACGCGCGACGGACACGATGGTTTACACGACGCCGGAAATTGAACGCATCGCGCATGTCGCGTTCAAGGCCGCGCAATTTCGCCGCAAAAAACTCACGAGCATCGACAAGGCGAATGTCTTGGAAAACGGAATTCTTTGGCGCGACGTGGTGACGAAGGTCAGCAAGAATTATCCCGATGTGACGATCGAACACATGTTCGTTGATAACGGTGCGATGCAACTGATGCTGAAGCCGACGCAGTTTGACGTGATGCTTTGCGAAAATATGTTTGGCGATATTTTGAGCGACGAAGCGGCGGCGCTGGCGGGTTCGCTGGGGATGTTGCCGAGCGCCAGCCTTGGGGCGACTGCCGGTGAAAAGACGTTTGGTTTCTACGAACCAGCGGGCGGAACCGCGCCTGACATTGCCGGAAAAAATCTGGCGAATCCGATCGCGCAAATTTTGTCGTGCGCCCTGATGTTGCGCTACAGTTTCGGAATGAACGATGCGGCAAAGGCCATCGAAACCGCAGTCGGCAAAGCCATCAAGGCGGGCCATCGCACCGGCGACATTTTCAGCGCGAGCGAAACCCACGCGCGACGCGTTGGAACGTGCGAAATGGGGGATGCCATAGCCGCAGCGCTCTGATAAATTTTGTGAGAAGTTGGGTTCCATCGCAAATGCTCGCGGTATTTTTGCTTTCCGCATTTTCTGCGCTCAGTGTTGAGACCAACACTGTTGACAAGTTTCGTTTCGCTCCAACTGCCGCCTATCGCGAAGAACACATCGAAGGCTGGCGCGTGTTGGTGAATACAAATCTGCTGGCGGAAAAAGACCTTTGGGAACGCACATCCAAACTTCTTCACGCGCAGCTCTACCAGATCGCGCGCGTCGTTCCGGATAATCCGTTGGCGAAGCTTCGGCAAATTCCGATTTGGGTGGAGCATTCCAGTGAGAAATTTCCCTGCATGTGCTATCACGAATCTCGCGACTGGCTCACCGCGCATAATGTGAATCCGGAGAAAACGGGCGCGGTCGAACTGGCGAATTCAAAAGTCTTTCTGACCTGGACGCGCGACCAGCCGTGGATGGTTTTGCACGAACTGGCGCATGGCTATCATCAACGTTTTCTCGGCGAAAAAAATTCGGGCATTCGCCGTTGCTACGAAAACGCGAAAGCCACGAAGCTTTACGATTCCATCCTGCGCAGCGATGGTCGCCACGAGCGCCACTACGCCCTGAACAACGAGAAGGAATATTTTGCAGAGATGACCGAGGCATTTTTCGGCACGAACGACTTTTATCCATTTGTGCGCGCTGAGTTGAAGGAACACGATCCAGAGATGTTTCAATTGTTGTGTGAACTTTGGGAAACCCGTTAACAAGCTTCATTGCAGTTTCAGTTTTTAAAATTAAACTTTCGTTGTATGAAATCTGCCGAATCTTGACTGGAAAGATTGTCCGGTTCGTTTGATTATTCTATTGAACGTTTCCGACCACTTCCAATTTTGGGATTGGTGGAGCAACCAGCGTGATTTAAAAAATAAAGTGTGATTGAGGTCTTTCAGGCCGCATCTGAACTGCAACAGGTTTGCCCACTCTCACAAAATTCTTGACGCTGAACCTAGAAACTGATTTAGGAAATTATGGATCCATTTCTTGAAGCTGCAATCGACGAAGCAAAAAAAGGTTTGGCCGCCGGCGGGATTCCCATTGGCTCGGTTCTGGTTTGCGACGGGAAAATTATCGGTCGCGGACACAACCAGCGCGTGCAGCACGGCAGTGTGATTCATCACGGCGAAATGAATTGCCTCGAAAATACGGGACGCCTCAAAGCGTCGGTTTATCGGCGCTGCACGATTTA
Source organism: Verrucomicrobiota bacterium (assembly GCA_043775015.1). Lineage (GTDB taxonomy): Bacteria > Verrucomicrobiota > Verrucomicrobiia > Limisphaerales > CANJXF01 > CANJXF01. The sequence continues at coordinate 2,542 of JAYVSV010000091.1, forward strand.
CTCCACGCTTTCGCCGTGCCCGATGTGCAGCGGTGCGATTTTGCTCTACGGAATTCCGCGGGTAATTGTCGGCGAAAATCAAACGTTCAAAGGACCGGAAGAATACGTTCGCGCCCAAGGCGTGCAGGTCGAAGTTTTGCAAAACGAAGAATGCATTCAGCTCATGCGAGATTTCATCGCAAAAAATCCCGAACTTTGGAACGAAGACATCGGCGAGTAACGGACAAAGCATCTCAGACTCCGTAGGTTCCTTCGATCTCGTCGCTCCAGGACGAGTAAAACAAATCACTGCAAAGCCGAATTTTGTGGTTTTTTTATGCGAAAAATAGTGGATAATAACTAACGCTTGAAAATAAATTATCGCCAACTGTTGGGAGGTTTGCTGACGACGTTTTTCGCGCTGAGTTTCGCAGCCAATGCCGCATCGACGCGCAAACTTGAATTCAATAACGATGTGCGCCCCATCCTTTCGCAGAATTGTTTCGCCTGTCATGGAGCCGATTCCGCAGCGCGCAAGGGAGATTTGCGGCTGGATCGTTTTGACGACGCGACGGCTCCCCGCAAAGATAGTGTGCCCGCGATTGTTCCTGGAAAACCAGACGCGAGCGGGTTGGTTCGCCGTATTCTGGCCACGGATGAAGATGACCTCATGCCGCCGCCGAAGACGCACAAAGTTTTGTCACCAGAGCAGAAACAGGTTTTGAAAAACTGGATTGCGAACGGCGCGCAGTATCAGGCGCATTGGTCCCTGATTGCGCCTGTGCGCTCGCCTCTTCCCAAAATTCGCAATCAAAAGTGGGCGCGAAATCCGATTGATAATTTTATTCTCGCAAGAGTCGAGCGAGAAGGACTGAAGCCAGCCAACGAAGCCGATCGACGCACATTGGCGCGCCGGGCGAGCCTCGATCTAACCGGGCTTCCTCCGAAACCCGAAGAAGTCGAAGCGTTTGTGAACGACAAATCGCGCGATGCTTACGAGAAGTTTGTTGATCATTTGCTGGAATCGCCGCGTTACGGCGAACACCGTGCGCGTTATTGGCTGGATGTCGCGCGGTATGGCGATTCCAACGGAATTCACATTGATAATTATCGCGAGATTTATCCTTATCGAGATTGGGTGATCAAATCGTTCAATCGCAACCAGCGCTTCAACCAATTCACGATCGAACAACTCGCGGGCGATTTGTTGCCTAATTTCACCGTGGAGCAGGACATCGCCACCGGCTTCAACCGGTGCAATATCACGACGAGCGAAGGCGGGGCGATTGACGAAGAATATCTGGTGCTCTACGCGCGAGACCGCACCGAAGCGACCTCGCAGGTCTGGTTGGGACTCACTGCCGGTTGCGCGGTTTGTCACGACCATAAATTTGATAAACTTTCGCAGAAGGAATTTTATTCGCTGTCCGCGTTCTTCAACAACAACACCCAGAAAGCGATGGATGGAAACGTGAAAGACACTCCGCCAATCATCATTCTTCCGTTGCCAGCGGATCAGGCAACATGGGACGCGCTACCTCTGCGCCTCAAGGAAGCGGAGAAAAAAGTGGAGAAACGGCGCGAAGTGGCGCAAGCCGAGTTCGAGGTCTGGCTGACCAACGCTTCTCCTGGCGTTTTTTTGTATCGGTTGCCCCAGGACAAACTTCTCTTCCACGCCCCACTGGACGAAATGCAGAAAACGGTTCTCGCCACCAAAGTTCGCGGTGAATCACGTCCGATTACTCTCATGACCAATGCGGCCTCGCAAGATGGAGTCATTGCCGCCAGCGCTTACCTCACCACCAATGGTGTCACGCCCGAGATCGCGGAGGTTGGAGATTTTGAGAAGGACCAGAAATTTTCCTGCAGCGCCTGGGTTTACCTGACCAAAGGCAAGGAAGGCGCCGTTATCGCGCGCATGGATAGCACCAACGACTTGCGAGGGTGGGACCTTTGGTTGGAGGATGCCAAACCCGGCACGCACATGATCAGCAAGTGGCCTGACGACGCGATCAAGGTGGTCTCCAAGAAAGCATTGGAGATGAAGCGTTGGACTCATATCGGTGTGACCTACGATGGCTCTAGCAAAGGGAGTGGCGTGCAAATTTACATCGACGGCGAAGCCCAGTCGGTTGATGTGCAAAAGGACAAATTAAAACACACCATTCGCACGACCGTTCCGTTGAAAATTGGACAACGCCATACCACGTCGCCTCTGGAATCGGCGGGTTTGCAGGACGTGCGAATCTACGACCGCGTGTTGAAATCCGAAGAGATGGTATCGTTGGTGCGCGATACTCGAATGGGGTTTCTGTTGGCATCGCCTTCAACGCGAACCGACAAGAAGAGCAAGGAAGAACTCTACAAAGGTTGGCTGGAGACTCTGGATTCGGAGTATCAAAAAGAGAAAGCCTTTTTGGTTGCTGCAGAAAAAGACCGGACCGACATCAAAGCGCGTGCTCCGATTACTCATGTGATGCGCGAGAAAGAGCAACCTCCCGAAGCCTACGTTCTTTTCCGTGGCGAATATGACAAGCGCAAAGACAAGGTGGAATCGAACACCCCTTCCGCGTTGCCGCCCATGCCTTCGGATTTTCCCCGGAACCGCCTCGGTTTCGCCAAGTGGTTGCTCTTGCCCGAGCATCCGTTGACCGCGCGCGTGACGGTGAACCGTTTCTGGCAGGAAATTTTTGGCGTCGGAATTGTTCGGACGACCGGCGACCTCGGTGTGAGTGGGGAAATGCCTTCGCACCCGGAGTTGCTCGATTGGCTGGCCGTGGACTTCCGCGAATCGGGTTGGGATGTAAAACGTTTCTTCAAGATGCTCGTGACTTCGGCGGCCTATCGCCAGGACGCGACCGCTACGCCCGCAAGCTTGGCCAAGGATCCTTCCAACCTGTTGCTCTCGCGCGGCCCGCGCTTTCGCATGGATGCCGAAATGGTGCGCGACTACGCGCTCGAAGCCAGCGGTCTGTTGGTGGAAAAAATCGGCGGGCCGAGCGTGAAACCGTATCAGCCGGACGGAATCTGGGAAGCGGTTGCCATGCCCGGCAGCAACACCCGCGACTACAAACGCGACTCAGGAGAAGGGTTGTATCGCCGCAGCCTTTACACCTTTTGGAAACGCGCCGCGCCGCCGCCATCCATGGAAATCTTCAACGCGCCCAGCCGCGAGACCTGCACGGTGCGCCGCGAACGTTCCAACACCCCGTTGCAAGCGCTGGCTACCCTCAACGACCCGCAATTGATCGAAGCCGCGCGCAATCTGGCGCAGCGCGCGCTGAAGGAATCTGGAAAAAAAGAAGAAGCCCGTCTCGACTTCATGGCGCGAACCCTTTTATCGCGACCACTGCGCAATGAAGAAATCAAAGTCACCAGTACCGTTCTGCGCGAATTGTTGAGTCACTATCAAGCCGCACCGAAAGAAGCCGAAGCGTTGATCGCAGTGGGCGATTCGAAGCCCGACGCATCGTTGGACAAATCCACTCTGGCCGCCTACACGATGGTGGCCAACGAACTCATGAATCTGGACGAAGTTTTGAACAAGTAGTTTCGACTGCGTGAACGCGCGTGCCATCCGCAAGAAGCCGAGAGGCAGACTATTAACTACGAACACTTTTTTCAGAAGAGTTTTTCCAACGGCGGAAGCCGAAAAGCACTGTTCCAACCACCGTTTTGTTTTACCCCGAATTCCGAAGTAGCGGCGGGCGTCCCCGCCTGCCGTGGAGCCGTGGCGTCCCGCCCGGCGGATCAGCGCGCGAACCATCCAGACACCGGAAAA
>JAYVSV010000092.1:0-7687 GCA_043775015.1 Verrucomicrobiota bacterium
TTTGTGCAGGGCCGGCTTGGGTTGTTTAAGCATCAATCCCTATGCCATCAGCCCTTCCCTCATTGCGACCCTTTTTTCTATCTCGGAGTTCGGGCTAAATATTTCTTTCGATAACTCCATTACTGGGGAAACCTCGTGCGAATACAAATAAACTCCCGACGAATCAGTTTGATCAAGGTTCCAGTCTTCGAGCATAAACCCGGCCGCTAAACTAACCAATTCGGGAAGTTCTTTTTGCAGTTCCCGAGCGCGAGCCAATTGCACGCAAAAGTCTTTTATATATCTACGTGTCTCTGGAAATTCAACGTCTTTCATGGTGTTATCCTTTGACGAAAGAATTTTTCGCTAACTGCCGAATTGCAGGCGTGGTTCTGATTCCAAAAGCGCTTTCAAATTCAGCCACGAAACATCGTTCATGGAATAAAACGCGTTTAAATAAACTGCCACTTCTTCGCGAGGATATTTGCCCAATAATATTTCGATGGCCTGATTGAGGTTCGCGTCCTCCACGGTTGCGGGTAATTCATCCACGATTCCTTCCTTGTGCGCGACACCGAGCGCATTCAGAAAGTCCACGAGCATCGACATGTTTTTCTTCATCAGCCAGACGCGAATTAAATTACTCGCAGCGGCGTCGAGGCGGGGCTTGGCCAGCATGGCCGCCATATCCTTGTGCCGTTCGGCTCGCGGTTTGCGTTCGAAAAAGGCAGCGCGCAACTTCCTGGCTTCCGCGACAGCGGCAAGTGTGGCGCGGTAACTGTCTTTCTCCGTCTCGTAAGCGTGATCCAGAATCTGCGAAGACAACTCGGGCGACATAAATCCAAACAGTTCGTGGGCAGTGAGCATAAAATTGTAAATTGAGAATTAGCTAAATTGTTTTGCGAAAATGTTTACGTCGTCGTGACGCTGATTTTATTTTTTCGCGCGAGTTCTTCTACTAAATCCCGTTCCAACAACAAGGTTTTTTCTGGCTCAAATGCCAAAACGGAAATCTTTGCGTCGCGACAAACCTCCATCGTTCGCGCTCCGATGGAAGGAATGTCAAAGCGCAAATCGTGATTTTGCTTCGCCACTTTAATCGCCACCGCGCCTCCATTTTTCCCGGCCAGTTCACCTCCGCGACTCAGGCAACGATCTGTTCCTTCGAAACCTTCCACCGCGAGAACCGTCCCGTCTTTCACCACGACCGTTTGGCCGATTTCCAGTCGGGAAATTTCTTTGGCAATATTGTATCCGAAACGAATGTCGCTCCGCTGTTCCTCGCTTAACCTGGGGCCGATCAAGAAATCTTTCGCCGGCATGAGTGGCTTCAGCCAGGGCGTCGCTTCGATTAATTCAACTCCTTCTTTTTGCAGTTCATTAGCAATTGCTCCGAAGATGGTGTGCGCATTTTTTTCTTTGAGTTTCAGCAGCATGGTTACAGCGCGAAGATCGGGACGAACGTCAAAAAGATTTTTAGGCGCGATTTGACCGACCATGACGCACTTCCCGATTTGCCGGTCTGTGAAAGCGGAAATCATTTTGGAAAGCTGCCCGACTTTCAACCAGATGATTTCATCAACGAGTTTGGCAAGGTCGGGATTTGTTTCGTTTTCAAAACCGACCGCGACCAATTTTTTTATGCCCGCCGCGCGCGCGTGCTTCGCCAGTTCAAGCGGCAGGGAGCGATTTCCCGCAATGATTCCCAAACTGTTGTGCGACTCTGGCATCGCAGCGAATTAGCCAGAAGAAATTCGCAATGGCAATCCGATAACCGGATGCGCTCGCAATGAGTTATTTATCCTCCGCGACAAATCCGGCGACGATCGGACGATGGTCGGAGGCCGCCCCCCAATTTGGTTGCGTGACAATGTAAGTTTCGTTGGAAAGCCATTCTCGTTTCATGCCCGGGCTGAGGAGAATGTAATCAAGGCGCGAATAGGTATCTTCTTTTCCGTAGTAGTGAGTCCAGGTGATGTTGCGCGGTTCAAAGCGCGCGATGGGATTAGGCAAATTATCTCCATTTCGCTCTGCGGGTCGCGTATCGAAGAGTCCATTTTTTCCTCGGCCAAGCACAGTTTTGGTGGATGACGCATCTTTGACGTTATTGAAGTCGCCGAGGACAACGAGGTTGGCGTTTGGATTTGCTTCAAGTCGCGCGTTAATTTTTTCACGAAGTAAAATGGCTTCCTGTTCGCGCAACTCCGCTTCATCCGCTTCGGGGACGGGTCGGCGTGATTTCAAATGCGCTGTGATCAGGGTGAACGAATATTTTGGGTTTACTTGAATATCAACTTCCGCAAAGCCACGGCTGACGCGAAATCGTTTTCCGTTGAGCAAAAAACCATCGTTGGTGTGTGGTCGGCGCGCCGTGAATGGAAATTTGCTCAAGACGGCTACATGGATATTCGTGTCGAATCCGGTGATGTGTTCCCAGTGGGGAAATTCAAGCCCGGCGGCTTTGAGCGAGTCGCGTAATTCCAAAAGAGCATTGCTGTTGCCCATTTCCTGAAACGCGATCACGTCTGGCTTGATGAAAAGAATGGTATCGCGAACTTTCGCTTTGCTTTCCGGCGACTTCGGTGAGCGCGTCCCAGCCGCGATATCTAAATAATTTTCCACGTTGAACGTGGCGATGTGAATGGTTTCTGCGGCCCCGGATTTGTTGACCCAATTTAGGATCAATGAAAGCGTGACCGCCGTCACAAACAATTTGTTAATTTGTTGCATAGCGGCTTGATAACGTCATCGCTTTTGGAAGTCAAAGTTAACTCCGGTGAGACTGCCGTAGAATTTTTTTGCAAAACCGATTTTACCCTATATTTTGACCGGCCAATACGGAAGAGCGAGGTGACGGTTCGGTTTGTGGAACAAAAAGCGGTTGAAAAAGTTGATCAGGAGACTGCGAAAATTCTTGTGGCAATTTGGAATTCCTTTGCTACAGTCGCCAACTCTTAACTTGGGTGTGAAAAAGTTTTCCTGAGAAAACGATCGCAAACGAAGAGATTTTAGCTGTGACGAATAAGAAACCAAAGAAAGTAGAAGATAAGAAGGCGGTTGCCGCGAAAGCTCGTGGCAAGGCTCCGTCTGCGGCGACATCGGCTTCCATCTTAGGCATGGGCAAAGGCTCTGCTCAATCGAAGCGCAATGGTCACCCGAGAATCAAGCCGGAGTGGACCAAGTATTATGAAAATCTACTTGAGCTACGCGAACGCTTAATGCATCAAATGAGTGGATTGGCCAAAGAATCGGCTGAGGAAATGTCCAGCTACAGTTTGCACATGGCCGATTCAGGCACGGATAATTTCGATCGTGATTTTGCCTTGAGTTTGCTTTCCTCGGATCAGGACGCAATTTACGAGATCGAAGAAGCTTTAAAAAGGATTGAGAAGAATACTTACGGCGTTTGCGAATTGACCGGAAAACAAATCCCGCGTGTTCGTCTGGATGCGATTCCATGGACTCGGTTCACGGTGGAAGCGCAGTCACAATTGGAAAAAGACGGTGCGCTGAGGCAACGTCGTTTGGGTGCGTTGGGTTCGGTGGACAGTGCCGGCGGAGTTGAAGTTGACGACGACGACGAAGGCGAAGAAAAGCCGGTTAAAGACAAAGAATAATTTATGGCCAGAGAAATCATTACAATTGAATGTACGGAAGCGCGCAAAGAGGGCAAATCTCCTTCGCGCTACACCACGACCCGAAACAAAAAACTTCAAACCGAAAAGTTGGAGATTAAGAAGTTCAATCCGGCTCTTCGTCGTCATACAGTGCATCGCGAAATCAAATAACAGCTTTTTATGCCACGCAAAACTCACAAGGATAAACCGACAGGGCGTAACGCTCGCGGTAAGACAGGCACTTCGGAAACACGGACGCCCCGGCCCAAGCCAAAAATTGATTTCACGTTCGACGCTCTTGATTTCAAGAACGTCAACTTGCTCAAGCAATTCGTGACCGACCAGGGGCGCATTCTCCCTCGGAAATACACGGGATTGCCCTCTCATTACCAGCGCCAGTTGAACCGTTCCATTAAACGGGCTCGACAGATGTTGTTGATGAAATAACTTCAAATCTACGATCCGCCATCAACTTGCTTGGTGGCGGATTTTTTATTTTCGCTGGTTTCTCCCAACCCCGCTCGATGGATTAACACGGACAAAAAAGCGTTTCCAAACCGGCGTGAATCTGTGCAATCTCTGAGCCGTTCAACATGACGTATCTCCTTTTGTTTCTGTCTGTGGCGGTCGGCGTTGCCGTCGTGCTTCTTTTTAAACCCCAGGACAAACGAAAGATCAAAGTCCTCATCTCCTTTGCTGGAGCTTACATTTTCACCATCACCGTCCTTCACCTCTTGCCGGAGGCTTACAGCGCAACCGCAGTTGATCCTGCTGTTTCAGTTCATGGAGATCCAGGTTTTTCCATTGGTTTGTTGATCCTTGCGGGATTCTTTGTTCAACTTCTCTTGGAGTTTTTTTCTCAAGGAATCGAACACGGTCACGCTCATCACGATCATTCCGGAACGATTCCGTTGGGAATGATGTTTGGATTATGCATCCATGCGTTTATCGAAGGGATGCCGCTCGGCGGGCACTTGAACCAAGAACATTCCCGGCAAATGCTTCTGGCTGGAATCATCATCCACAACATTCCCGTCTCGGTTGTTCTATTGACAATGTTGCTGCACAATGGCGTCGCCCAAAGCAAAGCGCTCCTGCTGATGTTGATTTTCGCACTGATGTCGCCGCTGGGTGCTGGCTTGAGTGACGTGGCCGGAAACCTATCAAAATACAGCCATGAACTGATGGCAGTTGTGATCGGAATCTTTCTACACATCTCGACGACGATCTTGTTTGAGAGCAGTGACGAGCACCGTTTCAATCGTCTCAAAATGGTGGCGATAGCTCTGGGTGCAGGAATCGCCATCCTTACCAGCTCGCTTTAGCGAGCCACCGAAGACCAAGCGGTTACGCCTGTGCTTCAGACATCCAGTCACCAATCCGGATGATTTCTTTTACTTTGCGTCTCTCGTAGCGATGCTTCTGTTGTTTGTGTGGGCGACTGTCAACCTTGCGAAAGGGATGTTTCGAATTACGAATTGTTTCGGCGATCAAGTCCAACGTTTTGGTCATACTCAATTCCTTTCTTCGACATAATGTCGATGAACCACCCGTCTGACCTGGCGAAACTACGACCTGTTCAAAATTTTTACAAAGAAATTCTTTAGCTTCTTGAAACTTGAATAAATTCGTTGCGCTGAACGAAATCTATTTTCTAAAAATGAAGTGCCCCGATCTCCATTCCTTACCGATTTTGCTTTTTTGAAGAACGAGGCCAAGTTCCTCAAAACTTTTTTGCACCTGGGCAAATTGAATCTTGAGAATGCCAGCTAGAATCAACGAGCCTGACTGCGAAAGGCGATTGAAAATGCGTTCTCGTTCACTTAGCAACAGATCGTAAATCAAATTCGCACAAATTACGTTGTATTTGATTTTGCTCTCCAGCGGAACTTGAGTCAGGTCTTGACGAATCGGGCGCACTAAACGTTCCACATGATTTTCCGCAACGTTGGTGCGGCTAATGCGCACTGATTCAGGATCAAAATCAAAAGCATGGATTGGGGAATAACCCAGCTTGGCGGCCGAAATCGCCAGAATTCCTGACCCAGTTCCGATATCCAGAAAAGATTGACTCAAATCTACGCGCCGACAACGAACCAATTGATCGAGACAAAATAGAGTAGTCGCGTGCTGGCCGGTGCCGAAACTTAATCCTGGGTCCAACACCACGCACGCCTGGTTTTTCTTCGGGAGCATTCGGCTCCAACTGGGTCTAATCAGAAGCGCATTCCCAACCTCAATCGGTTTGAAATGTTTTTTCCAGGATTCAGCCCAGTCCTGACGTTGCAACTTCTTGACTGTAAGTTTGCCCGTGCCCAAATCAATCCCGAGATCCCGAAGCTCGCTCAATTTTTTGAGCAATTCCGTTCTGAGTTGGGGAGTCCATTGAGAGCTTTTCTCGAAGAAAATCGATGCGGCAGTTTTGCGCGTATTGGCATCAGTGTAGATGGAAGGCGGTCTGCCGAATAGATTTTCGAAAACGGTTGAAACCGGTTCTTCTGCGTCTTCAGAAATTGCGACGGAGATTTGCGAGAGTGGGCCTTTCATGCGAGATGTCGCCACGGAGTAAAGTTGAGCAACTGCACCTCAGATTTTTCTGGTGTGCAGATGACTTGCGTGAGGCTCGCATAATCTATTTCGAAATGCGCAAATTTTGGCAACGGCAGTTCCAGCAGGATGGCAAGGATCATACGAATGACTCCTCCATGACAAACGATGGCCACTGATTCTCCGGGATGTTGCGCGATGATTTTTCGCAAATCAGGCTCAATGCGATGGCGAAAAGTCCTGCTGCATTCACCATTGGGAAGAGCCGCTTTTTCCAACAGGTCGAGCCACTGAAATGCGCTCACTTGGAATTTGTCATGAACCTCCTGCCAGCCCAACCCGGTCCAATCTCCGAAATGAACTTCGTGAAAGTCTTCGACGATTTTTGCCGGAAAATTGTAATTCGAAATCAGCGGGGCCAGAGTTTGCTGAGCGCGTTTCATCGGGCTGCAATAAATGGAGTCCAGCGGCGTATTCTTGAGATAATTTGCCAAGGCAGCCGCTTGGATATGCCCTTCCGGCGACAAATCCATATCAATTCGTCCGCCGAAAACGCGTTGGTAAAGCGCCTCGACTTCGCCGTGACGCAAAAGGAAAAGCTTGGTTGGAACCATTTTAAGTAGGAACTGAATTTAAGCTGAAGCGATCACTGATTCCTGGAGTGCGAGCAATTGTTTGATGCCGGATTTGCCAAGAGCCAACATTTCCTGAAGTTGCCTTTCGCTGAAAGTACTTTCTTCGCCAGTGCCTTGTAGTTCAATAAATTCTCCAGCCCCGTTCATGACGAGATTCATATCCACCTGTGCAGCGACATCTTCGACGTAACAGAGATCAAGCAGCGCTTGCTGATCCACGATGCCAACGCTGACTGCTGCGACCGGGTGCAGGGTCGGATCCTGCTTCAATTTGCCTTCGGACAAAAGCTTGCGAAGCGCTAGTTGGAGGGCCACATAGGAGCCGGTGATTGCCGCAGTGCGCGTCCCACCATCCGCCTGCAAAACGTCGCAATCCACCCAAACGGTTCTTGAACCAAGTTTTTCCAAGTCAATGGTTGCGCGCATGGCTCGACCGATGAGGCGCTGAATTTCTTGAGAACGCCCGTCAATTTTTCCTTTGGAAATGTCCCGCGATTTGCGCGTCAGCGTGGAGTAGGGGAGCATGGAGTATTCAGCCGTGATCCATCCGCCAGTCACGCCTTGTTCTTTCATCCAGCGCGGGACGGATTCTTCCACCGTTACACCGCAAATAACACGAGTCAGACCCCACTCGATCAAAGTTGATCCCGTCGCGTATGGCGCAATGTGGTTTTGAAACCGAATCGTGCGCAACTTATCGGCGCTGCGGCCATCCTGGCGCTGAGAGAGTTTTGGAGCTGTTGTTTCGAGTGCAACCATGAGGCGAATGCTAGCGAGGCAAAATAGCGGCGGCAACGGAATTTACCGGCATGTCTCGACTCTTTGAGAAAGTCCCCTAATGGACTCGATGAAAATGTCCCCATTGGGCGGCGGTTGCGGTAGCAACCGCCGCCATGAAGGGAACATTAA
>JAYVSV010000093.1:0-63084 GCA_043775015.1 Verrucomicrobiota bacterium
TTAATGTTCCCTTCATGGCGGCGGTTGCTACCGCAACCGCCGCCCAATGGGGACATTTTCATCGAGTCCATTAGGGGACTTTCTCAAAGAGTCGAGACAGTCATTATTTTGAGTGTTTCTTTTACGTGGATTAAAGTTGAAACTGCGACGGCTGCCCCTTTCACGGTCATCGCAGTGATTGTCACCGCCAAGCCTGCGGACGTGGCTTGCACGGAGTTCGCCGCCATCGTTCCGCCCAGCGCGGCAGCCGAGAGTGTTACGCCGCGTTTCACAAAGATGGCGCGCAGCTTTTCCAACGCCCGCGCCACGCGTTTCTGCGCCGCCTCTTCTTCCATACGCAACTCTCCGGCGATCTCGCCCGCACTCTTGTTCTCAAAATATCGCAGCACGAGCGCGGCGCAGTCGGTCTCGCCAAGCTGCGCCATCGCGTCATCAAGCAGTGGCGCGAGTTGCGTCCAAGTCTCGGAGTCGGGTTGGTTCAAAATGGATTGCATGTGGGCTTCCTGTTCGCGCGCCTGACGGCGTCGCCGCGCTCGTAACGCGTCCGCCGCCGCGAAGCGCGTGGTGCGATACAACCATGCGGAGAGAATCGTCTTCGGCCCCAGCTTCGGAGCTTTGCGCGCGAGGATAATGAACACGGCTTGCGCGATTTCTTCGGCGAGATGCGCGTCGCTGACCTGCCGCATCGCAGCTGAGTGGACGAGGCCGATGTGCCGCTGCACGAGGGCGGCAAACGCGGGTTCGGATCGGCTGGCGGCAAATTCCCGCACCAATGCCATGTCATCGCTCATCATCACCTATACATGGGCGCAGAACGCGGAAACGGACAATGTATTTTCGAGAGGAATTGCAATGTAGCGTCGAGCCTGCGGCTCGAACTTTTTAGACGCGCCCCGATTCGGCCACAGGCCGAACGCTACAACTCCCCCGACAATGCCTATACATGGAAGCACAAAGCGGAATCGGACAATGTATTTTGCGAGATGTAGCGCAGAGAGTGTATCAATTTGAAATTCTTTCGGGTTTGGAGTTCCGCGTTCACGCGGCTTCTGACCGCCTGTAGGCGGAACCGAACCAAATTGATTCCTGACCGAGAATTCAAACCATAATACTGCGAAACTTTATTTTTATTTCGATTAAAACTTGCATGACGAAAACGCGTCGCTAAAGTTTTGCCGCATTCAAAACCACCCGAAATGGTGGTTTTATTTTTTTGGAAATCAAAATCATATTGTGAAAATATTTGCTGGCACATCTAATCCAATTCTGTCCGAAGCCATCGCTGCTTCCATCGGAATGGAGCTCGGTAAATGCACGGTCAGCGCCTTTCCTGATGGCGAAACGTTCGTCAAAATTGAAGAGAACGTTCGTGGCGAAGATGTGTTTTTGGTCCAGTCCACCAGTCCGCCAACCAATCATCATCTGATGGAAATGTTCATCATGATGGACGCGTTGCGACGAGCGAGTGCGGCGAGGATTACGGCCGTTTTGCCTTTTTACGGTTATGCGAGGCAAGATCGCAAAGACCAACCGCGCGTGCCGATCACGGCCAAATTGGTCGCCAATTTGTTAGTTGCTGCCGGGGCCAATCGTGTGCTGACGATGGATTTGCATGCGCAACAAATTCAAGGATTTTTTGACATTCCGGTCGATCATCTCTACGCGGCGCCGGTGATGTACGATTATCTCAAAAATAAAAAGCTGGAGGACTTGGTCGTCGTCAGTCCGGACGTGGGCGGGTTGAAAATGGCGCACGCTTATTCCCAGGTTTTGGGAGTTGGTTTGGCGATTGTGGCCAAGCGCAGGAAGAGCGCGACAGAAATCGAGTCGATGACCGTGATCGGCGAAATTCGCGGCAAAAATGTGTTAATGGTCGATGATTTGACCGAGACGGCGGGCACTTTGACAACGGCGGCGGCCTTGTTGAAAAAGAAGGGCGCGAAGAAGATTATTGCGTGTGTTTCACATGCGATTTTGAACGATTTGGGCATCCAACGTTTGAGAAAATCATCTGTTGACGAATTAATAACTACTGATACCGTCCTACGCCCCGCAATTGACGGGGTGAAAATAACCACCTTGTCGGTGGCAGGATTATTAGGCGAAGCGATCAAACGGATAAATTGTAATTCCTCGATTACTTCGTTATTTGAATTTAAAGGCGGACGCACCAGTTAGGGCGTAAGTCATCTTTATAGAAACATGAAATCAGTATCATTGACGGCTTTTCCAAGAACGCAGATCCGACGCGGCGAAGTAAAAAAATTACGCACGACCGGACGGGTGCCAGCGGTAATTTACGGAGGCAAAGCCCAACCTCAAAATCTCGAAATTGACTTGGAAGAATTCGAGGAGTTGATTCATCACTCCGCCTCCGAGAACGTGTTGGTTGACCTCGCGGTGGACGGAAATTCCAAGCGCCTCGCCCTTGTTCAGGAAGTTCAACATCATCCGTTGAGCGGTAAGGTGCTTCATGTTGACTTGCACGAAGTGGCCGAGCATGAAAAAGTCACGATCATGGTTCCGGTTGAAAGCGCTGGCATTCCTGTCGGTGTAAAATCGGGCGGCGGTGTGCTGGAACACGTTCTTTTCAAAATCAAGGTGCGCGCTCTTCCGCGTGATTTACCCGAGGTGATCACGGTGGACGTGACCTCATTGGAAATAGGCCAGTCGATTCACATTGGAGATCTCAAAGCAGGATCTAATGTTGAAATTCTCGGTGATAAACACATTTCAGTCCTTGCGGTTGCGGCTCCTTTGACCGAAGCGCAAGAAGCGGCAGCGGACGCAGCGGCAGGCGTTCCAGTTCAGGTCGAAATGACCAAGGAGAAAAAAGAAGAGGGTGCCGAAGGTGCCGCTCCAGCAGCCAAGGGCGCTGCTCCAGCCAAAGGCGCGGCTGCTCCGAAAGCGGAAGAAAAGAAGCCGGCCGAGAAAAAGAAATAATTTCGGTGGGGCTTGTGATCAACGAGCCGGACGGCGCAGCCAACGGTTGCGCTCTACCACCAGAGAAGCCCGCGCGTGGAAGACATGTTTCTCATCTTCGGTTTGGGAAACCCTGGCCGGGAGTATGTGCGAACGCGGCACAACGCTGGATTTTTGTTGGTCGAAAAATTAGCGCAGGATTGGAAGTTGGGCTGGACCACGGAGAAAAAATTCAGATCGCGTCTGGCGAAGACGGAGCGAAACGGTCGCAAGTTTGTGCTGTCGCAACCGCAGACGTTCATGAATTTAAGCGGCGAAGCGGTTCGGTCGTTGGCCGATTTTTTTCGGATGTCGCCGCAGAATATTTTGTTGGTAGTCGATGATGCTGATTTGCCGTTGGGCGAAATTCGTTTGCGGGCAAACGGAAGCAGCGGTGGGCATCACGGGTTGGAATCAGTCGAGCAACATCTCGGAACCCGCGACTTTCCAAGGTTACGAATCGGGATTGGCCGAAGAGTCGATGGTGTCCGGCAAATCACCAATCACGTCTTGGGACAGTTTGGAAATGACGAAGCGGAGTTGCTCGAGAAAATTTTAACGCGGGCCGCAGAACAGGTTGAATGTTGGGCCAGCGAAGGAATCGCGAAAGCGATGAGCCGATTTAACGGCGTGGTTAACAAAGAAGAAAAAGGAACTGAATAGTGAAACGATACGAAGGTTTGTTCATATTGAACACCGCAGCCAAAGAAGAAGGCGTCAAAGACATTATCGATAAAATTTCTGCCGAGATCACCTCTGCCGGCGGCAAGGTGGAAACCGTGCAAAAGATGGATAAAAAAGCTTTTACGCGGATCGCTGACCGCAAGCACACATCTGGGTTTTACGTCAACGTGATTTTCGAGACGGATCCTGCTGCCCTTGCCCCACTGAGAACACGGTTCAATAGCACCGACGATGTTTTTCGTGTTATTTTCACCAACGCTCCGGCTCCGAAAGAAGAAGCCGCGAAGTAATTCTGAGGTATGGCCAGCTTCAATAAAGTCATCCTTGTCGGCAATCTGACCCGCGATCCAGAATTGCGGTATACGCCCAAGGGAACTGCCATTGCGAAGATCGGCTTGGCCGTGAATCATAAGTGGAAAAATGAAGCTGGTGAAATGAAAGAAGAAGTGACGTTTGTCGATGTCGAAGTATGGGGACGCACCGCTGAAAATGTCGGCCAATACATGCGTAAAGGCAGCCCGATCCTGATTGAGGGCCGACTTAAACTTGAAACGTGGGACGACAAACAGACCAACCAGAAGCGCAGCAAAATGGTTGTAGTGGGAGAAACGGTTCAATTTCTCGGTTCAGCCCGCAGTGGCGGAGAAGGTGCACCCGTTGAACGTGCTGCTCGCCCGGCTGCATCCAAGCCGACGGAAGCCGCTGAAACCGACGGTCCGCCTCCCGAAGAAGACGACGTCCCATTTTAAATTTTCCGGGAAGCAGCGATTTGTCGCCCGCCTCTCAACCCTGAATTCTCAACCTTTTTTATTTATGGCAAAAACTGAAGTTATTCTGACGCACAACATTGTTGGCCTGGGAGCCGAATCCGACCAGGTCAAGGTCGCCGCTGGCTACGCCCGCAATTATCTTCTCCCTCAACATCTGGCGATTCCCGTGACTGGCGCAAACAAGCGCCGTCTCGAATCACTCAAGCAGCGCCGCGCCGAACGCGAAGCGCATGATCTGAACACGATGACCGATTTGGCCAAGGGTATTTCCAAATTGATCTGCGTCGTTTCCGTCAAAACCGGTGAAGATGGCAAAATTTTCGGCACCGTCACTTCCGGGATGATTGCCGACCAACTGAAAACCCAATTCGATATCATTCTCGAAAAACGGAAAATTCATCTCGAACATCCGATCAAAGCTTTGGGTGAACACGAAGTCGAATTGCGACTCCACGCCGACGTGAAGAGCACTTTGAAAGTTCGCGTGGAAAGCAGCACACCGCTTCCTGATAAGAATGCTGCTGCACCCGTCGCGGAAGCTCCCCGAACCCATACTCGCGCTAAACGTGGCGAGCAACAGGTTCATACCAGCGAAAAATTTGTAAGTGCTGCCCGTCCGGAACGCAAGCCGCGCGCGAAGTCCGACAAAGCTTAAAATATTTCTGCAAAAAAAGGCAGGCTGGATTATCCAGTCTGCCTTTTTTGTTTGTCCTGCTGCGAGTGACGGAGCGCTGGCTAGCAGTCGGCTTTGGAGGTTCGCCAAAACCCTCTGGCTCGTGGGAATGCAAAGCCGACTGCAAGCCAGCGCTCCGGCGGAGACGATGCTTCGATTGTCGGATTTGCTGTTTCTTACTCAGCTCGACCCGCTCGGATACGAAAAAATCTTATCGCGCTGTCTGCAAGGACTCTAAACTCGAGTTCTTCACCTGTGCCCACTATGTCTTGTCCATTCGGCACAAAATTCCACCGGGTAAGATCATTGGTTGCGCTTTCCACCGTATATTTCCAGCCGATTAAACTTATCCAAGTCAGTTTAAAATAGCGCATCCCGTCGAGCGTAATTACGCCCGCCCCACTCGCAACGAATCCCGCACTTTTGATTACGAGCGTCGGATTGGTCACCACCAAGGTGCTTGCCCCATTCGTGCTCTTTTCTTTCGATGTAGAGATTTGGGTTTCGGTAATTGAACTTGCCAGACGCGTACGTTTCGCTATCGATTCGTTGTCAAATGATGGTGGTGTTTTCGTGGCCAGAGTCGGTGCTGCAAATTCAAATACTTGGAGACCATTTGTACCCGCAGCGACAAAAACATGCGGTCCCTTTCGCCTGACACCAGCGGGCGAAGCCTTGCCCCCACTTGCAGAAGCAAAGAGGCTTGGTTTAGCTGGATTTGAAACATCGATAATTAGCAACCCATGCCTCATGTCCATTACGAACGCAAAGCCGTCCTCGACGTAAACATCGTTCGCTCCGTAACGCGCTTCTGTTCCGTCAGGCATATCGAATTCACCGACCACGCGGGGCGCGTTTGGATTTGAAACATCGATGATTTGCAGACCTCGATTATTGGCTGCCACATAAGCAAAGCTTCCGACTACTTGGACTGCGTAAGCTTCGCCTGGGTGAGGGCAGCGGCTCAACGATTTAGGGTGGTGCGGATCACTCACATCCACAATTTCTATCCCTCTTGCCCAGTTCGCAACATAGGCCAGATGACCTTGGACACACACGCCTAATCCATTCTCGAATTGACAGTCGCCGATGAGCTTTGGTTTTTCAGGTTCCGTGACATCAATAACTCGTAATCCAAAATCTTTCACGCCCACATAGAGGTAATTGCCTTGGACGGCAGTTCCCCAAGCCATTTTCGGAAACTCGACTTGGCCTTTTACCGTGGGCTTTTCTGGCGAGCTGAGATCCACGACCAGTAAACGGCTATGTTCCCATCCACCCAATGGAATAAAGGCGTAGTTTCCCGCTACGGAAATGCCTTCTTTGACATATCCTTGTGTGTATGACTCAGTGGCGAGCCGTGCCAAATAAATTGGGTGAACGGGGTTACGGATATTAACAATCTGCAGACCAAACTTCCCATCCGCGATCAAGAGAAGGTCTCCACTGATTGCGAGTCCGAAAGAATTTTTTTTGACCCCAGGATCAAACCAATCCAAGCCTCGATTAAATTCAGGTGCCACTTGCTCCTTAGACTGAGCCACATTCACCACGCCCGACGCTGCAGCTTGTACGGCTGTTCGTGATAGCTCGCAGAGAGACAAAGTTCCCATGAGAACAATATTAGCCATTCGGTTGCTGGGAGATGTCACGCTAAATACTTAAGCCGCCAACTGCCAACGGGCAAGCTGCTTTCTTTACGGTTTCAGTCCTATCCCAAAACGGTGGTTAGAGCCGATCGATTTGTGTGCGTATTCGATGGTTGACTGCAAAATCTCATTCAGACTTTTCGTATCCGGGGCAAGTGGGCGGAATCTCGCTGTTGGCGTGCGTGCCTAGTCCATGCGCGAATTCCTGCGGGCCGATCCAGATCGGCGTATCCATGCAGGATTGTCCGAAGGGCAGGACACTATAATAGTCTCACCAATCTTTTAACCGCTGATTCGGCTGCAACGGCTTTTTCGGCGGCGAAAAAATCAACGCCTTATCTTCCTGCTTCTGCATGTCCAAAAATTGCCGCGCTTGTTCTTGAGTCATTTTGCCTGCGGCCATGGCCATGGCTTCTTGTTGTTCCTGCTCCTGTTGTTCTGGTGACTTTTCATCCTTGCCGCTTTCGCCCTTTTGCTTCTGTTCATCCTTTTTCTGCTGATCTTCTTTGGACTGCTGTTCGGAATTCTCATCCTTCTTCTCTGAATCTTTCTGCTCCGATTGCGATTTCGATTTTTTTTCTTTATCTTTTTCTTGCTCTTGATTCTGATCTCCGGATTTAGGCGTCTGCTGTTTTTCTTCCTTTTTGATCAAACCAGCCAAACTGTTGAGTTGCGGATCTTGTGGAAATTTTTCTAGTCCCGTACCGATCGCGGCCTTCGCCTTTTCACTTTCGCCAAAAACATAATGTTTCGAGCCATTGTGAAAATAGAAATCAGCCGTTTGCGCTCCGGCCAAGAAGGCAACGAAGAAAAAGTTAAGGTTTATCAGGAGTTTGAATGCCATTGATTTCCTTAAGTCTTTGAATGTAATCCGCATAATAGGAGGTCGTTGAATCTTTCTTTAGTTGGTTCTCCATTATTTCAAAAGCCTCTTTATACTTCCGCTGACGAACCGCTTCATCCGCCTGAGCTTTTGACTTTTTGGCTTCTTCACTGGGCTGTTTATTTTGTGGATTATTTTCCGGAGAAGATTGTCTCTTCAGTTCTTCCAACTTCTTTTTGACGAGGGTGAGATTGTTTTTGGCGTCGGCGTCCTTCGGATTGAGTTTGAGAGAATTTTGAAAACTTTTAATCGAGTTTTCCCAGGCCGCCTTTTTCTTGTCGGATTCCGCCACCTGATCCCCGGCCTCAAATAACGTGTTGCCTAAATTATAATAAGCTTGTTGCTGCAATTGCAGATCGGGCGACGCTGCTGCGGCGTTGAAATATTTCTGGGCGTCCTCAAGTTGCTTCGCCTTATACGCCGCAGTTCCAGCATTGTAACTCAACCGCAGGTCATTCGTTTTTTCTTGGCTCAATTTCCGAAATTCATCCAGTGCCGAGTGGAAATTCCCTGCCTCATACTCACGCAACGCGCTGGACGGCGACGCCTGTCCGGCGCACGCGGAAAAAATCACGAGTAATAAAGTCAGTGCTTTCACCGGCTCCATTTTGCCTTGTGCCGGTCCGTTTGCAACGGAGCGTTCGACCCGTTTGCGATGCGGCAAAAATTGTTCGAGGATCAACAGCAGGATCGCGATGCCGAGCGGCCAATAAAATCGCTCGCGATATTGCCGAACCAGTTTCGTCGTCGAATCGGATTTCGGCAGGCGCGCCAACCCTTGGGCGTAGAGCGCTTCCATCGGTTTCGCGCCCCGCAGTGGCAGATAAAATCCACCCGCTTCTGTCGCAATTTTCTGGAGCAACGTTTCGTTGAGACGCGACTTCACCGCGTTCCCCGCGTCATCTTTCAAAAACCCAACCTTGCCTTGTTCATCGCGCACGTTGATCAATTCTCCTTCCGCAGTCCCAACCCCGATGGTGAAAATTTTCAAACCCAGCTTCGCCGCTTTTCCCGCTGCTTCAATGGCCTGGCCATCATGGTCTTCTCCGTCGGTGAACAGCACGAGAACTTTATGATTGTCGTTTCCCTTTTCAAACGCGGTCAGCGCAGAGTCAATGGCCTCCGTCAGTGCCGTCCCGCCTTGCGGGATGATTCCGACATCCAGCGCCTCGACACTCTGCCGAAACGCTTCTTCATCCAGCGTCAGCGGGCATTGTAGAAAAGCCGAACCCGCAAACGCGACCAACCCAAGCCGATCGTTCTTCGCCAGCTTCATCAAATCCAGCGCAGCCAATTTGGCGCGAGCCAAACGATTCGGCGTCAGGTCTTCGGCCAGCATGCTTCGTGACGTATCGATTGCGACCACGATGTCCAACCCTTGTTGCTTCGCTTCTTCCCACGAGAAGCCCCATTGCGGTCGCGCCATGGCGAGAATCAAGAAGACCACCGCCACCGCCATCAACATCAGCCGGAATTTCTGCCTTTTTTGCGAAACGCCAACGGTGAGATTCGCGAGCAGGCGCGATTGCACAAATTGCGCGATCAATTTCTGTTTCGTTCTCCACGTGAAAAATAAAAACACACAGAGCAACGGCACCAACATGGCGAGCAGCCATAGAACTTGCTGCGCAGCGAATAAACTCACGGCAATTTCCTCCAAACGGTTTGGCTTAAAATAATTTCGAGCAACAGCGTGACCAGTCCCGCGAGAATGACCCATGCGAAAAGCTCTTCGTATTGCCGATACTTTTTCACGTCCACTTCGGTTTTCTCCAAACGATCGATCTCAGCATAAATCTTCCGCAAATTATCCGAGTTGTCCGCGCGAAAATACTTTCCGCCGGTGCGATCAGCCATTTTCGTCAGCGTTTCTTCATCAATATCCACGGCCACCTGTTGATAATCTTTTTGGCCAAACACGTTGATGTAGGGCATTGGCGCAGTGCCCCGGGTGCCAACGCCGATCGTATAGACTTTGACCTTCAGAGTTTGCGCCACTTCTGCGGCAGTGAGCGGAGGAACTTTGCCCGCGTTGTTTTGTCCGTCGGTCATCAGGATGACAATTTTACTTTTCGATTGCAGGTCGCGCAGACGGTTCAACGCGGAAGTCAGAGCCGAGCCGATGGCCGTTCGATCTTCGATCATGCCGAGGTAAAGACGATCGAGATTCTGCCGCAAAAAATCGTGATCCAGAGTCAGCGGCGAAGCGATGTAAGCGCGTCCGGCAAACGCCACGAGGCCGATGCGATCGGTCGGGCGATTATCAATGAATTTTTGCAATACATCCTTGGCAATGGCCAGACGGTTTGCGCGTTTCCCATTCAACTCAAAATCTTCCGCCGCCATACTGCCCGAAAGATCAACCGCCACGACGATGTCGATCCCGCTGGCGCGACTGCTCGATTCACCTTTGATCAGCCGCGGTTGGGCGAGTGCGATGATGAACAGCGCGAGTGAAAACCAGCGCAGCAGCAACAACATTCGCCCGGCCCGCGAACGCGTCAGGCCGGAAAGCGGTTTCACCAATTGCACGGACGAATAGAGAAACGCCGTATTTTGTCCGCGCTTCCCTTGCAGCCACGCGAGAATCGGGACCAACAACAGCAGCAGTAGAAAATAGGGATGGGCGAAGGTCATTTGGAACTTGAAACGGGAAGTTGAGACGGGAAAAAATCACGCCGATGCACTAAACAATAAACGAGAAAAAAAATCCCGAATGGAGTTCCTATTAATAAGCCTCCATAAATAATGAGAAACCAGAAAAACCATTCTGCACGGTAACGAAATTTCACAAGGGCAATGATCAACAAAACCAGGCCCACCACACCAATAACCAAACCAAAAATCGCTAGGAGAAGCGAATCCATGTAAATCGAACTGATTTGATTGAACGGCTTCATAACATCTTGAATTGCCAGCGTCGGATTTATATTCGTAAGCAATTTCAGCAGCCGCATAATTGCCATTAAGTAAGCAAAAACCCAAATCAATGGTGTAAGTTGAAAACAGGTTCCGAGAACTGCATAGATTTTCCCTTTAGGGTTCTGATCTTTCAAAGCTTGGGTTATTAGGTTTGGCAAACTAGTATCTTCGGGAGTGCCAACTGACGAGTTGGGAATTGGTTCTGTAAATCTCGGCTCTGTTTCATCGACCAAGCGCAGCGCCGCATCGTGCAGGTCGCGCAATTCCGCTTCCGTTGGTTCGTAGCGGGCGAATTTGACGAGGTCACAACGCGAAAGAAATTCGCCCAAGCTTTGCTTTTGATCCTGCGTCAGCAACTCCGTGCCTTGCAATTCGTGAAGAAATTCTTCCGTCGTCCGATCTGGCGCGTGAAAACTGAATCGCTCTTCCAGATAAACGCGAATCGTATCGGCGACCACGACCGTGAACGGCACCGGGTCTGAAATCAATGCCAGCGCTTCTTGCAACCTATGCCGCGCCCGAACATGCGGCGGAATCACGGGAATGATTTTCGCTTCGGCCTGTTTCTTTTTCCAAAGTCGCCAGAGGAAAAAGGCCAGCGCGCCAGCGAGCAGAACGCCCAGCGTCCACCAAACCCACAACCAGGGATTCGGAATATCCACCGGGGCCTTGATGTCATGCAGAGTCAACTCCGCCAAGTTGGTGGTCGAGGGCGGGGCAGGAATGACGAGCGCTGAATTTGTGTTCATGTGACGGCTTGTTTGACCGGAAACTATTTTTTGCGTTCACGCGAACCGCGAGAATTTTGGCTGCGTTGGCGGAGACACAAAAAAGTCGTCTGCCGGAACGGGATTCCGCACCGCCGCCATCCACGCCCATCGGTTATTGATTAAATTTAATCGCACGTTTTCAAGAGTAGCATCCGTCTTGGGGCTTTCGGAAAACAAAAAAAACTCAAAGTGGTGGTGCAGTTTAAACATTTGGACTCCTGAACGCAGGAAAGAAATCGGCTATCTCCTTCCTGATTTCGTGAGTTCCAAGTTTCATCGAACGTTTTGGTAAA
The DNA here is from genome assembly GCA_043775015.1 of Verrucomicrobiota bacterium. Classification (GTDB taxonomy): domain Bacteria; phylum Verrucomicrobiota; class Verrucomicrobiia; order Limisphaerales; family CANJXF01; genus CANJXF01. Next base: position 11,606 of record JAYVSV010000093.1, read on the forward strand.
CAGAGCCTCAAAGTTCAGAATAATTTTCGGGCTAGTCTTTTGGTTTCTTTTTCTTACGCTCAATTCCAGAACGCAGGGTCAGACGGAAGAGTGGAGCAAGTGCAAATTTTCAAATGAGCGAGAAGCACAACATTGTCCTGGCGGTGACGGGTTCGATCGCTGCCTATAAGGCGGCGGATTTGACGAGCCTTTTGTCGAAGGCCGGTTGCGATGTGCATGTCGTACTCACGACCGACGCGGCAAAGTTTATTACGTCGCTGCCTTTCAAAACACTTTCCCGGAATCCGGTGGTCACAGATTTGTACGATGAGGAAAACGGCTGGAAGCCGACTCACATCAAGTTGGCGGATGAAGCGGATCTCTTGCTGATCGCCCCAGCGACCGCGAATGTTCTGGCGAAACTGGCTCATGGAATTGCGGATGACGCGTTGACCTGCATTGCTCTGGCGCTCAACCCCAAAGCGAAAATTTTAGTTGCTCCCGCCATGAACGGAAAGATGTGGAGCCACGCAGCCACGCAACAGAATGTGGCCACGTTAAAATCGCGCGGGGTGCAGTTTGTCGGGCCTGAGGAAGGGATGCTTTCCTGCGGTTATGAAGGAATCGGGCGGCTCTGGCCGGTTGAGGAAATCGTGAAGCGCAGTTTGGAGATGTTGAGGTAAGTCGGCGTATGAATACTTTTGCCAGCCAGCAACTGAAAAAGTTCGCCCGGTTGGTTGTTTCGCCGGGAATCGAGCCAGCGATGCAGGCGGCGCGGATTCAAAAATTTCAACGCGAGATCGTTCTGCCGATTAAAGCCCTCCTGGTTCTCACGCTGATTTACTTTTTTTATTTTTCCAACTGGATCGATCAGCCCAGCAGCAATCGCGATGTGGCGCTGGAAACCACGTTTGGTTTTTTTCTCTTCTACATTCTCGCAACGTTCACCGTCGGCTCAATTTTCATTTTCGTGCGAAGGATGCCGTTGAATGTGCTCCAATGGACCATCTTCATCATGGGATTGTTCGATGGACTGTTGCTTGCGAGTTTGACTCTGATCACAGGCGGTTTCGATACCATCGTGTACTGGGTTTTTCTGGCCTTGATCATACAGAACGCCATCTGCATTCCACTGGCGACAACTCAAATCGTGCTGAATCTTCTCCTTTGCTTTTTTTACGTGGTTTCCGGACTCATCGAAACTCAGATCAGCGAATGGGATGCAGTGAAGTTGGCGCTGGATGCCGGAACGCGTCATGCCCTCGATTACGGTCGCACAGAAAACCCCACGGAGCCGTTTATTTTGCGCGTGATCGTTTTACTGCTGATGACCGCCTGTTGTTATGGCCTTCAAGCTTTGTTTGAGAAACAACGTCGCGCGGATGAAGAAGCGGAAGAATTCGCGTTTCGACAAGGGCAGCTGCACGCCGCCGGACGTTTGGCGGCGGAGATCGCGCATCAAATCAAGAATCCGTTGAGCATCATCAACAATGTTTCGTTTTCGCTCCAAAGGTCGCTCCATGGAACAGGCGCGGCGCACGACCAGATACAAATCATTCGCGATGAAGTGGAACGCGCGGACCGGATCATCACGGAATTGATGGGCTACGCGCAATTGGCCGAAGGAACGGTCGAGAAACTGAGCGTGACGGAAGAATTGGAGAGAGCCATTGCGCAGGTATTTCCTTTGGCGGCGAAATATGAAATCGAAATTAAACGCGACTACATGCCGGCACTGTCGCCGTTAATGATGCAACGAAATCATCTTGCGGAAATCTTTGTGAACATTTTGCAGAATGCCCGCGAGGCGATGGGCGGGCGCGGAAAAATACAAATATCCGCCGAGCATGGGGAGGATTACTCAGTGATCGTAAAGATTGCCGACTCGGGTCCGGGTCTGCCAAGAGACCGATGGGAGAAAATATTCGAGCCATATTTCAGCACGAAAGAGAAGGGAACCGGGCTGGGTTTGTCGATCGTCCGACACAACGTGGAAATTTACGATGGCAAGGTGAGCGTCGAATCGGAGCTTGGAAAAGGCACGCAATTCATCATACGATTCCCCTCTAAAACGTTGATGAAATTGAGTAAATGAGCATTGCCCCTCCACCGGTTCTGATTGTCGATGACGAGAAGAACATGCGCCTCTCCCTGAGTTCGATTTTGACCGATGAAGGTTATCGCACACGGGTGGTGGAGTCGGCGGAACAGGCTTTGACTCTGCTCGCGCAAGAAGAGTTTTTGATGGTGATTACCGACGCGCGGTTGGGCGGGATGAGCGGTTATGAATTTCTCAAGCAGGCAGTCAAAATGTTTCCGGGTGTTCCTCTGCTGATGATCACGGCGTATGCCACGCCGAAGCTGGCGGTCGAAGCGATTAAAGCCGGTGCGATTGATTATTTAGCCAAGCCGTTTGCGCCAGAAGAACTTTTGCATGCCGTCGCTCGCTGCGCCGAACGCCAACGGCTTTTGCGGGAGAATGCCGCACTGCGCGCCCGCACGGTGGAGCCTTATCGACTGGAACAAATCATTGGCGAGTCGCCGAAAATCAAGGAACTCCGCCAACTGATCCAAACCGTGGCGCCGACCCATGCGACCGTTTTGATTCTTGGCGAGAGCGGCACGGGCAAGGAATTGATCGCTGGCGCGCTGCACAGTTTGAGCGAGCGACGAAATGCAAATTACGTTCGAATCAACTGCGCGGCGATTCCTGAAACGTTGTTGGAAAGCGAATTGTTCGGCCATGAAAAAGGTGCGTTCACTGGTGCGCTGAAACAAAAACCTGGCCGCGTCGAAGAAGCCGATGGTGGCACCATTTTTCTCGACGAAATTGGCGACATGAGCCGTTCGCTCCAGGCCAAGCTGTTGCGCTTTTTGGAGGACGGCACGTTCAGCCGCGTGGGTGGCAATGAAGAATTGCGCGTCGCTGTGCGCCTCATCGCGGCAACCAATCGCGATATCTTCGAGGCGATGCGGCAAAATCAGTTTCGCGAAGATTTGTTTCATCGCTTGAACGTGGTGCAGTTTCGCCCGCCGCCCCTGCGTGAGCGCGGCCATGATATTGTTTTGTTGGCGGAGGAATTTTTGCGCCATTTTAATGCCGCGATGAAAAAGCAGGTCCGCACGCTTTCTCCCATGGCGCAGGAATATTTGTTGTCCCATTCATGGCCTGGCAATGTGCGCAGCTTGCGGAATGTGATTGAGCGCGCGGTCATTCTGGAAACCACAACCGAAATCCAAGTTGCCAGCCTTCCTGATTTCAGGATGGAATCGGTTTTGAAAAAGGTGGATTCTCCGGCGGTTTCTCAAAATGATTCACTCGACAATCTAACGGACAATTTTGAACGGCAGGTGATCACCAGCACGCTCGAACAAAACCGGTTTAATCTGTCGAAATGTGCTGAACAATTAAAAATAAGCAGGCATGCTTTGCGTTATCGGATGCAGCGGCTCAACATTGGCGGGGCAGATGAAACAGAGACCGTTGGGACCTCGAAGGAAATATCGTGTTGAACGACATACTTGATCCAAACAAAAATTCGCTGTTGGAGGCGCGCGGTTCCGGTGCCTCGGGTCGCTTCTTTGGCTCCTTCGAGATGTACTTCGTGCTTGGGACGATTGCCTTCCTCGTAGCGATCCTCTTTTTCTGGGCTGCTTACATTCGGAAACCGAACCGCCGATCGCGCAGCAGCCATTCGCGCTCTTCTAAATTGGCGAAATCCAGTTCCGAACCGTTGAGCAGCGATCGAAAACGAAAACGTCATCGCCGCTGGAAAAATCGAAACCCGACCCTCTCGCAAATCGGCGGACTCCCTCCGCCGAAATCTGATCCTTCCCCGCAACAGTCCGATTGATATGCAAGAAAGCCGGACAATCACGCGCAAAAGTGCATCCAATCTTGCCCTGGCCTTTGTGCTTCTGCCCAAAACCAAACGGGATGCGATGTCTGCGCTTTATGCGTTCTGCCGCGAGGTGGATGACGTCGCGGACAATGAGGAAACTCCCGTTGAAAAACGCCGCGCCGAACTCGCCCTCTGGCGAAATGATATTCGTAAAGCGTGCGAAGGCACCAAACCTGAACTGGTCGTCAATCAGGAACTCCAACCTGCCATCGCACATTATCATTTATCGTTTGAACATTTTGACGACCTGATTCGCGGAGTGGAAATGGATCTGGACATCAATCGCTACGAGACTTTTGAGGATCTGGAAAAATATTGTTATCGCGTTGCCTCCCTGGTTGGGTTGCTCAGCATTGAGATATTCGGATATGAAAATCCGGCGTGTCGCACCTACGCCATTTACCTTGGAAAGGCGCTGCAATTGACCAACATTTTGCGCGATGTAAAAACCGATGCCGAACGCGGACGAATTTATTTGCCGACCTCCGAAATGGCGCGGTTCAATGTTTCAGCCGACGAAATTTTCCGTGGCCAATACTCTCCGAAATTTCGCGCCCTGGCCGAAAGCGTCGCCCAACGCGCGCGGCACTTTTATCAGTGCGCCCAGCAAACCTTGCCCGCCGCAGATCGTAAATCGATGGTCGCAGCCGAGTTGATGGGCTCAGTTTATTGGCGGCTTCTGCAAAAACTGGAGCGGGAGAATTTTAACATTTTTAGCCCACGTACAACGCGCCTGAACAAAGCGCAAAAAATACTTCTCGTTTTCCGCGCCTGGTTCCGTCTCGCAACCGGGAGGCTTGTCCCGAATTATGGGACCCGCTAAGCCTCGCCGCCTAATCGTCAATGCCGATGATTTTGGCCGATCGCGTTCCATCAACGAAGCCGTCATTCTTGCCCACCAGAACGGAATTCTGACCAGCGCCAGTTTGATGGTGAATGAGACTGACTGTGCGGAAGCCGTTTCATTGGCCAAACAAAATCCGAAGCTCGGAGTGGGTTTGCATCTCTCGCTCGTTTGCGGACGTTCTGCCTTGCCGCAAGCTGCAGTTCCAGGTTTAGTCGATTTTGAAGGCCGATTTTCTAACAACGCTACCGTTGCGGGCTTCCGGTTCTTTTTTTTACAAAAGTTAAAAGCGCAACTGTTTCAGGAAATCAACGCGCAGTTTGAAAAATTTAAAGCCACCGGTCTCGTTCTCGATCACGTCAACGGGCACTTGAATATCCATTTGCATCCCGTGGTGTTCGCGTTGCTCATGGAGAACGCGCAACGCTGGGGCATCCGGCATTTGCGCCTCACGTCGGACCCGATTGCGTTGAATTTCCGTCTCGCGCAGGGAAACTTCTTTTACCGCGTCACGCACGGCCTCGTTTACAAAGCGCTTTCGTGCCGGGCGCGACCCGCGTTGCTATGTCGCAAGATACGCCACACGCAGGCGGTGTTTGGTCTTTTGCAAAACGCGCGCGTCGAAGAGGAATTTATTCTGAAACTCCTGCCCCAACTCCCGACCGGCGATTCCGAGCTTTACTCACATCCTTCACTGAATGAGTTTAAAAAAGAATTTGACGCGCTCATCAGCTCAAAGGTGAAAGAGACGGTTCAGAAATGTGGCGTCGAGTTGATTCGTTACCAGGATTTGTCATGACCAAAATTATTTTAATTCTGCTGATTGCGCTCACTTTCGAAGCTGTCGGAGTCGTTTTTCTCAGTGGTGGGTTGAAGCAAATCGGCGAGCCGAAAACAATCAACGTCTCGGAAATCGTTTCGCTTATCAAACGTGGCGCGACCAACCGCAGCCTTTTGATTGGGATTTTTTTTGAAGCGATATTTTTTGGCGCGCTCCTCTATTTGCTGTCGCAACGCGATGTGAGTTTGATCTGGCCGTTGACTTCGCTCGGCTTCGTCATCACCGCAATCGCTGCGAAAATTTTTCTCGGCGAACAAGTTTCAGCAATCCGCTGGGCCGGAGTGATATTAATTGTCCTCGGCGCGGGACTGGTAAGTTGCAGCGAGAAATCTAAATCGCAAACGCAAATGCCGGGGGCAACTGCGCTGCCTACCACTAACGGAAACTAGTTTTCGCCAAAACTTCCGCTAGTTGCCCGGCGGCGAACCGGCAACGCTTCTGCAATCGTAAGAGCGCGCTAATTTTCCAAGGCTCCTTTGCAATCGCCCAGGCCAATTTTCCGTAATCCAAATTCATGTCTGGTTTTGAAAGCTGATTGAAATCCAGTGGCAAATCTTCGTCCGCCATATCGGAAATCACCCGGATGGTAGCGCAAGGAATTCCCTGCTCGCGACAGACAGCGTGAATCGCCGCCGATTCCATCTCGACAACGTCCGCGCCGGTTTCAGCGCGCAATTTTTTCTTTTCGGCGACCGTCGTGGCAATGTTGTCAGCGCAGAAAAATTTTGCGGGTTTCGCGCCGGAGGCGAGCAGGCGGGTTGAGAGTTGAGGGTTGAGAGTTGAGAGTTCAAAAATCACGTCGCCGAGTTTCAAATCTGGATTCAATCCGCCGGCGAAACCGCAGGTCAGCACGAGCTTTGGCGAATTAATCGCGAGAAATTCACGGATGGATTTTTCGGCATTCTGGCGTCCGATGCCGGTGAGGAGAATTAAAATTCCAGATTTTCCCGCCGTTATTCTCCGAAACGGCGCGGCTTCTTCTTTCAGCACGAAGCAGATTAGTGTGGTCATTCAACAATTGTAGAAAGCCAAAGTGTTTTATTTTCTGCGGCGAAAGAAATTAGAAATGTGCTCTGCTGCAAAAAGACCGATAATTGGATAGATAATCCACATATAGGAATGATTCAAGATGGCTTGAGCGAAAGTGTTGTCTGGAGTTTTCCAAAAAGCGATTTATAGCGATACCCCAACAATCAAAATGCACGAGAGCATGAATAAATTTCGCCAGATCATAAATCAGTCTTCACTTTATCCCCGCCAGTCTTTCCTTCCAGATTTTGTAAAGCTCCACAGTGGCGCGAACGTCGCGCAGGCAGTATTCGGCGATGTCGCGGAATTTACCCTCGGCCATCAGCGTGGTCACATCCATGCCGGTCACGCCGTGGCTCTTGGGCGATTCGATGCCGAAGGCTTTGCAGTAAAAATCCAGATTGAACCGCCGCGCCGCGCCGTCGCGTCCACTCACGCTGTAAAAAGTGAATTGCTCCGCGAGGTCGCAATGCGGCTCGACGGCGTAACGATAACCGAGCCAGTTCTTTTTCGAGATCGGCACGTTGAGCAACGCGGAACGAAGATAAATAAACGGCACATCAAAACCGCGCCCGTTGAAAGTGACAATAGAATCGAATCTTTTTGCCGCTTCCCAGAATTGCGTGAGCAACTCCGTCTCGTCCGCGCAGGGAATGAATTTCACATCGGCATTTTCGTCAGCCGCTTCATCAAAATCCTCGGCGACGAAGAGCGACTGGCCGCGCTGCGTCTCGGCATTAAGCATGGCGATGCAGACGACCTGCGACGTGAACGGCCACAAGCTCATGAACTTGGTGATCTCCTCGCGCTTGGCGTCTTTGGAGGAAACGTCAGCGAGTTTGTCAGCTTCGCGGAAAAGATATTCCTGCTGTGCCTCGTCGAAATTTTCAACCGGCAGCGCGGAAGTTTCGATGTCGAATACGAGTGTGGCCATGGCGCGGGAAATTATGGGTTAAAATTGAACAGGATGGAAAACTGTTTTTTAGGCAGATCTCCATCCTGAAATGATTTAGGGGTGAAGGTTACTTCTTCTTCTTAGCAGCTGGTTTTTTAGCAGCTGGTTTTTTTGCAGCAGGTTTTTTCTTCGTGGCCATGCAATTCACCTCCAATCAATTTTAAAATTGTTGTTTGGTTCACACCAATTTTGTAACGGCTATTTTTTTAACTGACTAGTGTTTTGTTGAAAAACTTTTTGTGTCTCAGTTCACAATTCTTTTTTACGCGCCGAATTTATCGAACATTTTTGCGTTCGCTTGCATTAATCGCATCAAAAATTTCGCTTCAAACACGCCGAGCGATCCGCTGTTCGCGCCTGTTTCGGTGAAGCGTTCCAATTTGTCTGATCCAGAAAATTCAGAGTGCAGCAGCACGGGTTGCGGATGCCACGAATGTCCTTTCACCACGCACGGCGTCGAGTGATCTCCGGTGATGGCGAGCACGTCCGGTTTTTTCTTGAGCAGGATGGGCAGGGCGGCGTCGAATTCTTCGATCGCCTTTTTCTTCGCACCGAAATTTCCATCTTCACCGTGCATGTCGGTGTATTTGTAGTGGATGAAAAAATAATCGTAGTTCTCGAATTCTGCCGCGTAGCGCTCGAGTTGCTCGGCGATGGTTTGCGGTCCTTCAAGTTTTTTCATTCCAACTAATTGCGCCAATCCTTTGTACATCGGGTAAACGGCGAGACACGCCGCGCGCAATCCGTAACGTTCTTTAATCGTGGGAATCGCCGGTTGATGGGCAATGCCGCGCAGCAAGAATCCGTTGGCTGGTTTTTTCTTCGCAATCAACGGGAGCGCCCCTTTGTAAAATTCGGCAATCAGCCTCGCCGCTTTTTTTTGTTTGGCTGATTTCGCATTGGTCGGCTTCACCACCGGGATCAACGCACCTTCGCGATTTGGATCCGCGTCGGTGAGAGGTCCTTCCAAATCTTTTCCGCGAAAGATCACAACGAACCGATGGCCTTTGCCCGCTTTGATGATGACTTCCGCATCGCCGATTTTTTTAATTTTTTTGGAAAGAACTTCGCACAACTCTTCGCAAACATTTGTCTCGATTCGTCCGGCGCGGCGATCGGTCACAATTCCTTTCGCATCCAGCGTGCAAAAATTCGCACGTGCGGCCACATCGCCTGCTTTCAATTCCAAACCAAGGCCGAGCGCTTCGATCACGCCGCGGCCCACTTGAAACTCCAATGGATCATAGCCAAAAAGCCCGAGATGACCGGGGCCGCTGCCAGGAGTGATGCCCGGCGCGACGGGGATCATTCGCCCTTGCGCAGAGTCTTTGGAGAGCGCGTCGAGATTTGGCGTTTTCGCCGCTTCGAGCGGTGTCAGATAATTTGTGGATTTCGTCGCGATGTCGCCAAGCCCATCGAGTACGATGAGCGCGAGTTTCGCATTTGTTTTGACCAACAGTTTTGAATAAAGAGCATCAATGTTCATAAATAATTTTGTCGTGAATTCTACCGCCAGAGAGCACACCGGCAAGTCGCGCCGGATAATGCGAGCAAGCGCTTTCCATCGTCAACGGGAACTTTGCCGGGAACTTGGCCGTTTGCCGCTCGACAACCGGCGCGCGAAATTTGAAAATTGTTGAAATGTCAGATCTGGTTCTCAACGAGCTGAGCAAAACGTTTTCGAGCAAAGCAGGGGAGGTGCGTGCCTTGAACGGGCTGAGTTTGAAAATTGCGGAGGATGAACTGATCGCCTTCGTCGGCCCATCCGGTTGCGGAAAAACGACCACGCTGCGTTTGATCGCCGGGCTGGAGAATCCAACCGGCGGATCTATTTGCATTGACGGAAAACCGGTCAGCGATCTCGCAGCCAAGGATCGGGATGTCGCGATGGTTTTTCAAAGTCCTGCCTTGTTCCCGCACCTGAATGTTTTCGAGAACATCGGTTTTGGTTTGAAGTTGCGGAAATTCAGCGCGGCAGAAATCGAAGCGCGCGTCAACGAAGCGGCGCAGATTTTGGGCCTCACGAAAAAGTTAAACTGCCGTTCGGATGAACTTTCCGGCGGTGAGGCGCAACGCGTTGCTCTGGGCCGCGCGCTCGTCCGACGTCCTAAAGTTTTCCTTTTGGACGAACCGCTTTCCAATGTGGACGCACCGATGCGCAAACAATTGCGCAAAGAGATTATGCAGATTCAGCGGATGTTGAAGGCCCCGATGATTTATGTGACTCACGACCAGCAAGAAGCTTTGGCGATCGGTCAACGAATTGTTGTTCTCAACGCGGGTGAACTGCAACAAGTCGGAACCGCTTCCGAAATCCGCGAGAAACCTGCGAACCAATTTGTCGCGGAGTTTTTTCAGGAGTGATGTGACCGCCGATGTGAGGAGGCGGATTGTCTTTCTAAAATTATGGCAAAGAAGAAATCATTCCGCCTCCTCACGTCAGCGGCTACGATTTGGGTTCCCCAAAACTCTTCTTGGTGTCTTGGAACGTTGCTGGTTAATTCCAAATTGAATGAGTTCTCTTTCTCTCCATCTCCATGAATTTCACCACGGGTTGCATGCGCAGTTTACCGAAATAATCGGCGAGGAAGCGGTCGCGCATTATGGCGATTGGCTGAAGGAGCACGCGACCTTGCATGACGCTGCCGGAATTCTTGACCTAAGTTTTCGCGGGCGACTTTGTTTGCTCGGCGCAGATCGCCAGAGTTTTCTCAACGGGCAAGTCACGAACAATGTGAAGGACCTGAAAGTTGGCCAAGGCTGTTACGCCACTCTGATTACGGCCAAAGGCAAGATGCAGGCGGACCTGAACATTTACTTTTTGGAAAACGAAATTCTGCTCGATTTTGAACCCGGCCTTTCTGAGACGGTTAAACTGCGGCTGGAGAAATATATCATTTCCGAGGACGTGCAGATCGTGGATGCCGCGTCTTATTACGGGTTATTGAGTGTTCAAGGACCGATGGCTGCGGATGTTTTAAATCGTTTGGCGCTGGCATTTCCCATTCCAGAAAGGTTGCTTAATTTCTCCAGCATCAAAGACGAAACGCTCGGCGAAATTTATCTGGGCAATCATCCGCGCACGGGCAGCGCGGGCTTTGATTTATTTGTCCCGACCCATTCGCTCGGGGCGGTCGCCGATAAGTTGATCGCTGCGGCAAAAAAAATCGGCGGAGGCGCGTGCGGTTGGAACGCTTTGGAAACCGCGCGCATTGAAGCCGGATTACCGCGTTTTGGCGCTGACATGGATGAAACCAATTTGCCGCCGGAAGCGGGCTTGGACGCGCGCGCGGTCAGTTACACGAAAGGTTGCTACATCGGACAGGAAGTCATCGCGCGGATTCGCACTTACGGTCAGGTGGCCAAAGCGTTGCGCGGTTTGCGGCTCGCCGACGATTTGAAAACGTTGCCTGCAAAAGGCGATAAACTTTTTTTCGGCGAAAAAGAAATCGGCTACATCACGAGCGCCATCGCTTCACCAATGTTCAAAATGAATATTGCGCTTGGCTACGTTCGGCGCGAGGGAAACAAGATTGGAACAGAATTGATTTTGCGGACGAAGGACAGCGTCTGCGCGGCAAAAATTGTAGAACTTCCTTTTCGTTTTTAAAAATGAGCGACAAGCCAAAGCGCGATTGGGAAAAGACTTGGCTTCATTTCTTTTGCGGAGCAATTGTTGGCTCCGTCATGGGAACTGGCCTTTGGCTTCGTTCTTATCGTTGGTTCCACTTTTCTTGGAATGACACGTGGTGGGGAGCCGCGCTTTTTATCGGAGGCGGCGCATTGGTGATCGGAATTCTTGCTGCACTCTTCCTTGATGATTTCTGGGAAAATATATTCAAATGGTTTCGTTGGTGGTGAAGCAACTCCGCCTCAGACACTGTCTGAAAATGTAGCGTCGGACATCTTGGCTGACGTAGAGCCGTGGCGTCTCGCCCGGCGGAAGAAACGCAAGTACAGGCGATAGAGACAGCGAATTTTTGCGTCCCACCCAACGTGGAGGTTCTTTCCGGGCGGCGGGACGCCGCGCCTTCCATCCCGCCCATGCGGGACCAGAGGCCCGCCGCTACTGCTCTCAGCGTCTTTGCTCACCAACCTCGCGTGCAAAATGGAACTTATCATTCAGCCAAGAAAAGAAACCGCCGCGAACTTGGTCGCAAAAATTGTTGATAAAAATTTACGCACGAATCAGCGGCAACGAAATTGCAAGGCACCGATTATTACCGCTGGGTTTTCGCGCACGAGCCGGAGTGGCAGGAGTTTCAATAAGGTAGGGCGCGTCACTCCGTGCGCGCCTCTGGTGGTAAGATAGACGCGGCGCGCACGGAGCGACGCGCCCTACCAGCCAACAACAATTCAATTCACTGCGATTTGGCACAACTCGTCACTGGACACATTTGCCGCGCAAGCTAAACTCTTTCTGTGGATTCAACTCCGAACAAAAAAGAAATCGATCCAGCGTGGCTCGCTTACGGTCCCGAAAAGGAAGCGTGGAAAGCCGCTGGAAATTATTTTACGGCGGAAGAATTGAAACGTTTGGAAGAGGGCACGCGCGAAGTTTCCATTTCATTTTGCCCGGAAAAAATTTGGTGTGCAGACTGAACGCACAGTTGATTGGGAACAGATCAAACGCTGTTTCGTAGAACTTCACCAGACGGCCAGACCATTTCTCGGACGGGCTTTGCTCATCGGCGGCGCGGCGTGTTGGTTTTATCGCAACCAATTGCAGCAGGCCAACGATCCTGATTTCAAAGTCCCAAAACTTTCTCCAGAGACTGAAAGCAAATGGTTGAGTCGCGATATTGATTTCACCGGCATTTTTTCGCAGGACGCAACGGAACTGCTGCCGAAGCAAATCGTCGTCGATGCTGAAAATAGAAAGCACGTTGAGGTCGCAGGAGTGCGAATCGGTTTTGCGCAAGTGGGTTTGACGATCGATCCTGAAGAAGCATTGCGGAACGCCCGCGTTGCGAGCTTCAAACACAGAGACGAAACAATTCAGTTTCTTGTGGCTGATCCAGTGACGCTTTATTTTGAAAAACAAGCGCTCGTTCAACGGCGCGGAAATGAGAATGATTTTCTGCATTGTAGTTTGCTCCGCGAATATCTCGCGTTCGAGGTTGCTTCCGAGGCCGAACAAATTCTGCAAGCTTCGGGTGAATTGAGCGTTGCGGAGACTAAACGGATTGTCAGCTTTCTAACCTCGGTAAAAAATAAAGTTCCGGAAATTTTCTCAGACCAGCGAATTAACAAACGCCTCACGCTTCGTCTGCAAAAAGAGAATCCCGCGCACACTTTGATTTCAGAATTGCTTGCCTAGAATTTCTGGACGAAACCGCTGCGACCAAATTGCAAGGAACAGATTATTACCGCTGGGTTTTGGCGAACGAGCCGGAGTGGCAGGAGTTTCAGTAGTTCACTTGCCGGCTGAATAACGCATTCCCAGTCTTAGATGCCTCAAATGTAATGATGAAATTTCACATTCATCAAGTGCAGAGCTAGGAACGTCGCTGCCATCCAAAATGTAATCAAAACAGTCGCGCTTGAACAGAACCAAGCGAGTGAAATGGCGCGGCATTCCGGCCGTTTAAGGAGGTTAAATCCAAAGCCTGTAGTAAGTATGGGTAGGAGCCATGCTGCGGGCACGAGGCTCTCAAACGCGGCACTAAAATCAGGCAACGAGCTATGCTCCAACTCCGCGACATAATGGTAGTGATGATAGTCGCTCTCAGCTATGAAGAATGTGAACGCAGCCACTATGGTTCCGAGTAATATAACGGTAATTACAATTGGAATTGCAACATGACGAGTGACATTCACTGGGGCGTGCTTTGACATTACAACCACTTACTTCTTCGCCAACTCCGCCTTAATTTCCGAAATCATTTTCTCCAACTGCCGACCGTATTTCACGTAGCTGTCGTAAACGATTTTACCATCGGATTGAATCGTCGCATCGTGGAAAACCACGGCCACATGCGGTTCGATGGAAATTCCCGCATCGTAACCGCGTGAAAAGGCATCTTTCAAAATATCGCGCACGTGCCCTTGGCCTTCGCCGGGATAATTGTAATCCGCATCGTTCTTCGCCGGATTCCAGGTCGCATCCTTGACGTGAATATGAACGGTGTGTTCGCGGATGTGCGTCCAGAATTCCCACGGATCTTGTTTGCTCCATGGCTTGGGTTTGCTGCGGTCGTTATTGAAAATCGGATTCGCCGTATCGAAAACCCATTTCATCCCCGGAACTTTATCGAGCAATTCCAAGCCGTGCTCCCAGCTCATGCCGCCGTAATTCATGCAGTTTTCGTGAACCGGTTGAATGCCCGCATCGAGAAAACGCTTCGTCACTTCGCGCATGCGATGGAAAACTTCGGTCGGCGTTTTCGCTTCGTCATCGGCCGGTTTGAAACTCATCACGCGGATGTATTTCGTGCCGAGCCGCTGCATGCGCGGAATCGCACGGCAAACTTCGCCGATGGTAATATCCATGGGATCGGAAAGCTTCTTGGCCCAATTGGCAATGGCCGATCCAAAACAATAAACGCCGATACCCGCCTCTTGCAGTTTCTCAACGCAAATTTCAAATGCGGCTTCAGGAATGTCGTGAAAATTGCCTTTCGGAAAACCGGGCACTTCCGCAAAGCGCATCTCCAGATGTTTCCATCCGAGTTCGTTGGTTGCTTTGATTTGCGCGTCGATGTTCGCGCCCGCTTCGTCGCCAATGCCAGTGAGGATCATAAATAAAAATTTCTTGAGACAGAATTTACAGAATTAAACAGAATTTCCAGTCAGCCTGGTGGGGCGAGGCTACTGACGAGCCATCGGAATTGGCTCGCGAGGACGCTCGCCCCATCGTTTAATTTCAAAATCAATTTTGTAAATTCTGTTAATTCTGTCTAACGATTTGCCGCAAATGATTTCGTGAAATCTTCACCCACCACCGTGTTTACCACTTTTTTCTCGAACGTCGATTCGGTTATCAGTTGGTTTAATTTCCTTTCGTAAGCCGCCGCGTCCAATGGCATTTCAATTGTTTCGCCAATCAACGATGAATAAAGAATCGCGTTCGCCAGTTCCACCGACCAGACCCCTTCCTCCGCTGGCGCGATCAACGGCGTGCCATCGAGGATCGCTTCCACGAAATTCTGGGTAATGTCTTCGTGTTTGCCGCCGGTGAGGTCCAATGGAATTTCCACGTTCCAGATTTCCGGTTTCGCAAAACCTGCCCTGGCAGATTTGCTGAATTGCAGCATGGAAACTTCGTTGCGCGTGAAATTGATTTTGTTTTGCTCGACGACAATTCGCCCGCGCTCGCCGGCAATTTCCAAGCGGTTTGTTCCGGGCGCTTCGCCCGTTGAAGTAATGAACGATCCCGTCGCGCCGTTCGGATATTCGAAGTAGGCGGTGACGTTGTCTTCCACTTCAATGTCGTGATAACGCCCAAGCTGGCAGAAGCCGCGAACTTTATTGGGCCGACCACAAAGCCACTGCAAAATATCGAGGTTGTGCGGGCATTGATTCAGGAGAACGCCACCACCTTCGCCCTTCCACGTCGCGCGCCAACCACCGCTGGCGTAATAAGCCTCGGTGCGAAACCAATCGGTGACAATCCAGTTCGTGCGTACAATTTTTCCAAGTTCACCGCCGTCGATGAGCGCTTTGATTTTTTTCCAGCGCGACTCGGTCCGCGATTGGAACATCGCCGAAAAAATAATTTTCTTATCGCTGTGCGCGGCGGTCAGGCGTTCGCAATCGGCTTTGTGCACAGAAATCGGTTTCTCGACCAGCACGTGAATTCCTTTTTGCAGCGCATCAATCCCGATGGTGGTGTGGAGAAAATGCGGCGTGGCGATGATCACTGCGTCGATCTCGCCGGAACGAATCATGGCCTCGGCGCTCTCGAAGGTTTTGAGCTGTTTGTAGCTTTCAAGGTTCGCGGTAAACGCATCGCTGACGGCGGTCAGTTCGCAACGATTGATTTTTCCGGCGAGCAAATAATTGGCATGGTATTTACCCATGTTGCCCATCCCGACGATTCCGATACGAACGTGTTTCATGTAATGGTTAGAAAGTTTGAGAGATTATCGGGTTAGCGCAAAACGCCTTTCAAGCAGATTCGCAAGACAGCGCGTCATTGCAAAAGCCAGGTGATGAGAGGTGCGATGGCCAGGCTCGGAATGTAATCGGCGAGTTCAACTTTCTTCAGGTTCAAAATAATCAGGGCGACACAGAAAATCAGCAGGCCGTTGGTGGCGAGGATTGAATCGGCAAGGCTTTGATTCGCCAGAGTGGGCGACAAAGATTTGACCAGAAGAAAAATAGTTCCTTGAAACGCCACGACGGGAATTGCCGCCAGCATCACGCCCCAACCGAAAACCGAAACAAACGTCATTGCCGCCAGTCCGTCCATCACGGCTTTCACGACGAAAATGGGCGCGAAATTGGTTGCGCTCAAACCTTCTTGAACCGAGGCAAAAATGCCGAGCGGACTCGCGCACGCGAGCAATGCCGCGACGAAAAATCCATCGCTTGATTTTTCTGCCGACGTATTGGCCAGTGACATTTTGCTCGTCGCGTATTTCCCGACGGAGTTGGAAATTTTTTGCAGCCGCAGCAATTGGCCGGTCAATTTACCCAGCGTCATCGAGATCAGGACGATGGCTAGGTGCTTGCAGACGATTCCAATACTGGTTCCGTAGAGACTCTGCCAGGTGAGCTGAAGACCGAGAAAGACGGTGGCGGCTCCCATCGCCACTTTGAAAAAAGATTCGTTGGCGACGGTGAGCCGTTGTTTTCTTTTCAGTCCGACAACCGCGCCCGCTATAATCCCCACTGCGTTGATTGCTACTCCGATCATTCCCAGAATAAAACAACGCGCTTCCACCACTTCAAAGAGCAAAATGGAGAGAACTGGAAATTTTCGGGATTGCCGACGCCTGAATTTTTCCTAGCATCGGCGAACTAAATGTCATTCATCGACGCCATTTTAAATTTCGCCGGACTGCTGCTTTGGTTGAAATGGCGCGACCAGGGACAGGAACTTTCTGCACGTGGAATTTCGTTGATCACCACATTGAAGAAGGCTGGTCCGCGCTATCCACGGATTTATTTCCTGCTCGCGCTCCTGGCCTTGCTGCTCGTGCGACCGGTTCTCTACTGGCAACTTGGCTCGGCTCTGAATTGGACGCCGAAGATCTGGTTCGGCTTGATCCCACTCTCCTTCCGCAGCGATATCTTTGGCAGAATGTTTCTTTTTTCATTCGTGAGTTTCCTGACAGCGCTGGTGGTTTTTTATCTGTGCCTGCTGCTAATTTCCATCTTGAGCAGCAAACGCGCGGACGGCGACCCGGTGCAAAGTTTGGTGCGCACGCAATTGGGCAGGCTGGATTCTCTTCCGACAATTATAAAATTACTTCTGCCGTGGTTCGCGATGATTTTGCTTTGGTGCATTTTCAACATGCCGCTGGTCGCGCTTGGTTTTCTGTCTGCGCCAAAATCATTTCTGCACATCTTCGAACAAGGTGCGGTCTCCGGATTTGCCATTTATTTCGTCTGGAAATATTTAGTCGGCGGCATCCTGCTGCTCTATCTGGTGAACAGTTATATTTACTTTGGCGCGTGGCCGTTCTGGACATTCATCGACCAGACGGCGGCGCAAATATTGAAACTGTTTTCCTGGATTCCACTTCGTTTGAGGAAAATTGATTTCGCCCCAGTTGTCGCGATCGCTGTCGTGGTATTAGCCACAGAATTCGGCGCGCGCGGTTTGATCTGGATCTATCAACGGCTTCCTTTTTGAGTCGCACACGAGGCCGTCGTGTGAATAACTGATTCCATGCACCCGATTGCCCGAATCCTTTTTGCCATTTCAATCCTCCCGACCTTCGCCTCGGCGGAAACGATTCAACTCGGCTCCCGTCGCGAACTGTTCGTTGATCCGTTCCTCATCGAAAAAATGGACGGCGTGCAATTGAAAATGCACGAACCGCATCGAGATGGGATTGCCCTGAAACTCGACGCGCCTTGGGAAGGGGGTTGGTCCTGCTACGCCACGGTTTTTAAAGAGGGTGATATTTACCGGATGTATTATCGCGGGCTGCCGATCGCGGGAAAAGATGGGACGGAAAACGAAGTGGTCTGCTACGCGGAATCCAAAGATGGGATTTCCTGGACGAAACCAAACCTCGCGATTTTTGAAGTGAAAGGAACGCGGCAAAACAATGTCGTGCTGACGAACCTGCCGTTCGCGCATAACTTCAGCCCGTTGCTCGATGACCGTCCCAACGTTCCGGCCGGTGAAAAATATAAGGCTCTCGCCGGTTTGCACACCACGGGGCTGCACGCCTTCAAATCCGCCGATGCCGTTCACTGGAGCGAAATGCAATCCACACCTGTTTTCACCAACGGCATTTTCGATTCGCAAAACGTCGCGTTCTGGTCGGCCAGCGAGCAGAAATACATTTGTTATTTTCGCACTTTCAAACAGGTGGGCGGGCAGGGCTATCGCTGGCTTTCGCGAACGACGAGCACGAATTTTCTACAATGGACTGAGCTGGTTGAAATGGAATTTGGCGACACGCCGCCTGAACATCTTTACACCAACGGAACGCATCCTTACTTCCGCGCTCCGCATATTTACATTGCGCTTGCCAAACGATTTTTCCCGGACAAAGTCGCGCTCTCTGCGGAGCAAGCCAGGGAATTGGTGGCCGATCCGCAATATCGCATTGCATCGAGTGATTCGGTTTTCATGACCACGCGCGGTGGGGGACATTTCGATCGCACTTTCATGGAAGCGTTTCTTCGGCCCGGCCCAACGGCGCAGGACTGGATTGCTCGTGACAACACGCCCGCGCTCGGAGTCGTGCCTGCGAATGACCGTGAGATGTTTATTTATCGCGTGTCGCATTACGCGCAACCGACGATTCACCTGGCGCGATACACATTGCGCACGGACGGATTTGCCTCGGTCAACGCGTCTTACAAAGGTGGCCAGCTCATCACGAAGCCATTCACATTTTCTGGAAGTAAATTGGAAATAAATTTTGCGAGCAGCGCGGCGGGCGGATTGCGCGTCGAGGTGCGCGCCGAAAATGGGAAAGTCATTCCGGGTTTTTCTTCGAGTGAATGCCCGGAGATTCTCGGCGATAATATTTCGCGCATTGTTGCCTGGACCAAAGGTAATGATGTGAGCGCGCTTGCCGGGAAAACGGTGTCTCTCCGTTTTGAAATGAGAGATGCGGATATATATTCACTTCGGTTCTTCTGAAAACAGGCTTCGTTGAAGAACCTTTTGTAAGAGGCGGGAGTCATTTAAACGAGACACCGATCCCGAATTTCCCGCCTGCGCCAATTGACGCATTCAAACTGAATGACGAACGGGCAAAACCCAGAAATCCGCGCTAGGATTCTTGACAAAAAACGGAGGCTCTCTAAATTGCTGCACACTTTGGATGGGGTCTTAGCTCAGTTGGTAGAGCACCACAATGGCATTGTGGGGGTCATCGGTTCGAACCCGATAGGCTCCACCATCCTTTTTCGCCTGTGAATGTTGATTAAATTTGATCTTCACGGGCTTTATTCTCTCCGCGAGCTTGACAGACCAAATCTTTAGGAATTAAACGGAGGCGTGCAATTCCCCTCCAGAGAAACTTTGAAGCCAACAAAACCGCTTGCCACGACGGAGAGAGAACTCTGTTTTTCGCTCGTCCGCGGTCGTGCGTTCACATTGATTGAATTACTCGTGGTGATTGCGATTATCGCCATCCTTGCGTCACTGTTGCTGCCCGCCCTGTCCGCAGCCAAAGAGAAGGCCCATCGTGCTGCCTGCCAGAGCGGACTCCATCAACTCGGCCTGGCTTGCCACATGTATGGCGACGATAACAAACAAATGCTGCCGCCCGGCGTGCGCGATGATGGGGGGACGCACACCATCTGGGTGGGGACCATCACTTTTAATGCGATCAAGCAGTACAGCAGCACCAACATGAGTAGTTGCCCGAGTTTCGCCAATCTATTCCAATACTATCGAGCGGGTGTCGGTTACGTCATCGGATACAGCTACAACGGCGCGTGCAAGAAACCATGGGCGGGAGAGCCGAACCCGAAATGGACTTCCCCGCAACGACTGACCGACAATCCACAACTGGTGCTGGCAGCCGACCTGAACGCCTGGGATGCAGAGCCGGGTGGCTGGACTTTGGCCCCGCACGGACGTGGCGGCCCAGTCACGCAATCGGGTAATGTGTTCATGTTCGTGGGCGGTAAAACATCCAAACAAGTCGGGGCGTTGGGTGGCAACGTTGGTTATCTGGATGGATCAGTCGCTTGGAAACCGATTGCCAAAATGACGAATTATTGGGCTTGGCAAGGGGGCACTTATTTCAACGCGTGGTAATCCTTCCGATCATGGTTTTCTCCGAAGATTTTTCTCAATCTGAGTGGAACACCGCAACTTTACTTGTGCAGGTATTTAGCCACAGCTTCGCCGCGAGAATGGACGTGTAATTTGCTGTAGATGCTTTTGATGTGCACGCGCACGGTATCGATGCTCAAGGTGAGGGCGTCCGCGATTTCCTTGTAGGAAATGCCGGCAGCGAGTTGACCTAAAACTTCATGTTCCCGTTTGGAAAGTTTTTCGATCTCTTTATTGTCGGTGCCGCGCTGGTTGAAATACTGCACCACCTTGCGGGCAATATAGCCGTTCATCGGCGAATAACCCCGGTGAACATTCGCAATGGCTTCAATGATTTCGCTTTTAGGCGTTCGCTTGAGGAGGTAGCCGCTGGCTCCGGCCAAGAGTGAATTGAAAATCTTATCGCTATCCTCGTAAACGGTGAGCATCAGGATTTGCAAGCCGGGAACCAGTTGCTTCAGTTTGCGGGCGCATTCGATGCCGTTCATCTTGGGCAGGTTGATGTCCAGCAGCACCACATTCGCTTTTGGATCAATCTGATCGAGAGCGTCCTCGGCGCTGCGGAAAGTCTGCAAGCAAGTGAATCCTGCGGTCCCTTGAATCTCGGCGGCCAGATTCTCTCGAATCCAGTCGTCATCCTCGATAATGGAAACTTTTATTGGCACAGTTTTACAATTCTCTCGAGATTATCACGGAGCCGTAGAAAGTTTCCAAGTCGCATGAATAGGTATGTGGGACAATTTATTTTAAGCTGGCCTGCAACGTGATCGTCGTGCCCGAACCGGGTGAGCTGTCCATGGTCAAGCGTCCGCCGATTTGTCGCATCCGCTCCTTCATATTGAGAATGCCATCGTGAAACGCATTCGGCTGGCCCGGCCTCAATCCACTCCCGTTATCCGTGATGATCAAGGTGAGCGTATTGCTGCTGACGGATAGCGCGATTTGCACTTCGCTGGCCGCAGCATGTTTCAAGACATTGTTCAGCGCCTCTTTGATGGCCATGAACAAGTTGTGGCGAAACTTCGTCGAAATCGGGTAGTCCGGCAATTCCGGGGGCAGATCCAAAGTGCAGCGCACGGTCGTGTTTTGAAAATAATCCTGCGCGTAGTGAAAAACGTAATTGGCCAGATTGTCGAGCGTGTCGTTGCGCGGGTTGATCGTCCACACAATTTCGTCCATGGCCAATGTTATGTCGCGGACGGTGCGAACGATGTTTTCGATGTGACTTTTGCCGGGGCTCGACGCCGGGGTCTGTCCGTTCAGAGATTCTGTGACCATCGCAACCTTGGTCAGGCGCGAACCGACATCGTCATGCAGGTCAGACGCGATTCGGATGCGCAGCCGTTCGATTTCCCGCAGCTGGGCCACGCGCAGACGGTAGATGACCGTGAGGAAAAGCACCGCGCCAAAAACAAGCGCCGCCTTGAATTGCCAGGTTTGCCAATAGTGCGGACGCAATATTATCCCAAGAGATGCTCCGGTTTGGCTCCACACCCCGTCGTTATTGCAGGCAGTCACTTCGAAACGATACCTCCCCGGTCGTAGCATCGGATAATTGGCCACACGCCGTGTTTCCGCTTCCACCCAACCGCTGCTCGCGCCTTCCAGACGGTAGCGAAAGCGGTTCTTTTGCGGCGCTTGAAAACTGAGCGCGGTGTAATGGATTTCAATTTCCCGCGTGCCCGCTGGGACCACGAGCGTCGTTGGCTCCACGCCGGAGCGAAGAGCCGGTTGCAACAACTGGCCGTCCGCGCGCACTTCCTCGATCGTGACGGGAGGAGGTTGCTCATTCGTTTTAATGCGGGGTTCGACGGCGAGCGCACCGCGAATCGTTGCGAACCAGAGCTGGCCATTGGAGCTTTTCCAACCGGCGGGCTTGGCCGTCCCATTGCATCGCACCGTTTCCATACCGTCTTCGCGGCCAAAAACGGTGCAAGTCAATTGCGGAGTTTTTCCACGGTCAAAATCATCCAGATCCACCCGTTTGACCCGGAATATCCCCTGACGGCAACTCATCCAGAGACAGCCAAAAGCGTCTCCGAGAATTTCATATATTTCGTCGCTGAATAGGCCGTCCTTAGCCGTGTAAGATTTGATTTTTCCATCATGCCAGCGGTTCAAACCTCCCCCTTTCGTTCCAATCCACACATCAAAGGTAGAGCGAGCGTCCCCGCGAGCTGCGACCTCTTCGTAGAGCGCGCTGATCGAATTGTTGGACAGCCCTTCCCGCCGCGTGATGTTGGTAAAACGATTCGAAGACCATCGGCTGATACCTCCCACGGCCCCAACCCAGATTGTGCCAGTGCTGTCTTGAAGAATGGCCAGCACGTTGTCACCGGCCAATCCATTCGTCGTCGTGTAAGTTTCCAGATGGCCGTTGCGCAGGACGTTGAGGCCCTTACCCGTTCCAATCCAAAGTGTGCCGTCCGCCTCCTCGTAAATCGCTCGCACTGGCGCGCTGATCAATCCCGCCGGTTGCAGGAAGACATTTTGAAACTCTTGATCCAGCTTGTTGATGCCCCGGCCAAAATCCATCCCAACCCAGAGCTTGCCGTCTCGCGCGGGATGCAGCGAAAGAACCGCGTCATCCGTCAAACCATTCGTGCTGGAAACTTGAGAAAATTTTCCGTCCTGGATACGCGTCAAACCGCCCACCCAACTGGCGATCCACAACGCGCCCGCTTTGTCCTCGCAAATCGACATCACATCGTTCGCGATCAACCCTTGTCGCGTCGTCACATTCGCGAACCGCGATGGAGTCAGGCGATACAATCCATCCCGCCCGCCAATCCAGATATTGCCTTCCCGATCTTCGAAAATCGTGCTCACCAAATCACCCGCCGCTTTCTCCTTCAACGGCCAGTCAACAATCTGGTCGCCCTGCATTCGAACGATCCCGCGGAAAGTGCCCACCCAGCGTTGCCCCAGGCTATCCTCCATGAACGCCGAAATAATCTGCTGCCGCAGATCCGTCACACGCACTTGTGGAAGTGTTTCCGAAACCCTCGCGTAACGCAGCCCGCCTGACCCACCAAACCAGACATTTCCCGAATGATCGGAAGAGACCATCTTCAAACCATATTTAATCGGTCCGATACCAAAATTTCCCTCGTCGATCTCCCCGTTTATTCCAACACTCCACATCCCATTACGCGTGGCCACCCGGATCACCCCTTTTTGGTCCTCGCAAATTCCGCTCACGAACAAATCCGCCGAACTGTTGGTCGGATCAAATTTCTGGAAGCCTCCCTTGCTCATTCGCACCAAACCTTGATCCGTTCCAATCCATAATGAACCCGTTGAACTCAGCGCCAGGCAACGAACATTGTTGTCGGGAAGACCGCTGCTTTTCGACCAATGTTCAGAACGGCCCTCTTTCAAGCGAGTCAATCCGCTCCCGACAGCCCCGATCCACAGGCTCCCGTCGCGGGTCGCCAGCAGAGAGGTTATCGCCACGTGCCGGAGTTGAGGCGCGTCATTATCGTGGAACAACGTAAAACGAATTCCGTCGAATCGTGCCAGACCGTCCTCCGTGCCGACCCAAAGAAAGCCATCAGCGGTTTGAGCAATGGCGTGAACCGAATTCTGCGGCAAACCTTCGTCCGTCTGCCAGGTTCGAAGGCTGTAAGGAATGGAACGGTTTTCCAGCGCTGCAACCGCGCCATTGAAAGTGCTGAAAACGAAGACGAGAAAAGCGACCATCGACCAGCGCGAGGCCACGTTGAATTGGGTGGGATGCAGCAGATTTTTCGTCTCACAACTTTAGAGCAACCGCCACCGTTTGACAAACCAAACTCTCGGAATAGCTGACGTAGCGTTGGCCATCTTGGCCGACGTGGAGCCGTGGCGTCTCGCCCGGCGGAAAAGGTGCGAGCCGTGTTGGAGAGCTGCGGATTACCTGAATCGCTTCACCTAATCCTGCCCCAATCCGGGCGGCAAGATGCCGCCCGCTACGGCAGGCCAGAGGCCCGCCGCTACTTTTCAGACAGTGTCTGAGTTGGGTCACATGTATATGTGGGTTGTTAAACCGCAAAATCCGATTGATGATAAGTGGAATGATTCATTTTGTGTTCGCCTTCAAGCCCATGCTTCTGTTGTTTAACAGAAGCGTACTTGGTGAGCCGCAAAAATTAAACGGGACTGCCAGCGCTCTGAGAGTTTCTAATTCGGGTGCGGGCGGATTGCACAGCGGAGCTAAAGCACCCGGATCACACCAGGGTTTCACGTTGATTGAACTGCTCGTGGTCATTGCCATTATCGCGATTCTTGCCGGATTGCTGCTGCCCGCCCTGTCCAAAGCCAAGGCCAAGGCGGTTACCACCAATTGTCTGAGTAATCAAAAGCAACTCATCATTGCCTGGGTGATGTACGCCGGGGACAACCAGGGACGATTGGTCAACAACTATACCAAAGGAAATGCCTCTTGCGGCAGCCAGGCTTGGGTGTCGGGCGGGTCCATTCTGGGCGTGGGAACCTGGACGGGTAATCCGCAAACCGATCCAACGAATCTCTCCATCATTTACGGAAAATTGTTTGACTACAACAAGTCAACGGCGATCTACCGTTGTCCGGCTGATCGATCAACGGTTGCCACAACCAAAACGCCTCGCAGCCGGAGCTATTCAATGAGTACTGGCGTGAACTGGATGAACGAAGGGTCCACCGGTCCCGCAACCGTGGCCAAAGAAGCGGAAATGCAAAACCCCGGCCCTTCCAAAGCGTCCGTATTTTTAGACGAAAAAGAAGACAGCATCGACAACAACGCCATCGGGATTTGGCCATTGAGCACCGGGCAAACCGGCTATTGGAATGTTCCCGCTGGAATCCGTCATCAAAATGGATGCGTCATCGCTTTCGGCGATGGTCATGCGGAATTCTGGAAGTGGCGTGATCCCTACGTACTGACGGCGACGCAGTTTCAGGCCACACCCACTGGCGATAAAGATTACCGTCGCCTGGCCGAAACGGTACCCAACTAATTTCACGACCGAAAGTAACCATTCGACATTTCACTCATGAACTCCAGTTCCAACCCATCAAAATAAAATGAAAAACCAACCAAACTGCCCTACGGGGCTGATGCAAAGCGTCCCGGCAAAATTCGGGAAAATTCGGCAATGGACGGCTGCACCTCTGCTTGTCATGTGCATGCTTTTCGCTGCCATCGCCACCCAGGCGCAAACCTACTCGTTGACAAATGTCTGGTATGTCCCGACGAATGTCATCTCGGCTTCGAACATTATACTTGGATCAGGGGATCACAACCGTGGCTTGGCGTATGACGCGGTTTCCAACCAGGTTTTTGTCAGCGCAAAAGGCGGCGGTGCGCCGGCTCCCACGATTGAGGTGCTGGACGGTTCTACGGGAGCCTTTCTGAATATGATGGACACAACCGGAGTCAGCGGCGGAACATTTGCTGTGAACCAGGTCAAGGTCGCCGCCGATGGCGCCATCTACTCCGCGAACTTGGTCAATCCTGGAACGCCAAGTAATTTTATTAAAATTTACCGTTGGTCTAATCGATTGGCCGTTCCTTCCGTCGCCTATGCAGGCAATGCAATCTCAAACGATGTGACTGCATTTGTCGCTGCCGGCGGCCGGGTGGGTGATTCCATGGCGCTTCGCGGTTCTGGAACGAACACCCAGATCCTGATGCCCATATCAACGACCTCCCCGGTGTTGACCACGAATATGCTGATCTTTACCACAGCGGACGGAACCAACTTCACGCCGCACATCATCGGCATCAGTGGCTATACCCCGGCCGGGAGCGGCATCTGCGGCATCACGTTTTACACCAACAACACGTTTCTCGTCCGTCCGAGTGGCGGTACGGCGAACAATATCCTGTTGATGCAGTTCCCGACCAACATTGAAACCCTGGGCGCTGGACCAGTGGCGGCCAGTCAGATTGGTTCTTTCTCACTGCCAAGTGTAGTTAGCACTACCACTCACATTGATTATAAGTCGTCAACCCAGGGCGGGTTTATGTCTTTGGCAAGTCCACAAAATTCCGGCGGGGTTTCTGCAGTCGGCCAAGTCGCACTCTACCTCGACCCGGTCTTGGGGAACGGTGCCTGTCCAGTTCAACAAGCAACGACGAATTATCCTCATTTGGTCACTAATGGTAACCTGGCTGGTGCAGCGGTTTTGGGCGGCTCCAATTTCACACAGTTTATCTACTCGCTGGATTGCAATAACGGTGTTCGCTGTTCAGCAATTACGATCATACCTCCACAACCACCGAGCATATCAGCCCAGCCAGTTGGCGTGGCTGGTTATGCGCCTTATTCCCTGAGCGTTTCGGCTTCTGGATTCTGCCCCTTAGTCTATCAATGGCAGGCTAGTTCCAATGGCACGACCAGTGCGGTGACCTTCACCAACATCTCGGGAGCGAACGCCAGTTCCTACTCTGTTGCCTCGCCTTCCACTAACTATTACCGCGTTATCATCACTAATTCTGTGAACCCGGCTGTGACCAGTGCGGTGGTCCAAGTTGCGATTCGCGCGAGTCTCTCCAACGGAGCGATCAGCCAGCTCTGGCGCGTGGCCGCTGGCACGGCTGGATACACGGCATTTCTCGGCACCGATAACAACGGACGCGGGATCGCTTACGACACCAACTTGCAAAAGGTGGCTGTTTCTTACGTCAATGCCGCCGCTGTGTATATTCTTGATGCCAACACCGGCGCAACCAACGGTAACCTCAGCGCCACTGGCTTGACGACCGGAGCCGGCGCAACTTTCAATATCGATCAGGTTGGAATCGCGGACGACGGGGCGGTCTATACCTGCAACCTCGCGGTAGGTTTGCTCAGCGAAATTGTTATTAATCGCTGGAATGCCCCTACGAATAGTGCGGCACCACTGGCGGGCGGAGCTTACAAAGGCAATCCGGGTGGAGTCGGTGAACGTTATGGCGATAACATGGCGATCCGCGGACGGGGAACGAACACACAAATACTGGTTGCTTCCAGCACGGCAGCGATTGCCGGTGTTGGCCCTGGCACGAACATTCTCCTTTTCACCACCGCCAATGGCACCAACTTTACTCCCACGGTTCTAGGCATTGGGGGCGTGCCAGGTGGCTTCGCCGGCTCTGGTATTGCATTCGGTGATGGTGATTCGTTTTGGGCGAAAAGCGGCAGTGGCGATCTTTTCAAAATCGCTTTCAATCTCGTTGCGGGGACGAATGGCATTGTCTTCGATTACAGCGCTGTTCCTTCAACCACGATGGGTCTTGGGGTTGATCCCACCCTCTCTTTGATGGCAACCATCGTGCAGAGCGATAATCCCGACGACGTGCAACTCTTCCAGTTGACCGGCAATGCCGCTCCGCCTGTCCTCTTTCACCAGGGACTTATGTCCAACAACGCCAATTTGAACGGCAACGGTGCCATCGTCATGAAGAACAAACGGCTTTATGCCCTTGACGTAAACAACGGCATCATCGCCCTTTCCTATGATGTGCCAATTGCGACACCACCCTCCATTTCGACGCCGCCCGCTTCGGTGACAGCTTTCACCAACGCAGGCGCGTATTTCTCAGTGGTCGCTTCTGGCACGCTGGCGTTGAACTACCAATGGCGATCCAATGGAGTAGCGATTCCTGGAGCAACCGCCACGACCTACGTGTTAAACAATCCAACCTTGTCGGCCAATGGTGCGCTTTACGATGTGGTGGTGCAAAATACGGCCGGCAGCATAACCAGTACTCCGCCCGCCGTACTCACTGTTAAAATTCCCACTCTCAGTCCGGTGGTCACCAACATGTGGAGCATGGCTCCGGGATCGAACCCGAACATCACCACGTTGGATGAATCCACTTCCAGCGTGCGTGGCCTCGCTTATGATCCCAATCAAGGACGCCTTCTTGTCGCGGACCACTTCAACATCTATGCCCTCAATGCCACTAACCAGACTTACATCGAGAACTTGAACGTAGCGGGTCTTCCGGACGTCGGCCTCAGTAGTTGGGTCATCGGCCAAATCCGGGTTGCGGATGACGGCGCGGTTTATTCGTGCAATATCCAGGACACGTTTTTCCGTCCGAACACTCTTTGCCTGACCCGGTGGTCTTCCGCAGACAGTGGCGCATCTCTAAATTCCGCCTGGGGTGGAACGACCGGTGCTGATCCGACAGGATTTAGCGACCGAGTCGGTGACACAATGGCAATCCGCGGCGCTGGGACCGATACGCAGATCCTGATGGGCACGGCTGATGCAATCCGCGTTGTCCTGTTCACCACCGTGGATGGCACCACGTTTACGCCGACGGTGATCACTGTCTCGAATGCCCCGGCTGGTTTCGCGTCCAGCGGCATAGCCTTTGGTTCCAGCTCGAACACCTTCTGGGCAAAGGGTGATACCGGCTTCAACCTTCGACAAGTGACCTTCGACTTGAGTAATCCGAACAACGCCTCCGCCACGACCGTTTATCTGTCCGGAACCCAAGTCCCAAACACTCTGGCAGGTTTGGGTGTGGATACGAACCGGAACATTCTGGTGGGCGTGAACCTCGACAACACCCCGGACGACCTCGAGTTGTTCCTGCTCAGTGGTAATACGAATCCGCCCGCGTTGGTTCATCAGGCATTTTTCCCAACGGTTAACGCCAATGGTGGACACCTCGCGGCGATAGACATCAAATACCCCTGGGTGTTCGGCCTCGATGTAAACAACGGCATCGTTGCCCTGAATTACAGCAGTCCCGCAGCGCCTCCGGTCGTCCTGACCGGCGTCTCCTACGCCCCGGGAAATGTGATGATCAACTGTGGCAACTGTTTCAACGGCTACACTTATCAAGCGGTTTACAAAAACGTCCTGACCGATCCGACCTGGATTCCTGTCGGTTCACCGGTCACGGCTACTGGGCCGACTGCATCGTTCACCGATAACACTGCGGGAGGAGCGACGCGCTTCTACCGCGTGGTCAATCAGTGATGAAACGGTAAATTAAACAACCCGCCGTCGGCCTCGTCCGGCGGCGGGTCTTTTTTTAAAGAGACTTCGATGGAAATGGGCCAGTGTCTCTGGAACATGTTTTTGATTGAGTTTGAGTATTATGAATGATTTCACACGCAACGTGCCGCGCCGCGACTTTCTCAAGAGCATCAGCCTGGCTGCGCCCATCCTGCTCGCTGGCGGTTCGGCGATTGCCGCCGCCGGAGAGGCTCCTGCGAAACCGCGCTCATCCGCGCGCGCCCGGGAGATGGTGGCTGACTTGGTCATCATTGGCGGAGGGTTGGGTGGATGTGCAGCGGCACTGGCAGCCGCCCGGAACGGTCTGCATGTGATCATGACGGAGGAGACCGACTGGATCGGTGGGCAGTTGACGCAACAAGCCGTTCCTCCCGACGAAAACAGGTGGATAGAAACGTTCGGAGGTACTCGCAGTTACCAGGCATTGCGCACAGGTATTCGCGAGTTCTATCGACGCAATCACCCGCTCACCGAGAAGGCGCGTTCCAATAAATTGCTTAATCCAGGCAACTGCTGGGTTTCGCGCATCGGTGCGGAACCGCGTGTCGGGTTAGCCGTGCTCAAAGAGATGCTCGCGCCATTTGTTGGCAATGGTCAGGTGCGGATTCTTCTGCGTCACAAATCCATTGGCGCATTGACGAACAGGGATCGCGTTGAAGCGGTGCGGGTAGCGGATTATGATTCCGGCCACGACCTTGTTTTGCGAGCGCCCTTTTTTGCCGATGCAACCGAGCAGGGAGATTTGTTGCCTTTGACCAAAACAGAATATGCGCTTGGTGCGGAGGCTAAGTCCGAAACAACCGAACCTCACGCCAAGGACAAGGCTGAACCGGATAATTTACAGGGATACACTTTTTGCTTTGCGCTGGATTATCTGGCGGGCGAAGACCACACCATTGATCGACCCCGTGACTATTCCTACTGGCGCGATTTCAAAATGAGCACCTCGCCAGAGAAGGGCGAACGCTTCCTCAGCTTTGATTCCGCCGAGTCTCGGAAAATAGGTTTTGATCCGGATGCGCGCAAAGGTTTTTGGACATACCGTCGCATTGCGGATCGTGATTTGTTCAAGCCTGGATTTTATCGTGGCGATCTCACCATCGTGAACTGGGCGCAAAATGATTATTCGTTTGGCCTGATTTGTGACGTGCCCGAAGCTGAGGCAAAGAAACATCTTGAGCGTGCCAAGCAACTCAGCCTGTCGCTTTGCTACTGGTTGCAAACCGAAGCGCCCCGCCCGGACGGTGGCACGGGTTGGAAAGGATTGCGGTTACGCCCCGATGTGGTCGGCACGACCGATGGATTGGCCAAGTATCCTTACATTCGCGAAGGGCGGCGCATCAAAGCCGAGTTCAGCGTGCTGGAACAACACGTTACGACCGACGCGCGTATGAAAGAAACCGGATTGTCCAAAGAAGCC
The DNA here is from genome assembly GCA_043775015.1 of Verrucomicrobiota bacterium. Taxonomy (GTDB): domain Bacteria; phylum Verrucomicrobiota; class Verrucomicrobiia; order Limisphaerales; family CANJXF01; genus CANJXF01. The sequence continues at coordinate 41,976 of JAYVSV010000093.1, forward strand.
GTGCGTGCCACTCAGTTTGCCGATTCTGTGGGTATCGGTAGCTATTGGATGGACTTGCATGTCTCGACGACCGGTGACCATGGAAAATTTGGCAGCACGTTGCCGTTCCAGATTCCGCTTGGTGCTTTGATTCCGCGTCGCATGGAGAACCTCCTGCCCGCGTGCAAAAATCTCGGCGTAACGCATCTAACCAACGGTTGTTTTCGTCTGCATCCGGTGGAGTGGAACATCGGGGAAGCCGCTGGAGCACTGGCAGCTTTTTGCACAACTCGAAAGAAAACGCCGCGCGAAGTCCGCAACAAACCCGTGTTACTTGGCGAGTTCCAACAATTGCTCCGCGACGACGGGGTGCTAATCGCCTGGCCTCAGGAAGCCGGGGCGATTTAAATTTGGTTTTGCAACTGTTATGTCGATGAAATCATTCACGTTCGCCGCTGTTACAATTTTTTGGATGACCTTGCGCGCAGTCGCTCTCACCGTGGAAACGGATGTCTGCGTCTATGGCGGCACATCCGGTGGCGTGGCTGCAGCCGTGGCGGCGGCGCGGCTTGGAAAATCAGTGGCTTTCATCTCGCTGAATAATCATGTCGGTGGCATGACTGCGAGCGGGCTGGGCGTGACGGACATCGGGCCGGGCAACGACACCAGCTACGTCAGTGGCATCTCGCGAGAATTCTACCAGCGTGTCGGCGCAGCTTACGGTTCGACCAATCTTGTCATCTGGTTCGAACCACACGTGGCCGAAAATGTATTCAGACAGATGCTCACCGAGGCAGGTGTGAATGTTTATTCGAACCGGCTGCTCGTTTCCACAACCATGGTCAGCAACCGCATCACGCAAATCACCATGCAGGATGGTTCAGGGTTCCGCGCCAAACAGTTCATTGACACTACCTATGAGGGCGACCTGATGGCTGCGGCGGGAGTGACGTTTACCTGGGGACGCGAGGGAACAAACGTCTATAATGAATCGCTCGCGGGGATTCGTTCGGCAGGAGGCTCTTACAACTACAGTCCTTATCTGATCTCTGGAAACACGAACAGTGGACTGCTGCCACTCGTCAACACCAACTTCGGAGGCGTGGTAGGGCAGGGTGATCAGCGGCTGCAATCGTATAATTTTCGACTCTGTTTAACGCAGAACGTGACCAACAAAATTGCTATCACGGCGCCAGCGAATTACTCCGAGGCCAACTATGAACTGGTTCGTCGTTACGTGACAAACCGATTTGCAGTGGATGGTTCGGTCTCGCTCAGTTCGCTGATCCACATCCAACAGATCATTCCCAATGGTAAGACCGACATTAATGCGAATGGTGAACTTTCCACCGATTACGTCGGTTACAATTATACTTGGGCGACAAACAGTTATGCCGAGCGCGCAGTCATACGTGCCGCCCACGAAAATTATATTCGTGGCCTGCTCTACTTCTACGCGACCAGCCCGAACATCCCGGCGAATCTAAACACCGAGGCGCAATCCTGGGGGCTTGCCGCCGATGAATTCACGGACAACGGTGGATGGCCCTGGCAAATCTATGTTCGCGAAGCCCGGCGCATGTTAAGCGATTATGTGATGACGCAATCCAACTGCGAAGCGCGCGTTACGGCACCAGACGGCATTTGCCTCGCGCGATACAATATCGATTCTCACGGCGTGCAACGGGTCGCGTCCAGCGGTTTTTCCAGGTGGGAAGGTAGCATTGGAGGAACCCCACCGTATCCGTATCCAATCAGTTTTCGTTCGATCATTCCGCGCAGCAACGAATGCCAAAATGTTTTCAGCACCTTTGCGCTTTCCGCCAGTCACGTCGCGTTCGCCTCGTGCCGGATGGAGCCGGTATTCATGATGGCGAGTCACGCGGCAGGAGTCGCCGCTGCGTTCGCCATGGATGACAACGTTCCGGTGCAACAATTGAACTACGCGAAGCTCGCCGCTCAACTTCGCGCGGATGGACAGTTGCTTTCATGGACGCTCGCGACTACTTCGACGAACGGAATTATTCTTGACCAAAACAGTCCTGGCACCGCGAACTCCGGTGGCTGGGTAGCAGGCTCGAATGCGGGGGGATGGAACGGTGATTATTGGCACGACAACATTTCTGGGAAAGGAACCAAGTGGGTCAGCTACACTCCGACTCTGCCGACCAACGGAACCTACGAAGTATATGCATGGTGGGTTGAAGCTTCCAATCGCGCGACCAATACGCCTTACGACATTGTCCATGCTGCGGGCACGAATCGGGTTCTGGTCAATCAGCGCCTGGCAAGCGGAGGCTGGTTTAAATTGCTCACCACAAACTTCAATGCTGGCACGAGTGGAAAAGTATTCATCCGCAATGACAATACGGTTTCCACCAACTATTGCATTGCCGATGCCGTCCGGTTCCTTGGCCTGGGCGCCGCATCTCCAACCGGTGCGCCGCCGACTGTGGATGTGGTGGCAAGTGACGCAACCGGTGGAGTCTTCCTGACGAACGCCGGGCGGTTCAGCATAGTGCGAAGTGGAGACGTCAGCGGTGCGCTGGCAATTAATTATTCTGTGGGCGGGACGGCGGCACCGGGTATCGATTATGCAACGCTACCTGGAACCGTCACGCTTCCAGCAGGAGTGACCACCACCAACCTATTTATCACGCCGATTACAAGTAGCCTGACCACGAATCAGGTTACCGTCACGATCACGCTGGCAGCATCGCCAAATTACACGCTGACGAGCCTTTCGAATGCAACGGTCGTGATCCAGGATCGTCCAATAAACATCTGGTATCGCACCTATCCTGGCATTGGAGGTGACGCAACCGACATCGACAACGATCGCCTGCCAAATTTGGTCGAGTATGCCATCGGAACCTTCCCGTTGGCGGCGGATACCAACCCGTTCGCGCCAACGGTTACGAACGGATTTTTTCAGATCACATTACCAAAAGCAAAGACCGCCATTGACGTAACGATCACGCCCGAATGGTCGCCCGATTTATTGAACTGGTATTCCGGCCCGGATTACATTCAAGAGATAAACTGTCTCGACGGCGGTGCCGTGTGGCTCACCACCCAGCGGGTGGTTGCGCCGACCGAGGGAGCTGCCTCGGGCTATGTTCGTATTCGTGGCGCGCGAAAGTAACTGGAGGTGGTTGTGCCTCAAAGCCTGTCTGAAAAGTCGGTTAAGGAACGGCCCTGTAGCGGCGGGCGTCTCGCCTGCCGTGGAGCCGTGGCGTCTCGCCCGGCGGAAGAAGCACCAGAACAGGCAATCGAGACTGGAATTTTTGCGTCCCACCCAACGCAGACGTTCTTTCCGGGCGGCGGGACGCGCGCCCTCCACGTCAGGCGAGACGCCCGCCGCCACCGTTTTCAGACAGGCTCTCAATCGTATAATCCATCAGATTCCAATGGTCTTTGACGAAGTAAGAACTGTGACCGAAACCGCCGACCCGCCGGGAAAACCTAATTCTGCTGCGAAGGGCGTGTCGCTGAATTGATCGGCGGCACGCAAAAAAGAGCGGATTAGCCAGTCCAACACCGAAACATCGTTTCGCAATTTGCCTGGGTTAATTTCGACGTTTCCAGACGATTTTCTCCTCACGGCCTAAAATAGTTTAGAAAGTTTTAAACGTTCGGAGCCAACCAGTGTCTTATCCGCAGATGAACCGCGTAACGTGGATTGGTTTTCTCGAACCACACGTAACACGCACAAGACCTCGAAATCCTGCTAGGCCTCCGATTTATTTCGGAGGCCTTTTCTTTTTTACGCGGAGTCGTTTGTAATCTACTTTTTCGGGAGGAACTCGACCTTGGCGCTCAGCTCAGGCGTGAGAAAAATGTCTGGCTCACGGATTTGCACTTTGATCTGCAACGTCCCCTTCTGACGATTGGCTTCAGGGGCAATTTCCGCGACGTAACCGCCATACGTTTTATCAGGATATGCTTCCGGGCTGACGCGGCATTTCTGATTTAAAAATACCTTGCCCAAATCCGCTTCGTTCAAATCAATTTCCACCTGCAAATCTTTCGGGTTCGCCAGCGCAATCAGCGCGGTGCTCGGCCCGCGTCCGCCACCGAAACTTTGCGGAACCACCAACTCCGCCGGATCGACCAGCTTTTCCAAAACAACGCCGTCAATCGGCGAACGAATCACCGTCCAATCCAGATACGTTTGCGCCAGTTGCAGGTTCGCTTTTGCTTCGGTCAGCGAGGCCCGGGCGGAATCCAAACGCAGTCGCGCGTCGTCTTCAGCCTGCTTCGATTCGACCTGCGTCGCGCTCAAGACGCGGATACGTTTGAAGTCCAATTCAGCTTTCGCCACGGAAACTTTTGCATTCGTCACGCGGCTTTGCGCTTCGGCCACGCGCGCTTTTTGTTCCGCATCATCCAGCAACACCACGACCTGCCCATTCGTGACGGCATCCCCTTTTTTCACGCCGATCCAATTGACCACTCCGAGAAAGCGTGGGCTTAACTCGATCCGCTCTCGGTTCACGATGTAACCGCTCACCGTCAGCAACGCATCGTTGGAACCCTGCGGTTTCGCAACCACGGTGGCGTTTGTGGTGCGAGACGTTTTTTTTGGCCCAACTAAACGCTGGGAGTCGTCACCTTTTGGCCACGCGAAATAAATGGCGATGGCGGTAACAATGACCACGAAAATGACGATCAGCCAAAAGGCGCCTTTGGGCCGCGACTTGGCGCTGGTCTCGATTTTGAGCTGGTTAAGTTTGTCGGAATTCATTTGGCGTGGCGAAGATGCTGCGATTAATGAAATCAGGAAAGCATGAATTGCGCTGACCGATCGTTCACGGCAACTGGATGACTCGATAATACCGCTCCGTGGGTGCTGGCAATGGATCGGTTTTGCTTGCGATCTCAGCATCCGCCGTGACATCTTCGGCCAAATCCGTCCAAGTGGCATCAATGACGTTTTTATTTTGCACGCGATACGTTTTACCAGGGATTGCTGTCCATGAGATGACAAAATTGGTTTCGCTTTGGGCAATGCTGAGAACGGGCGGCGAGACCACCTTCACCGAAAATGATTTTGTCTCGCTCAAATTCGGAGAACCATCGTCCGTCGCGAGGACTGAAATTGAATGCGTGCCGATCTGGCTTTCGTCTGGCGTCCAGGTGAAAAGGCCATTGGTCACAACGATTGATGCGCCCATCGGCGCGCCCGGACCAAGATAGTAACTGATGAAATTCGCTGGAAGGTCCGGGTCCGAAGCGGCCACCGCAAAACTCAAGAGCGTTCCCGTCGTCACAATTTGATTCGTCGGTTGGGCCAGTGATGGAGCGCTGTTTATTTCCAAAACAAAAATGCGGAAAGATTGCGTTGCGCTCAAGTTGGGCGAACCGCTGTCCGTAACGCGAATCGAAATGTCGTTTGTGCTCGGACCTTGCGCTTCCGTTGGTGACCAGGTGAAGACCCCGTTGGTCGGATTGATGTTCGCTCCATTCGGCGCCCATGTCTCCAAACTGAAAGTGAGCGCATCGCCGTCCAAATCATTGGCCGACACGGTGAAAGAAAAGTTCGTCAGCTCATTGATGGTTTTATCGGAAATCGCAACGAGAACTGGCGCGTGGTTCGTGACTGCGGGTGCGAGGATAGTCAGGATGGGTGAGCTGCTGGTTGCTGTTTGTCCATCAGGATTTGTTACCGTGATGGTTCTTGCTCCGGGAGTGGCGACGGCGGATATGGAAACGGCCACCGTGATATTACTCGGATTCATGTAGCTGACGTTTAGAACAGTGACGCCGCTCCCGCTCACGCTTGCGGAAATGCGATTTGAAAAGCCTGCGCCCGGGTCGAAGAAACCCGATCCATTCGTTGAAAATCCAGAGATGAGCAAACTCCCATTCGTTGCTCCTTGAGGCAGGGAAATCGGGTTGGAATTCATCGGGGTTGCGGGTGGAGGCGCCAAAAGTTTTACAACGCGAACGCCATAGGAATTTTCTGAATCGCAAAATTCCTGAATAGTCCAGAATGTCATGTCATCGGAAGGATCAAGGCTCGTGTAGGAATAATCACCCCAACGTCGTCCGCTCCCGCTGCCGGGATCGCTGGGCGGATTGTAGGAGGCCGAAGTCGAGGTGTAGAGAACTGGCGTTTGCAAAGTGCCCGGCGGATCGGTCGCGAGACGGCCCGCCGTTCCCGCGTTGGCCCGTTCGTTCGCTCCGGCGACGCTGAATCCCATCGCCGCATGTCCTTGTCCCGAAACCATAATCGAACCCATCCAATAATGACGTTGATCGGTCGTGTTGCTCGGCGAGGATTGGAAAAGGGTTCCTGACTGGAGCACGGTCGGAGTTTGGCCGCTGGCAATTCCTTCCAATTCATACCAGCGAATTCCATTTCGCGTGTGGGTTCCACTCGGCGAACCCGTGTTGTCCACCGCGATGTTTGCCGTCGTCCAAAGTCGGCCGTTGCGAATATGTGCGGAGATAAGGCGGTAATCGAGGCCATCCAAATTACCATTGGCTCCGCCCGTATTTCCTAAATGCGGCACGCTGATGGTCCCACCGGTTGTTGGAACCGTGAACTGAATATTGCCGGAGATGGCAGGGGTTCCTCCGGGATTGGTCACGCGCCTCAAGTTGAGTTTGCCGTAATAGGATCCGTCCACGCCGATGAAGTATCCTTCCGTTGCGGCAGGATCATAATTATCAACACCCTGCGGCGTGTAGGGTCCGCCCGCTGGCCCGTTGCCAATCAGTTTGCGAAATGCTGTCACCACAATCGGACCCTCGCCGAGAATAGAACTTTTCCTCACCACAAATCCGGTCGAGTTAGAGAATGAACCTGTCCGCCCTTTAAAAATATTCACGCCAATATAAAGCGCGTTGGCATCAATGCCCAAGGTCGGGTAATCGGCAAAGTTACCCGTGTCGCCCGGCGGCGATACGAGGTCCTGTTGGAAATAAAAAAAATTCCAAACCGTGATCGAGGTCAGCACAGCGGAATCGCTCACCGCAATCATCGCTCGATTGGGCAACGTTCCATTTTTGCCCGGGACATCAATGATGAGGATAAACCATCTTCCAGAAAGCCGGTCGTAGCGAATGCGCGGGTCGCTCGTAAAATTATTGGTAGTCGGCGGGGTCATCACCGAATTGAAAAATACATCGGTGTCCGCATTGATCACCCCGTCCGCTGTGCCGGTATCTTTATTGAAAGTGCGAATGCGCCCGTTGACTGCCACGCAAAATTGGGATGGTCCGATTGTTCCCATTGAATCCGGCGGGAAAGCGAGCGTGTCGTTCAATGTTGCGCCAGTAAATCCAACACCCGGCGTCAGGGAGGCTTCGGTTGGCGCCCCGTTTGCCGGCGCGTTTGTCGAGGGCCAAGTCGTTACTTCGGGAGATTCCGGGTTTTGCTGTAAAAATTGAAAATCTCCTTCAGACCGAGGATGCCGTATGGCGGGATGTGTTCGCGGGGTGGAATTTTTTTCCCGCGCCATGATTTGCGCCGTGCTTTCATGGATGCCGCGCTGTCCCTTCCACGGAGTTCCTACTCGTTCGGTTGCCGGGCCAGCATGGGCCAGCGCCGTTCCAGCATGGGCAAAAAAGAAAATCAGGATGAACGAATATTCCAGGAATTTCGCGAAAGTCGCGCGATGATTTGGCGGCAGCATCCGCCCATCCTTAGCAAAAAACAGGCGATTTGGAAGTTTGTTTTGGAAAAATGTGATTTGCTCAAACCGCTTTCAACGAAGCAATCACCGGCAATCGCGCCGCGCGCAATGCCGGCAAAAAACTTCCGATCACCCCGACAAACACGGAAAAAATCAATCCCTTCGCCGCGAGCCAAGGCGTGATGCGGAATTGGAAAACAATTTCGCTGAATGATTCAAAGCTCATGGTTCCGGTCGCGTAACCGTTCATCGGTAGCGACAGCAGGCAGCCAATGATTCCGCCGACCAATGCTAAAAATGCTCCTTCGAAAAGAAACGAAAGCAGAATGGAGCGCCGCCGAAAACCGAGGACGCGCAGCGTCCCGATCTCGCGGGTTCGGGAACCGACGCTGGCATACATCGTGTTCATCGCGGCGAACACCGCGCCGATCGACATGGCCGTCGCGAGGAAATTTCCGAGAATTTTTATCGGGAGCGCAGTCATGGTTTGCGCGCTGTAGTAGGAAACCTCCGACATTCCACGCAACGGGAGGCGCTTGTCGATTTCCATTTTGTTCGTGAGCGAATTCGCCGCCTGGTCCGAATCCACCCGCACCAGGACGCTGGAATAATTATCCCGATCGTAGATCGAACGCGCTTCATCGGCATCCATCCAGACCTCGGAATCGTATGCGCTGTTTTGCCCATCCATAAAACCGACCACGGTCAATTCCTGCCCGGCACTTTTGAAACGTTGTCCGATTTCGAAATTCGCGATGCGAACGGCCAGTTTTTTCGCCACCACGACTTCTCTTTTGCCCGGATCAAACCAGCGTCCCCTCGCCAGCGAAACTTGCGGGCGCAGCTTCATGCCCAGTGGTGAAATGCCGCGCACCAAAACGTTGGCCTCACCTTTTTCGTCGCGGCGCACGAGATTGATCAGCACCAGCACGTCCGCAGAAATCAACGGGTGCCCCGCTTCATCCCTGGCGATTTCCGGCCAGTATTGAATCAGGCGAAGTTGCGCGCGCGTGACCTGGCTGCTGGATTCTGCGGTGGACCCTTTTCGGACAATCATCACGTTGCGCGGATCGCCGGTGTTGCTGCTCGATTTTTCCAAACCGACCGCAAGCGCCTGCACTAAAACGTAAACGGCCACGACCAACGCCACGCCGAGAATCGTCGCGAGCGTCGCGCGCCAGCGAACGAACACGTTGCGAATATTGTAGGTGAGTGGAAGAGCCATGCTAAAAACAATGAAACAAATAAGCGCGCATCACGGTTGTTTGTTAACTCGCTTCCCGTTTCATTCAATCTTAAAATTCGGAACGATTGACGAAATCGATTGTTTAATTTCTCGTGAAACGTTGGAAAATTTTGGCGGTGGCGCTCGTGCTGGGCGTGGGTGCGTTCATCGGTTTTCGGAGTTGCCGCACGCCGACCTATGTGAATCTCCCGCCGCGCGCGACCGGTGATTGGGTTGCTTTCGGCGACAGTCTCACGACGGGATTTGGTGCCGCAGCGGGCAGTGATTACCCGACCTTGTTGAGTCAAAAAATCGGGCGCACCATTCGCAACCAAGGTGTTCCCGGGCAAACCACGGAGAATGCTTTGCAGCGGATCGAAGAAATTGTCCGGCAACAACCCCGGGTTGTTTTGCTGTGTCTCGGCGGCAATGACGGCTTGCAACAACTTCCCCTGGACAGGACTTTTGCCAATCTTTCCGCGATGATCGATCGGTTGCAGGCGAACGGAACCTTTGTTGTTTTGATCGGGGTGAGGAGCGCTTCAGTTTCGGATCGTTACGCCAAGCCGTTCAAAACGTTGGCGAAAGAAAAGCAAGTCTTGCTTGTGCCCAATATTCTCAGCGGCATTTTGGGAACGCCAAATTTGATGTCGGATTATATTCATCCGAACGAGGACGGCTACAACGCGATTGCGGAACGGCTCGCAGGCATTCTGAATCCGCTTCTGCCAAAATTGTGATTACGGACACCTCCGAAAACTCAAAGACATGAAGAACCTGAACGAAATCAGAGGACTGGAAAGCGGCGGTAATTTATGCTTGGCCATGCCCACCAGCCAAGGATGGCGATGTCTTGGAGACAAACCCGGTTGCCACGAAGCGGGACACTCGACCGACAAGTTGCGGGTAAATGGTAATCGCTCGTGCTGATCGGTGGCCGCCCGTTCACTGCTGTGAAACTGGTTGAGGATGGCAAGCCGCGTGCTACCTGTGCTTCGACATGAAATTCGCCGCTTCCATCCGTTCTTCATTGTCATCAATCAAAAATCTGGCCGTCGTAATCATTCTCGTAGCCTTGCCGTCCGTGCCTGCGACGGCCGCCATCACGAACGCCATCCTCTTCGTTACCCAAGTCCCGCTGCCGACCGAAGTGACTTCACAAGAAGTAACTTCATCCGTATGTAACGTGACGTCGCCGTTTTCGAATCATCTCGGGGATCCTGCAGCGGCGGGACGGGGCGGGGCGTTGTGGATCCGGTATGCCGACGGTTCATTGACAAACTTGACGTGGCTCGCAGGCTATGGGACGACGAACGGGCTTCAGGGCGCAACCAGTATCGCCGTCCGCGAGCCGAGCGTGGAGTGGAGCGGAACGAAGGCTTTGTTTAGCATGGTCGTCGGCGCACCGACTGCTGCGGGCGATACGAACCGATACGTCTGGCAAATTTATGAGTTGTCCAACTTCGCAAGCAAAGGCCAAGTGCCGGTGATTGTGCCGATACCGAATCAGCCGACGAACTACAACAACGTCAGCCCGACGTATGGCACAGATGGCCGGATTATTTTCGCGAGTGATCGGCCGCGCGACGGTTCGGCGTATTTGTATCCGCAACGCGAGGAGAACTTGCAGTTGCCGACGGTGACCGGGTTGTGGAGTCTCGATCCATCGACTGGAAACTTGTTTTTGATGGAGCATTCGCCGTCGGGTTCGTTCAAGCCGTTTGTTGATAGCTTCGGGCGGGTGTTGTTCACGAGATGGGATCATTTGTCGCGCGACGTCCGGCAACTGACCGACAAGAACGGCCAAAGCACCAATAACGTTTTCAACTGGAGCAGCGAGTTGCCGGGCTCGGTGATGACTACTAACACGCTCGAAGTCTTCCCGGAGCCGCAGCCGTCGGATACCAACGCGCTGGCCGGAGCGAATATGCGCGGGAATGCGTTCAATCTTTTCCTGCCGTGGCAGGTCAACGAAGACGGAACGGCGCAGGAGATTGTCAACCACATGGGCCGGCATGAACTCCTGGCGCAGGTTGATAGCTCCACGTTCACGAACAATCCGGACATCGTCACGCTGTCCGCCGCGCAACGGTTCAACACGAACTATGTCGCCAATTTTTTTCTAAGCAGTGAAGATCCGACGACGCCCGGCCTGCTCTACGCCGTGGACTCGCCCGACATCGGGACGCACACTGCGGGGCAGATCGTCACCTTGACTGCGGCGACGAACGTCAACGCCGACACGATGGTCATCAATTACATCACCCCTAAATCCACGGCCATCCCGAACCCCTTCGGAGTTTATCGCAATCCGCGCATGTTAAGCAGTGGCGTGCTCATCGCATCGTTCACCGCTGCACCCACAGTCGATAGCAACATCGGCACGGCGCTGAGTCCGCAGCCGCTCTACAAGTTCCGGTTGATGACGATTGCTGGCGGGACGACAAACGGTTATCTCACGACCGGCTTCACCAATTCGGTCACCTACTGGGTTGGATCGAACCAAATCTTCTATGCTGGTCCACTCTGGGAGCTTGACCCGGTCGAAGTAACACCGCGCCCGTTGCCGGTCGCGCAGAAGTCAGCCATCGATCCCATCGAGGCGAGCGTGTTTACCGAGGAAGGTGTGGACATTCCGACGTTTAAATCCTGGCTCATCACAAATGAATACGCCCTCGTTATCGGTCGCAACGTCACGATGCGCGACCACGCCGACCGGCAACAGCCCTACAATCTCAAAGTCGCCTGGTCTGGCACGCAGTCGATTGCAACGACCGGGACCGTTTACAATCTCGGCTACCTCCAGATGTTTCAAGCCGACCAGCTCCGCAGCGTCAAACCGGACGGCACGAATTCACTGCCGGGCCGCCGTGTGCTGGCCGAACCGTGGCATGATTCGCTTGAGGATAATCCGCCGCCGCTCGGCAAGATTCCCGGTAGTGCGCAACTCGGCGCGGACGGCTCGTTCGCGGTCGCGTTACCGACGCGCCGGGCGATGAGTTGGCAGACCGTGGACACCAACGGCACGCCGATTGTGCGCGAACGCTATTGGGTGTCGTTCCAGCCCGGTGAGATTCGCACGTGTGTCAATTGTCATGGCGTCAATACCGCCAACCAGCTCAACCAGCCTATGCCAACGAATAAGCCTGAAGCCCTGAGGACTTTCTTGCGCTGGTGGAAGGTTGTGAACTTGCCCGTGACGACGGGGCGAATTGTTTTTGCCACGGGACGCGACGGCAACTACGAGATCTACTCGATGAATCCGGACGGCAGTGCCGCTTTGAATCTGACCCGTACGAACTCCACCGACGTGATCCCGCGCGTCAGTTACGACGGACGGAAGATTGTCTTCATGTCGGACCGCGGCCAACCCGGCTATCAGAACGTCTGGTCAATGAATAGCGACGGCACGGGTCTCCTCAACCTCACCAAGACAAACCTGTATGGCTCCTCGCTTTGGGCCGCTGCGCCGAATTTCGACGGGAGCAAGGTCATCTACATGGGGCCGCGCACCAATGCCGGAGGCGGCTACAATCTCTATGTCATTAACGGCGATGGCACCGGGCGGACGAACCTCACCGCGAATTCTGGCGACGGCAACTTCCCGTATTGGAGTTACGACGGTTCGAAGATCGTCTTTGATTCCTTTCGCGACACCACCACCAACAATAGCGGCGAAGAAGTCTATATCATGAATGCCAACGGCTCCGGCCAGACGCGGCTCACGTTCTCGCCCGGGCGTGACTTCTACCCGGTCATCAGCCCCGATGGCACCAAGATTGCCTTCAACTCCGAGCGCGACGGCCACCGGCAGATTTACATGATGAATATCGACGGCTCGAACCAGACCAACATTTCCAATACCGCGACCAACGTTACCGACAACACCGCTTACTTCAGTCCCGACGGCAAACGGCTCAGCTTCACCTCCAGCCGCGATGGCGTCGGTGACGAAGTCTATGTCATGAACATCGATGGCTCCGGCCAGACGCGCATCACCTTTAATAACGCTCTGGATGTCTATCCCGCGTGGGGCAACACTGCGTCGCTGCCTTCGCCGGCCGTCCAACTCCAATTCAGCGCCGCCACCTATTCGACTCCAGTCAGCAGCAATGCTGTGACCGTGACCGTCACTCGCGCCGCCAGCAGCACCGGCATCGTAGCGGTCGCGTATTCGACAGCCGACGGCATTGCTCATGCCGGCACCGATTACACCAGCACCAACGGCCTGTTCACTTGGATAGATGGCGACATGACAGCGCGCACCTTCACCGTTGTCCCGGCCGCCGACGATCATTTGGCCGGGCCGAACAAAACGTTCACGGTCATCTTGAGCAACGTCGTCAACGCTGCCATCGGTGCCAATTCAAACGCCACCGTCACGCTTCTGGAAGCGCCCTACGACGCATGGAAGTTCATCAACTTTGGCGCCAACGCGAACAACGCGACCATCGCTGGAGACACGGCCAATCCCGACGCTGACGGACTTGTGAACTTGTTCGAGTATGCGCTTGGCGGCGATCCGAATCTCGCGACTCGCGGTCTGGTGCCTCATTCGGCAGGCATCAACTTCACGAGGAATTTCAACGCCAGTGATATCACTTTGAAAGTCGAGGCCAACAGCAACCTCGTGACCGGCAACTGGAACGTCATCGCCTCTCACAGTGGCAACTCGGTGTGGGTTACCAGCCCAGGTGTCACGGTCGTCGATCTTGGCTTCGGCACCGTCTCGTTGACCGAAACCACGAACTTCAGCTCACGCTACTATCGGTTGCAAATCTCGCATCCTTAATCTGCTCCACTATATTTTTATGCGGCGTGATTGACGCATATCATTTACAGCTTGGAGATTTATCTTCGTTGGTATTTATTTTGTCCCGAATTATTTCTTATGAAAACGGTGGAAAATATTGAAAGGACAAAAGCGGCGTTTGTCAGAAGTTGGGAGTTGTTCATTTCAAATCCCAAGGTGGAGCTGATTGAAAGACCGGAACGAAATGCTTAGAAAACTTTCACGCTGGCTTTTAGTTGTGCTCTTCGTCGCAGCAGGAGTGAACCATTTTGTCTTCCCGAAATTCTACCTCAAGATCATGCCGCCTTATCTGCCGTGGCATCTGGCGTTGGTTTATATCAGTGGCGCAGCCGAAATCGCAGGCGGACTTGGCTTGATCATTCCCGGAACGCGGCGGCTTGCAGCCTGGGGTCTTATCGCGCTTTTGATTGCGGTGTTCCCGGCCAACATTCACGCCGCACTCCATGGAGTCGGCGGTTCGTTTCCAGACTGGATCCTTTGGGCGAGGCTTCCGTTCCAGATCGTTTTTATCGCGTGGGTCTATTGGACATGCTTGCGATGTTCCAAGGACAGGTTCAACGCTTAGGGAAACTCTGCAATGGCCGCGTAGCAGCTTTCGGCAGAAAGCCGGACAATTTTTCTAAACAAACGCGTGGTCTGCCGACCGCTGCAATCCCTGCCGTAGGAACGGAACCTAATGGATAAAGATGGGACGTTGTTGAGTTAATTCGCCGGCAGGAACTTAACTTTTCAATTTCTTTTCCAGAATTTCGCCGATGAGATTTGGGTTTGCTTTGCCTTTGCTCAGTTTCATCACCTGGCCTTTAAGGAAATTCAAGGCAGCCGGTTTTCCAGCGCGAAAATCTTCCGCGCTCTTCGGATTGGCTGCGATCGCATCGTCGCAGAATTTTTCAATCGCGCCGGTGTCACTGACTTGAGCCAACCCTTTTTTCTCGACGATCTGGCCGGGCGATTCTCCGCTGGAAAACATTTCCGCAAAAACGTCCTGCGCAATTTTGCTGCTGATTTTCCCGCTGTCCACGAGCGCGGTGAGTTCAAGCAAAGCTTCGGGCTTGAATTTGAGCGTCGCCAGCGTCATTTCCGTAGCAGCCGACGTGAGGAGGCTCTGATCCATTTCGGGATTTACAATTAGCGCCTCCTTATCGCCGCAGTCGCGGGACAGGCGTCGGCTGCTACTTTCAGAAAGTTTCGCGCGCAAATTATTGATCACCCAATTGGCGACGGTCTTCGGGTTCTTGGATTGTTTGGCGAGGACTTCGAAATATTTCCCGAGCGGCACGTCGTTCACGAACGTTTCGGCATCGGCGGGAGGCAGTTGATAATTCGTGATGAAACGTTGTTTTTTCGCGAGCGGCAATTCGACCACGCGCGCGGAAACTTCCTCCAGCCAAGCTGCTGTCGGCTCGAATGGCATTAAATCGGGTTCCGGAAAATAGCGATAGTCATGCGCCATTTCTTTGCTGCGCATGCTCTCGGTGATGCAACCGACGTCGTCCCAGCGCCGGGTTTCCTGGAAAAGTTTTCCGCCACTTTTCAGCACTTCGATCTGGCGCGGAATTTCATACTCCAGCGCGCGACGGACGCCGCTGAAGCTGTTCATGTTTTTGATTTCGATTTTTTTGCCCAGCTCCTTTTGGCCGATTGGACGGACGCTGATGTTGACGTCGCAACGCACCATACCTTTTTCCATGTCGCAATCGCTGATGCCGCCATAGATCAAAATATCCTTGAGCGCATTGAGATAGTCGCAGGCCATGTCGGGACTGGTGATGTCCGGTTCGGAAACGATTTCCAGCAACGGCACTCCGGCGCGATTGAAATCGACGCCGCTGTTGCGTTCGAAATGAATATTTTTTCCGACATCTTCCTCGAGATGCGCGCGGGTGATGCGGACGCGGGCCAGGCTTCCTTGAAATTCAAAATCGACGTAGCCATTGGCGGTCGAAGGTTTGTCGTATTGCGTGACTTGATAATTTTTGGCCGCGTCTGGATAGAAATAATTTTTACGATCAAACTTCGCGTAACGCGGGATGGAGCAATTCAACAAAAACCCGGTCAACACCGTGAGGCGAAGCGCTTCTTCATTGGCGACCGGGAGGACGCCGGGCAGGCCGAGGCAAACCGGGCAGACATTTGTGTTCGGTTCCGCGCCGAACGCGTTGGCGCAGCCGCACCAGATTTTCGATTTCGTCTTGAGCTGGACGTGTGTTTCGAGGCCAATGACCGCTTCGTATTCCATAAAGTGCAAAACTACTGCCACAGATGAACGCCGATGAACACTGATTTTTCTTTCAGACGGAATAGGGTGCAGCGGAAAACGGCGCCGGGGCGAGCCATTGCCAAAGCGGCGGGCCGCAACTCGAAGCCGCGATCGTTCCCAAAATCCAATTCAGAAACACGCGGCGAGATGACAGAGAGTGCGGAGACATTTTTTTTGCTGAAGTTACAGAAGGAAACAAAGAGAACGAGGTTGTTTAGTTCCGAAGGAACGGTTGAAAATTAATCTAATTTACGAGGCATTCGACCGTCCCTTCGGGACTTATGAATCGCGCCCGTTTTCCGGCGTTGAAACGCCGGGCTATTCTCGGCAAGTCCCTTCGAGACAATCCTGTTCGGAAATAAAACTGAATTCGCTCCAACCGACCTGCGTATTCAAATCATCGACGGCGAGAAGATGGCGTTCGGTTTTTCAGCCGGTTTGGTTTGCGCAGTAAGAGCGGCAACCAGAGTCAGGATGCAGAGCAACGATAAAAAGTATTTTTTTATTTTGGGAATGTGAGCTTTCATACTGGATTGATTTTCACGCGATTACAACGAATTGGGTAACACCGGTGTCTCGCACGGTTACAACGAGATGGCTGGAGCTTAAACTTCCGGTTAGACTTTCGGGCGGATTGGATCAAATAAGCCGATTTGGAAATCGGCGCTCCGTTGTGGAATATTCTTTTCGCACTCGCGGGAGGCAGGTGCCGCCCGGCAACTTTTTCGCGCTCGTGGGGTTTATCTTAAACGCGGAACCGATGGCAAAGAGCGTTTGCCGATTTTTTCCCTAGCGTGTAAGCTGAGCACCGAAAACAAAAAGCTGACAGTAAATTTTTATGGCCCAATTTTCTTATAAAGCTCGACGCCGTTCCGGGGAAGTCGTGCAAGGCGTTCTGGATGTTACAGATCGTTCGGCGGCCTTGCTGCAAATCGAGCGGCTCGGTCTTTTCCCGGTTTCTGTGGATGCGCCGAAAGGCGGGGCGGTCATCACGGTGGATCGCGCCGGTGTTCCGCAGACGCAATCGAATTTGTTGCCGCCGGCGTTGCGCGCGATGTTCAATCGCAAGCGGAAGCCAAGCACGCAGGAGGTCGCTACCTTCACGACGCAGTTGGCGAATTTGTTGAAGTCCGGCATGCCACTGACGGTGGCGCTGAACAGTATGACGCATCTGGAATCCAAAGGCATTCCGGCGGATGTGAGCAAGCAACTCAAACAGGAAGTGATGGAGGGTAAAGGGTTGTCCGCTTCGATGGCGAAGCAGCCGCATATTTTTTCGGATCTTTACATCAACATGATCAAGGCTGGCGAATCGAGCGGCGCGTTGGTGCAGGTGTTGAAACGGTTGGCGACGCATTTGCAACAATTCGCGGAGGTGCAGGCGAAGTTTAAATCGGCGATGATTTATCCGGCGCTGGTCTGTTGTGTGGGGGCGGGCATTGTGGCGTTTTTCATTTTCTTCATGTTGCCGCGGTTCATGACGATCTTTGTCGGATTCAACATGGCGCTGCCGTTGCCGACGCGGATGTTGATGGGATTCAGCCACATGGTGACCTCTTACTGGTGGGTTTTTCCGTTGGTCGTTATTTTCGTGACGGTGATTTTCAAAAGGTTTCAATCGACGGAAGCAGGCAAGCGCAAAATCGACGGGTGGAAGATGAATGCGCCGGTGGTGGGTCGGGTGGTAAAGTTGAATATTTTCGGACAATTCTGCCGCACGTTGCAGACGTTGCTGGAAAACGGCGTGCCGGTTCTGGTCGCTCTGAAAATCACGGAGGATGTCATGTCTAATCGGATCGTGAAGGAAGCCATCGCCAAGACTCGCGAAGAGGTGACTGACGGCAAAACGATCGCGCAACCGATCGCGCGCAGTAAAATTTTCCCCGCGCTGATGGTGGACTTGTTGAAGATCGGCGAAGATACGGGCGACGTGCCGGGCGCTCTGGGAAATCTGGCCGATACTTACGAAGGCGAGTTGAGCATCGCACTGCGCGTGATGACGAGTTTGATTGAGCCGGTGTTGATTATCGTGATGGCGCTTGGGGTGGGATTTTTGCTGATCAGTATTCTCCTGCCGATGTTTAATTTGATCTCCAATATCAGCGGCGGGGCGAAATGAAAAAGAGCCTGCGCAATCGAGCGTTCACGCTGATCGAAATCATGATCGTGGTCGCGATCATCGGTGTAATCATGACGATGGGCGTGCCGTCGATCGTCCGTTCATTGCGCAAAGAGGGCATGCGGAAAGCGGTGAGCGATCTCATGGAAGCGTGTAACGCGGCGCGGGCGGATGCGATCATTTCGGCCAAGACGAGCGATATGGTGATTCGCCCGCAAGATCGAACGATTACGGGCGGAAAATTTTCGGCGACGTTGCCGGAGAATGTGTTCATCCAAATCCTTGGAGTGAATTTTATCGAATTGCAGGATGCCGACGAAGCGCGCGTACATTTCTATCTAAATGGAACGAGCGACGAATTCACCATTCTGTTGCAATCGGATCAAATGGAAGCGCGAAAGATTACTTTGGAAGTTGTGACCGGGTTGGCTGACGTGGAGGTGATTCGATGAAAATGAAAATTTGTCCAGGGCCGAGAGATGAGTGCCGAACGTCTGGTCAATCGGGCGGCGACTTGTCGATCTCTCGACGTTCCACCCTCGGCTCTCGACCACTGCTAGCTTTCACGTTGCTCGAAGTGATGATCGCCATTGCAATATTTTTCATGGCGATGTTTTCCATTCTCGCGCTGGTGAGCCAGACGTTGCGGTCGGCGAGATCACTGACACAAAATGTTCCAACGCCGGGGATGGTGATTGCGGATAATTTATCGCTGACGAACAAGCTGGAAGAGGGATTTGAGTCGGGCGATTTCGGCGATTTGTATCCCGAATTCACTTGGGAAATCCAGACGATGATGTGGGTGACCAATGGAATGTTCCAGGTGGATTGCACGGTTTATCATGGTCGCAACGTGGACTCTACGATGAGTTGCCTGTTGTATCGCCCCGAATCGACCACTGGCCTGAGCACGCGAAGCGCATTTTCTGGACGCCGATGAAAACACCTGGTTCATATTCAAAGCGAGGTTTCACGTTGTTGGAAATCATGATCGCGATGTCGATTTTCACGGTAATAATTGTCGCCGTTTACTCTTCTTGGGCAGCGATCGTGCGCGGCGCGAAATCGGGGCTGGACGCAGCGGCGGCGGCGCAGCGGTCGCGCATCGCGATTCGAACGATTGAAGACGCACTGTTGACGACGCAGCTATACACGGTAAACGCACGGTATTACAACTTCATGGCTGAGACCAGCGACGCAAAATTTGCGTGGTTGAGTTTGGCGGCGCGATTGCCTGAGACATTCCCGGGATCGGGTTTATTTGGCGATCAAGTAGTGCGGCGGGTGACTTTTTCCGTTGAGCCCGGGGTCGATGGCACGGCGCAACTTGTGATGACGCAAATCCCTTTGTTGCTCGTGACAAACGCCGAAGTTTCAGCGTATCCAATCACGCTTGCCAAAGACGTGAGTCTGTTCGTGCTCGAATTTTGGGATCCCACTTTGAATGACTGGACCGACGAGTTGCTGACGACGAATGCGATTCCTAAAAAAATTCGAGTTTCACTCGGAGTCGGGCATTCCAAAAATTCTTCACAACCAACGGAACTTGTCTCGAGAATCATTGCCATGCCTTCGATTGCAGTTGGAGCTGACGTCCAGCAACCTCGTCAAGCTGGCGCGCCGGGTGGGGCTGGTGTTCCCGGTAGTGGCGGGACAGGAGGGCAGGGTGGACGTGGTGGACGAGGCGACGGCCAAGGTGGTCGGGGCGGGCCGGATGGTCGTGGCAGCGGACGTGGGACGGGTGGTCGCGATGGAGGAGGTGGATTCAATAACGGTGGAGGATTTAATAATGGCGGAAATCCGCGAGGCAATCCCGGCGGATTCAATGGTCCACCGACACCTCCAGGGGGCAATGGAAGGCAACCACGCTAATGAAAATTCGTTTGCAGTCGTCCTCCAGCGGCATTGCTCTCGTGATCGTGATGCTCGTCATTTTAGTTTTAGCAACTCTGGCTGGCGCATTCGCTCTGTCGATGAAAGTGGAAGTTACGTTGGCTCGTAATTCCAATTACGAATCCGAGTTGGAATGGCTTGGTCGATCTGGGGTTGAACTGGCCAAGTTCGTTATTGCGGAACAGGCAAAAATTCCGGGCGAGGGAAGCTACGAATCGCTGAATCAAAAGTGGGCGGGCGGGCCGGGGGGAATGGCGGGAAGCAATTCAGTTTTGGCGCAGATTTCCATGGACAACATTCCATTGGGAGGCGGCACCATCTCTGTGAAAGTGACCGATTTAGAAAGGAAGTTTAATATCAACGTGGCCGACAAGCCGGTGCTACAGCAGGCCCTGGTTGTGTTGATGGGAGTGGATGCAAGTCTAGTTTCAACCATCAGCGATTCCATCCTCGATTGGATAGATAAGAACGATGACAATCTCTTGAGCGGAGTAGAGAGCGCTTACTACATGGGACTCAATCCACCTTACGTCGCGAAGAATGGCCCCCTCGATGACATCTCGGAGTTACTGTTGATTAAAGGAATTCTTGATAACCCGGAAATTTATTGGGGATCGGCTTCAACCAATCATTCCATTTCTGCATTCCAATCGCGCGGAAACCCTGTTTTTCCTGATCGCCAACAGCCGTGGTATCCCGTGGGTTTGGTTGATATTTTTACGACTCTATCTGCCGGCAGGATCAACATCAACACTGCTTCTGTGACTACCCTGCAAATGATTCCTGGAATGGATGAAAATATTGCTGCCGCGCTCGTTAAATATCGGTCAGGATTGGATGGTGCCGAAAAAACCGAGGATGATGTTCCGATGCGCAGTGTGAATGAATTGGGAAAAATTCCAGGAATGCGTGCCGATACGGTGTCGCAAATTTCAAGATATTGCGACGTGAGAAGCAGCACTTTTGAGGTTCAGGTGGATGTGGATTTTAATGGAGTTACGCGGCAATATATTTCCGTAATTCGCAAGGGGACGAGAGCAGGCGATTTCGGAATTCTTAAATTCTACTGGAAATAAAAAAGGGAACCTCCGAAAACTGCTTTTCGGAGTTGGGTTAAGGGTTGGGGTTCGATGTTTGGGGTGATTGGATTCATGACGACTCCTTTGGTGGGGGTGTT
>JAYVSV010000094.1:0-94595 GCA_043775015.1 Verrucomicrobiota bacterium
CCAAAGCAAAAACCCGTCCTCCTCTTTACCAATCGTCCAAAATAACCAGTCCTGTTTTGCTAACTACAAAAAAGTCCTGTTTTGAAAACTACACGACACAAGATGTCGAGACGCTTGCCAAGCAGGTGGCGACCCTTTATAGCGAAGGCAAGTTCGAGCAAGCCATCCCAATTGCAAAAGAGGCTCTGGAAATGTGCGAAAAAACTTATGGCCCAGACCATCCCAACACGGCCACAAGTCTGCACAATCTGGCGGCACTTTACGAAAGCATGGGCGATTACGCCAAAGCTGAGCTGCTGTTGCAGCGCGCGTTGAGAATCAATGAGAAGGTCCTTGGCCCGGAGCATCCCAACACGGCCACAAGTCTGAACAATCTGGCAGCACTTTACCAAAGCATGGGCGATTACGCCAAAGCCGAGCCGCTGTATCAGCGCGCGTTGAAGATCAAAGAAAAAGTCCTTGGCCCGGAGCATCCTGCCACGGCCACAGCCCTGAACGGTCTGGCATTACTTTACGAAGGCATGGGCGATTACGCCAAAGCCGAGCCGCTGTATCAGCGCGCGTTGAAGATCAGAGAAAAAGTCCTTGGCCCGGAGCATCCTGACACGGCCATATGCCTGAACAATCTGGCATTGCTTTATTGCAGAATGCGTGATTACGCCAAAGCTGAGCCGTTGTATCAGCGCGCGTTGAGAATCAATGAGAAGGTAATTGGCCCGGAGCATCCTTACACAGCCAGTTTGCTGGCCAATCTGGCCTTTCTCTATTTCGACCTGAACAACAACTCGCAAGCTCTGGTTCTTGCACGGAAGGTGGAAACGGCAAGAACCAAAATTTTTGAGAACATTCTTTCATTCGCATCAGAACACGAGCGTTTAGCCTTTCAGGAGCAAGCCATTCCTTACTCTCTCTTTGCCACCTTGAATAACGCACCCGAGCTGGCGCTGGCCGTTCTGCGCCACAAGGGCGTCGTCCTGGATTCCCTGGTGGAAGATCGCTTGCTCGCGGAGGCCAGTCAGAATCCCGCCGACCGCGCCCTGATTGACCAACTCCGCGCGGCCCAACGGCGGCACATGCAACTCTTGCTGGAAGTCCCGAAGGATTTTAGTGAGGCAGCGCTCCAGCGGTGCGCCGCCGAGCGGGAGCAAGGTGCAAAAGGAGTCGAAGAGCTTCAAAGTAAGCTGGCCCGTCATGCCACCGGCTTGGGTCGCGCCCGTCGCGCCCTGAGCGTCACAACCGGGCAAGTGCAAGCGGCCATCCCATCGCAGACGGCCTTGATCGAACTGGTGCGCTATGTTCATTATCTGGGGAAGAACAAATTGGAATTCCGTTACGGCGCGATCGTCCTGGCTCCAGCGGGCGAGCCAAAGTGGGTTTCACTCGGCAGTGCTTCAGCCATTGAGAAGAACATCGCGCTTTGCCAGGTGGCCGTGCGCATCAAAACCAGCGACATAAAACTAGCTGGGTTGTTAAGAAATTTGTACCAGCAGCTTTGGTCGCCGTTGGAATCGTCTTTGCCTCTGGGAGTCAAGCGCGTCATCATCAGCCCGGACGGTCTGCTGAATTTCGTTTCGTTTGCTACGTTGCTGACGCCGGAGGACAAGTTTCTCGCTGAGAAATATTCCATCAGCTACGTCGCCAGCGGTCGGGATTTATTGCGCGAGATAAAACCAGGACCGACTTCAGAGATGTTGGTCTATGCCAATCCAGATTTTTCAGGCAAGGGATCAACCACGGCCAAGGGTTTTACAAACAACCTGCTTGCCCTGCGTTCCACCGAGATGCGTGATTTGCAGAACTTACATCTGGATTCCCTACCCGGAACCGCGAACGAAAGCGCGGCTTTGGAAAGCCAGGCTAAGAAATGGAATTGGCCCATCCGCGTCTTTCTGGACGCCGATGCAACGGAAGCTCAACTGCAAGCGGTTCGCTCTCCGCACATCCTGCACCTGGCCACGCACGGCTTTTTTCTGCCGGAGACGGATGCGGCAGGATCAAGAGCAGGTAATGGTGAACGTGGAGTCGGTGGCATAACACCTTTTTCAGGGAGCGGCTTGATCGCTGGTTCGGGCAGCAGTTTGAAGCAGCAGGTTATCTTGAAAAATCCGATGCACCGGAGTGGACTGGCCCTGGCTGGTGCGCAAGCTACTTTGGATGCTTGGAAACGCGGCGAGACCCCGCCTACCGGCAACGATGGCATCGTTACGGCGGAGGAAGTCGGGGGTTTAAAGCTGGACGGCACCTGGCTGGTGACACTTTCGGCTTGGGACACCGGTACCGGCGAGGCGAGGTCTGGCGAAGGCGTGCTGGGCCTACGCCGGGGCTTCATTCAAGCCGGAGCGCAAAACCTTTTGATGACGCTCTGGTCAGTGGCGGACGAAGAAACCGGCAAATTCATGTTGGATTTTTATTCCGCAGCGCAGAAGAGTGGCAACGCGCCGGAAGCTTTGGCGAATGTTCAGCGCGACTGGCTGGTCAAATTGCGCAAGGAGCGAGGGTTAGCTGCCGCCGTAAATCTTGTCGGCCCGTTCATCATGTCTTCACAAGGGCCGTTGAAGTGAACTGGTCATTAGGATTGTTTGAAGAGCTAATTCTTTTTCACCGCGAAACGCACTGCGACTTTTCCCTTCAAGTTTGTTAGATCAACGGTTCCTTGGTCGTCTGTTGGCAAAACCTTCCCGTTCGCTGCGGCAGAAATAATTTTCCAACCATTTGGCACTCGTGCGCGGAACAAGATTTTTTCAGCGGCATTTCGTTCCGGCAATTGAACCTCTGCGAGCACTTCACCATCGTTCAACTTTGATTGCAGGGTGAATGACACTGGACCAAATGCGGTGGGTGCTCGCTCGATTTTGATCTGCTTTCCATTTTCCAACCAACGCTTGGGGGTGGCGAATGCGAGTCTCAGCGTCTCGGGTTTGCCATCGTCATTCAAGTCGGAATCCTGCACGAGAACGGAACGCAGCATGGAAAGAAAGTGTGCGTTCGCCGCGCTATTCGGCGGGCAGTAAAAAAGGCGTCCGCCTTCGTCGAGCGGTTTGAGCGAGCAACCTTCCGCGCCAATGAAGGTGTTGCGCGTAAAACCTTGCGCCAACATTCCGTAGAGCGAAACGAGTGCGCGTTCAGGATCATCGCGGCGCAAGACGTCGAGAGCGTAGCGTGTTCCGTAGAGCGGATTGATTTTATGCTCGCTGTTCCAAAAAGTATTTTCCTGTCCGCCGGCGCGCAGCATTCCCATCGCGAGTCCACCGTGTTGTTCCTGGTAATGAGGGAGCCAATTCTCCTCGGCGCTGCCGACCGGGAAAATGCCGCTGGCAATCGTGTAGCCGATAATGATGTTCCAATAACTGCCGATGCGCGTGTCGCAAATCGGACTGTGCGCCAACTCATTTGTGTAAAGCGCCACCGGAATAAATGGAGGTGTCGTGGCATGATCCGCGCTTTTTTCGATTGCGGTCAGAACCGTTGCGCGAAATTCCACGGCAACCTTCGCATAATGTTCAGCCTCCGTTCCTTCACCGACTTCCCCGAGGACTGTGGCCAGGTCACGCAACGCGCGCCATGCTTTGGAGTTCGCATTCAGCGTTTGCACGGGAGTGCTGATGTCGCCGCAATATTGTTCCAGCGGAAATAAACCGTGCGGACCCGTCCGCCGTTCATCGAGTCGGCGCGCTTCACTTTCCCAACCGGAAATCGTTTCTTTAGGGCTGGTGCGATACTGCTCCGGCTTTGACCACGATCGAAGTTCTTGCAAGACCGCCGCATCGCGCGTCTGCCAATAATAGCGGCAAATGTCATTCAGCTTGAACCCGGCCTGATGGTATTCGAGACCCTTTCGCGTAAAATCAAAAAGCGGCACCATCAATCGGCGCATATCTTTTTCGTAGCCCCAAACCATCATCGCCAACGCGGCGTCGCTCCCCTCGGCTTCGTACATTTTGTCGTATTGATTACCGTGGCTGTAATGAATCCGGTCTTCGCTAATCAACTCAAAATTCTGAATGATCAGATGTCGCCAGGCATTGTTCACGATCGGTTCCGGCGTTTCGACGTTCATTCCTTGCGTCAAAATTTTCTTCCAGCTCTCCGCGCACATTTGGCGTTGGCTGGCGTAAGAATTCGCTTCGACGGCGAACGTCGTGTCGTTGGCCAACGGCTTGGTTGGAATCGCGACGACCGCCATTTTGTTCACGCCAATCTTGGCGTGCGCCCGGTTTCGTTCCCACGTCCATGATTTGTCGAAGTAAGCGAGCACGCGGCCCTGTTCGTCCGTCGCTTTGCCGTCGCTAAACTTCAAAGGCGTTTTGGAATCAATGTCCAACGTCATGGTTCCATTGGTGCCCTGCGCGAGGGAGAATTTAACAAATACCATCGCGTTCTCGGCCAGCGTCGGATCGACACTCGCGAAAGCTTCGAGTTGATAAATCTCCAGCTCGCGATCGACGCGTTTTTGGTTCAACGGAATATTGCCACCGGATTGAACCGGCGTGGGATGCAAATAACGGATTTGCGCAATCGGCAAATAACCTTCCGCCAAGGTCGGTTGTTCCAGCCGATGAAGTTGATCGCCGAAGATTCCGGCGTCGGGTCCAATGCGAAACGTCACGGACGTGCCGTTGTTGTTCCATGCGTTGGCTCCGCCACGCAAATTCACGCCGCTGCCATTGGAAATCAGGCGGGCCTTCACCTTTGCATTGGGCGCGCTGAAAACGATCGGGTAGTAATGGAAATCCGCATTGACGTAACGCGGCGGCGGCAACAGCGGTTCGAAAAATTCGTAGCTGGCTCCGTTGGTTTGTTGCATGGCCGCCTCGCCCCAAACGTCGAGTTTGGAACGAACCATTTCGTCGAAGGAAGGCGTTTCCTTTGCATCTGCCAACACGGCGAACGCGAGAAAAAATGAACCGGCCAGCCGCGCGAATGGTGTCAAACGGAAAGAGCTACATGGAGTCATGCAGCGAATTTTTACGAGGGCTTGCTCCAGATGCAAAGCCAATCTGAAAAACTTTGAGCAATCGGAAAATGGCAAAAATGCCATTCACGCTACGAAACGAATCGCTTGCCCAAACTGAGCCACTACCAAACGATTCGTCAGTTCGGTGATGGTGACGCGGAAATTTTCTATGGCGAAGACGGGGCGGCGTTCGCGAAAAAGAAATTGCCGCGACAAAAAAAGTTTTGGGAAAACGCATAGCGAACAAATGTTCAGGGAACGGTGACAGTCAGACTTGGAAACACCGTCCTGAAATCATTCTCATTGCGCGTCAGAATTTCATCGAACCGTGACGCAAACAGCAAATTAAAATATTCATGCACGCCGTTCGCTGCGCTTTGGCTTTCGCGCGGCTCAAACCCGCCGCAATCGCTCACTCGATAACGACTTTCTCAACTTCCTCGACGAAGCGCGCCGCTCACTTGTTTCCGATTTAATTCAAAACAACGAACGCGACGATCTTCTCGTGGACGACAAGCTCAACATCGCGACCCAACACATCCTTGATCGCCTGCTTTTCCTGCGCATCTGCGAAGATCGCGACATTGATACTGGAACTCGACTCGATTCCATCGCCGACGTTTGGCGGAAAAATTACGGCCCCGAAAGTAGGAGACGAGGTAACGAGTCTCTAACTTTAAAAGAAATATCAGAGACTCCTCACGTCGTCTCCTACGAGATTAAGGACTGGGAAAAGAAACATCGCAAATACTGCTGGGTCGATGCCCTCACCGGCGACGTCCATCTCACTGTCAGCCTCAAGCGCGAGATCCTGACCCACAACATTTACGGCGTGGACCTCGATGCGGTGGCGGTGGAAGTCACTCAACTCTCCCTTTGCCTCAAGATGCTGGAGAACGAGAACCGCAACACCCTCGCCCTCGCCCGCGAACTCTTTGCCGAGGAAATCGCGCTCCTGCGCAAATTGAACAAACAAGAAATGTTGCCATCTGAATTTCACTTCCTACCGGGTTGGACCGGCTACTTGAACGGGAGCCAGGTAAGCTCCGTTACCTATAACACAATTGCTCTCGATTCGTCTGCTATTTCCTTACACAGTTCGACATCGCCAATTTTTCAGCCTCTACGAGGCGGATATTCCGTATATCTTCAAGGAGGTCGGTTTTCGTCCATTAGTGCTGCCATCGCACAGACTGGCTTGGTTCCACAAACGGCTCAATCGCTTGTCTTCTTATCGGTTTCGGAGGGTTCTCTTCAGGTAACCTTTGATGGGCAAATTATTCCTATGATACAAATCGGCACAGCCCCTAACTATGTGGCAATGGGTGGTGATATTTCTGCGTTTGCAGGTCAAACCGGAGAATTGCGATTCACGGCGTTTAATGGAGTAGGAGCTGGTTTGATTGATTCGATCCTTTTTTCCACCCAGGCCATTCCCGAACCAAGCACCTATTTATTATTCGGCTGCGGAGTTCTGTTATTAGGCGCGGCCAGAGTAGCGTTTAAAAGAAAGCGGTGAACCTAGCCACGGCCATTGCTGCGGGAACGAATTTCTGCGTTGCCTTGCGGAGCAATGGAACGGTGGTGGCGTGGGGTGACAATGGTTTGGGACAAACAAACGTGCCGACGTTGACGGAGGTGAAGATGATTGCGGCGAGCGGTACTCGCGCGCTGGCCGCGGATTGAGGTGAACGTAATCGCAGATACGCTTGAGATATACATGAAGCGATGGAGCGGCTGAGTCAGCTAATTCGTTTTCTTCAAGCTCGACCTGGCTTGTAACACCCGTGCAAGATTTTTGGCGGCAATCTTATCATTCGGGTTGATCCTAAGCGCGGCTTTGAAATGGGATTCTGCCCGGTCCAAATCTCCCGTTCGTAAACAGATGAACCCAAGACTCCCTTGAGCTTCGTAATCGTCGGGATTCAGACGGATAACATTTTCAAACGCGCGCTCGGCTTCAGTCAATCTGTTTTGACGGAGGTAAATGAACCCAAGCTCGTAAAACGCCCGGTCAGAACCCGGATTGGCTTTTGCTGCTGCCTGAAAGTGGTTCAGCGCTTCGGCGACCTGACCGAAATAAAACCGTGCCCTGCCGACTTTGATGTGGGCTTCAAAATCGTCCGGATTTTCTTGAAGAACGAATTCGTTGTATTTGATGCTGTTTCTGGCCAGGTGTGCGTAAAAATCCTGTTCAAAAAAGTTTCGTTCACCGGCGTTGCACGGCAGGACTTGATACCATAGCTCGCCCATTTCATCGGCGGTTTGCGGGCCATATTTGACGCGCTTGGGTGGTTGATTAGGGTTACGCTCGTTTTCAGCGGAGTTGTCGTACGTCCAATGCATAACCAGCGTGGCACCCTTGGGCAGGAAAACGGGCTTGGCGTAGCGATAATCGCCCTGCCAGTTAAAATCCCAGTCTTTGATGAGAATAAGGTCCTTTCGCGTTCCTTCGGGCAACAGGGCGTAGCCTTCCAACCTTTTTCCAAGATAATGTGCGTGAGGCAAGACTCCAATCAAATGCACATCGATCGGCAGCGTGTATTTGTCTTCTACCTCATAATTCTTTGCTCCGGCAGGAATATCGATGCGCAGAGCGTTTAGGTTGATTCGAAAGGCCGCATTCGTCGGCGGCAAAGGGGTAAAGTAAAACGCAATGGTTGGCTGTACCACTTCAGGTTTCCCACTTGGATGGAGATGCAATTGAAGGACAAGATCTGTATTCGGTTCCAACGTCCAAGCCAGACCTTCCGGTGCCATCTGCGACACCTTGCCGGGTTGCCACCCAAGAAAATGGCCGTCTGGCATTCTGGCGGTATCGGTAAGCACCATTCCGTCGAATCCTGGTGGATTTTCTTTTTCTGCGCGTCGCCGAGATACTGGTGTTGAATCCACATTGATGAATGCGTGATGAACGACCTTCCAGTTGCCGGGCAGGAATTCAACTCCCTTCACATACTTGCTCTCGGAGACAGGAATCGGGATCACAACGTTGCGATACACGTCTTTGCCTTCGGCTGCCAGAGTATAGGGCTGCGGCAGTTTTACCACCAGGTCGGGCGTGCCCAATTGCCAGCCTTCGATCCATTTTGGCAATGCGGGTAGATCCTTCGCCGCCCCCTCGACGCCCCCTTCGGTGACCCATTGCTGAATCACACCGATTTGATCGGCGCTCAGGCTTCGGTCGTGGGTAAATTCGACGAGCCCTCTTTCCGGCAACCACGGTGGCATGTATCGCTTCCCCACCACTTCGGCTACCTGTTTTGTTCGCTTCTTGACTTCCGCGTATGACAACAAGTTGAACGGAGCGGATTGGCCTGAGCGATGGCAACTCGCGCAAT
Organism: Verrucomicrobiota bacterium; assembly: GCA_043775015.1. Lineage (GTDB taxonomy): Bacteria > Verrucomicrobiota > Verrucomicrobiia > Limisphaerales > CANJXF01 > CANJXF01. Next base: position 8,296 of record JAYVSV010000094.1, read on the forward strand.
GCTGAAACACAATGGGTGCAACATCTTTGTTGAAAGTTAACGCGCCTTGCTTGCGCGCCGTGTATTGCGTGGGTGCTTTTACGTCTTCAGCCAATGCTTCCAAACAGCGATTGAACGCGAGTAGGAAAATCAAGAGCGAGAGCGTTCGCTTGGCCGGATTCTTCATGGCAACTCCGGAATGTAGCAGCCAACCGCGCGAGTGGTTGGATTCGTGACTGGCTTTCCGCCGAGGATCGAGATCAGCGCTTCGTCAAGCTCGTGTTGCGTTGGTGCTGGGCGCTCCTTCCCAAAATCAACATGGCGATTATCAATGCGGCCTCGATACACCTCCCGCCCGTCAGGGAAAAACACAGCCACTTCAGGGGTTACACAAACCCCCGCTTTTTTAACCAGGGCATGTCGCGGATCAAGCAGAACACCCAAAGACAATCGGTATTCTTTCGTATGCCTGGAGATCTCCGCAGGGCGCGTGTCCGGATCAGGATACACCAGCCAGAAAGCAATACCTTGCGGTGCGTACTTAATAAACAGCCGCTGAATTTCCGGCGCATAACGATTCGAAATCGGACAATCGGTTCGGACAAAAACAAACACAATGGCCTTCGCATCCGTTGCCTGAAAAGGATTTAGAGGACGTTTTTTTAAATCAAACAGATCCGATATTCCGGCTGTTGAACCTAGACCTTCGCCCGCACGAACTACTTCATGAACCTGTAAATTGGCGGCACTGCACCCAAACGAGGCTAAAATGGGAAGCATGAGTCCAAAGCATGCAAGACAAAAAACAAAATCAAAACACCCCAGACGATTATTATTGCCGCAGGCGCTCTTCATTTGAGGATATAATCAGAAAAGAAAAATGCTCTTGGGTCAATCTTCTTATAGGGTCAAATCCGATCGCGTCGCGACTTTTTACGGTGCCTGTCCATCCGTTCCGACTCACCCGACACCGACAAGGCATTGCAGCAAATACGGCAGCAATTGTTTTTTGCGCGAGACGACACCGGGCAGTTCCCAGATATGAGGACCGTGCGCCGTGAAATTAATCCGCTGCAAAAAAGTCGCCTCACCGCACGCCATCAGCATGGAATTCTGCGTGTTGATATCCGTGACGAGCAGCGCAGCGAACAGGAGATCTTTGTTGCGGCAGTGGCGGTCGAGCGCTTCGATCAACGCTGTTTGTTTTTCAGGCAAATGTGAAAAGCTAAGCTCCTCGATTTGCGAAACGGTGAAGCGCCGGTTGCCCTCCCCGTATTCCTTGCAATCAGCGGTGATCACCTGCCTCGGTGTCATGGTGAGCAAAGGCGACCCGACTGCAAAAATTTGTTCCGCAAGTTCGGTCGGATCGGTTTTCGCAATCGCAGAAAGATGATCCAGGATTTGTTTATCCACCCGAGTCGCCGTCGGGGACGAAAGATTCAGCGTGTCTGAAATTAATCCGGCCATGAGCAATCCGGCGATGTCCGGCGGAATCGGCACGTCCATTTGCTGATAGCAAAGCGCAACAATTGTGCTCGTGGAACCGACAGGGTTATTCCAGAAATGGATGGGCGAATCGCTCGTGAAGCCGCCGAGCCGATGGTGATCGAGCACTTCTGTTATCGGAACTTTATCCGCGCCCGGAACCGCGTGCGCCAACTCGTTGTGATCGACCAGGATCAACCGGCGTGGAACAGGCTTGATAAAATCGCTCTTCGACAAAACGCCAACCAGCGCGCCTTGCTCGTCAATGATTGGAAACAAAAAGGCGGGCAGATTCGCCGCCTGTTCGCGCGCTACTTCCAGGAGCGTGTCCGGACCAAAGCTGGTGAATTCCGCGCCGACCATGTGATCGGCTCGCACGGCGCCACGCGCGAGCAAAACGGTCGTCGCGCTGTCGTGAGGCGAGCTGATGATCGTGACATCAGCCTCTTTTGCGGCGCGTTTGATGGTGCCCAAAACCGGCAGACCACCGGTGATAATAATCGCGCACACGTTGGATTCGATGGCGCGCATTTGAATGTCGTCGCGATCTCCCACGATCACTAAAACATGGTTGGGGCTGTGGCGTTCCAATCGTTTTGAAAATGTGTCCGCGTTCATCGCGCCGACCATTAAAACTTTTTCCGAAGGTTCAGACGGAACGTCGCCAACGAGTACGCTGCCGCCAAACGTTTGGACGATGCTGGCCAGTGAAGCGACAATGATACGGGCGTTGGCTGCTTCTTCGCGCGAAGGAAAAAGGTGATGACTGATCTTCGAAGATGACAGCAAACCGAGGCAACGGTTGTTCTCGTCGATGACCGGCAAGCCGCGCAATTGTTTCTGCTCGATGAGGAGAATGGCGTCGTAGATCGCGGAATCGGCTCGAACAGACATCACATTGCGCTCCATGACATCGCTGACGCGCGGGGAAACATCACTCAAGAAAACCGGTGCCTCGACGCCAAATTTTTCGAGCACAAAATTGATGCGCGCGTTCGTGTTTCCTGCGCGCGCGGCGATGACATCCGGGACGCCCAAAAGCTGTTTCAGCCGCGCATAACCGAGCGCGGAGCAAATGGAATCCATATCGGGATTCCGGTGACCAATGACAATTGTCTGCATGCAGCGCACATCTATTCCTGTAAAACAGAGGTCAATCAAGCCTGCGCGGGATATTTGGCGCAAAGATTTTTCGCCGGTTTGGCCAAGCGCTTTCGTGAATGAAACCGGGCTGGCCTCAAATCACTTTTCGGTTATCTTCCCGGCGTTCGATGCCAAATTTTCATAACATTGCTGCGTACAAGTTTGTTCCACTGGCCGACTTGAGAATGCTTCGCGCCCGGATTCTTGCTCTCTGCAAAGGTTGGGAGCTGAAGGGTTCCATTCTGTTGAGTGAAGAGGGGATCAACTTGTTTGTCGCCGGCGTGCCGGAAAAAATAGAAATGCTTCTCAAAGAATTGAGAACCATTCCCGGGCTTGCCGAATTTCAAGTAAAGATCAGCGAGAGCGAACATCAACCGTTCAACCGGATGCTCGTGCGGATCAAAAAAGAAATCATTGCGTTCGGGGTGGAAGGAATTGATCCAGCGCGCCGCACTTCACCAAAACTTTCTGCAAAAGTTTTGAAACAATGGCTGGATGAAGGGCGACCCGTGACGCTGCTCGATACGCGCAACGACTACGAAGTGAAGCTCGGCACCTTTCGAAATGCGCTGCCCGCAGGTATCGACAGCTTCCGCGATTTCCCGAACGCTGTTCGTAAATTGCCTTCCGAAATGAAAGAGCAACCGATCGTGATGTTTTGCACGGGAGGAATTCGTTGCGAAAAAGCGGGGCCATTCATGGAGCGCGAAGGGTTCAAAAATATTTTTCAGCTCGAAGGCGGCATTCTAAAATATTTTGAGGAATGCGGTTCGGCACATTACGACGGCGAATGTTTTGTCTTTGATCAACGTGTCGGCGTTGACCCGTCGTTGCACGAGACTGATTCGACCCAATGCTACAATTGCCAGACCCCGCTGAGCAAAGAGGAGCAACTCGACGACCGTTACGTCCCCAACAAATCCTGCCAATATTGTTTCAAGAGGCCAGAGGAACAAATGGCGCTGAATATCACGAGCCGTCACGAAGCAATCCGCCGGGCTTTCACTCCGTTGCCGGGTAGCGCGCCTTACGACAATTTCAAATCAATCAATGTTCCAGAAAATTGCGATGGAAAAACGTTGTTGGATGCGCTTTGCCGCGTGGTGGTGAACGTGTCGAGCGAGAAATGGGAATCAGAATGCGCGCGCGGACTCTTGCTGGACATGAAAGGCGAGACGGTGACGGCAAATCGGATTGTTCGAGCGGGCGAACGTTTTCGACACAGGTTTCCAGACGTGACGGAGCCGGATGTGAATGCGCATGTGGAAATTTTGCACGAAGACGAGGCGCTGATCGTGATGAACAAACCCGCGCCGTTGCCGATGCACGCGGGCGGGCGGTTTTATCGCAACACGCTGCAATATCTTCTCAACAAAATTTATCATCCACAAAAGCCGCACCCGGCGCACCGGCTCGACGCCAACACCACGGGACTGGTTCTGGTGACACGCACGCGCCATTTTGCCGGAAAATTGCAACCGCAGTTCGAGCGGGGCACTGTGAAAAAATGGTATCTCGTCCGCGTGCAAGGGACGCCGGAAGAAAATAGTTTCAGTTGCGAAGCACCCATCAGCAACGAGGCTGGCAAACTGGGTGCACGCAATGTTGATTTCGAATCGGGACTAAGTGCCCGCACAGAATTCCGCGTGCTTTGCCGAAATACGGACAACACCACTTTGCTGGAAGCCCGTCCGCAAACCGGACGAACGAATCAGATTCGCATTCACCTTTCGCACCTGGGTTTTTCCGTTTGTGGCGACAAGGTATATTTGCCTGACAATAAAATGGGCGAAACTCAAACGTTGTCGCTGACTGATCCACCGTTGTGTTTGCATGCGTGGCGAATTGCGTTCACGCATCCGTTGCACAAAACGCGCATGGAATTTTCTGCTCCAGTTCCAAAATGGGCTGGCAATTCCAACGAGCGGCGCGCTGAATAATTTCAATGTCACTTGATGCCGCCATTTTAACTGCGTTGCGCCTTCCGAAAACCGGCGCGGTTTCCGGCGCGGAACTTTCCCAGAAACTTGGCGTGAGTCGCGCCGCGATCTGGGCGCGTGTGGAAGAATTGCGCTCACTCGGTTACGACATCGAAGCCAGCCCGCATTTGGGTTATCGACTGGTCAGCGTCCCAGATGTTTTGCATGCCGACGATCTGCATTCCAGACTGCCTAATGTAAAAGTGGTTGGCCGTGACATTCGGGTTTTTCAGGAAACAACTTCCACTAACGACGTTGTTGAAAAGCTGGCGCGCGACGGGGTCAAAGAAGGCGTCGTTGTTTTTGCGGAATCGCAGACCAAAGGCCGTGGGCGTCTTGGGCGAAAATGGATTTCTCCCGAGAAAAGGGGTTTATGGTTTTCTGTCTTGTTGCGCCCGAATCTTCGACCTCAGGCCGCCACGCAACTCACTGTCGCTGCCGCCACAGCGTTGGCGCGCGCGATTTCTGCGCAAACCAACCTCGCGCCGGAAATAAAATGGCCCAACGACATTTTGATCAAAGGCAAGAAAGTTGCAGGAATTCTCACGGAACTTTCCGCTGAATTGGACCAGGTGAAATATTTGATTTTGGGAATCGGCGTTGATGTGAATTTGAACGCAAGTGAATTTCCTTCAGATGTTCGCAAGCTCGCGACTTCGTTGAAAATTGAAACCGGACGAACGATCAATCGTGCCGAACTTGCCGCCGCCATTCTTACTGAATTGGACACCGATTACGCGAGGATTTGCGCGGGGCAATTTGAGGCGCTGGCGGACGAATGGGAGGAGCGCTGCACAACCATCGGACACAATGTAGTGATCCGAGTGGGCGACCGTTCCATTCAAGGACGCGCTGAATCGCTCGACTCGGATGGCGCGCTTTTGATTCGGACGCAGCATGGACGCTTGGAGCGGATTATTGGCGGCGATGTCAGCGTGGAGAAATAAGTTGCTGGGTGAAAGCGCAGCAACTCCACGCCGATTACTACAGCATTTTCTTCACGCACGATCCCAATTTTAAATTCCTTCAGCTTATCGTTGTGGTGCAGAGTCGATCAATTAACACCTAGCGGTTTTCTGGGAAGGCGCGGCGGTGCATTGGTTCGCAAAAACATGGTGGCTTTCGTACGCTTTCTGAATTCGGATTCGAGTTCCGGTTCCACGTCAATTTTCAATGGTGTCGCTACTGTGTTGGTTCGGGCGAAAGAGAGGTACAAACCGACTACGCGTTTCTCCTGAGTATTGATCTCCACTCTCACTTCACTATGGCCGTCAGAGTTGAAGTCTTTGATGGGTTGCCATTTCACGCGGCAATACGAGATGTGACCGCCTAAATCCGGGTTATATGGCCCGGTGATCTCGGGTGTGGTATCCGTGCGAGTCACTTCTGGCGAGTAACCAAGCTTGAGCAATTTTTCCTTTGCAAATGCTACGATTTCGTTTGTCGTCATTCGTGTTTTGCCCAAATAGCGCGGGAGATTTGCCACCAAGTCCTCTTGCTCGGAAAACCAGTTGGTTGCAGACGTAAAACTGCTCACAAAGCCGTGCTCATCGAAGAAAAACCAGTAGTGATTCGTCAACACGACTGAACCCGCTAGATGCCTTTTATATGGATTCGGACTAAATTTTAACACTTGCGCTGCGGTAATTGGCTGTGGGATGGGCAATTCCAATTTTTTAGAAAAATCAGAAACGTGCGGGAGTATGGCTATGAGCAAGGCATTTGAATATGTGGCTGTAATGTGCATGAGTTGTTCCATAATCACCTCATCTGTTAAAACTCAACGGTCTCAGATCCCAATTTCCGAACACCTCGTGCAACTCTTAGTTAAGGCTTAACCGCGCCAAGAGGTTTTAGTGGAATGCGCGGTGGAGCGTTGGTGCGGATAAACATTGTGCCTTGAGTTCGCTTTCGGTAATCCCGTTCCAGTTCCGGCTCGATGTTCAGTTTGGGATTGGGCCGCTGGAAATAGCCTCCGGACAGTGAAAGGCGAGCGATTTGTTTCTTTTCTGCATTGATGTCTATGGTGATGTAATTGCCTGTTTCGTCATCTCTCCATTCCACGAGGCAAAAGGGAACGTTGTTGCCCCGAACTTTGTATGGCCCGTCGAAAAGGGTTGGAGGAACATCGGTATGCAGAGCTTTGGGATCGTAGCCGAGCTTATGGAGGGCCCCGCGCGCAAATTCAATCATCTCATTGGTGGTCATGTTCACCGGCCCATACATGCTTGCCAGCCATGGATCCAATTTCTCCTGCTCGCCGTATTCAAATTCGTGCGGAGTAAAGTTGGCATCTTTGTATGCCTGAAAGTTGTTGATGTGACCTCCGTCAAAGCAAAAGCGATCTCCGTTGGTCAGGGTCAACACGCCCGCAACGTAATCCTTGATTGGGTACGGGAAAAACTTCTGGACTTGAGATACGGTAACCGGTTGGGGAATCGGCAAATCCAGTTTCCTGGCAAAGTCCGAAACATTGGTCAAGACGAGCATGAGCACCGCGTTGGAATACGTGACAGTCATGTGAATCAGCTTGTCCGTCGGAATGAGTTTTAGAAGGAATGGTTCCATAGGTCAGAGTTAGTTGTGTTGATTTGGCCCCAAATCTACGCAGCCAAAAACGGTTAGATGCTTTGGGTTAATGTCGTTCCATCCGGCTGGACCTTGGGTCTTGGCGTCATTAAGACATTGTCGAAGTCCTCTGCCCGTTGTTAACCATAAGAATTGAAAGTTCTGAATAAATTTCCAGTGATCGGTATCGACCAAGTGATTGGCATAACCCCCAGTTGGTGATTTATTCCAGCCGACAAAAGCCGAACGGCGCAGGCCTGCATTATCGTAATGGGTGTGCGGCAGGTTTTCCTTCTGAATAATGCCAAAGGCTTCTGGCAAATGGCCGTTCGCAGTTTCACAGCCATCCAAAAAAACGAACCGGAAACCGTGGCGATTGGTCTGTCCTTGCGGCACGGTGCGCAGAACGCTCTCAATCTCTGCTTGCGTAATGAAAACATTAGTGTCGGTGGCGTTGTAGCCGATGCCCTTGGTGCTGCCATGACCGGAGTAGAACAAATTGCGTGAATTGGGGGCGTAGAGCGCCTGTCGAAATGTCTGCCAATTGGAAACTTCCAAATTGTGATTATAGTGAATCCGAAAAGCCTCGCCATACGAATGCGTGGGGAGCACGGTCAAACCAAATCCTTCCGCCATGCCAACAAAACCATCAGTCATGGTGTCAAGATTATCACCGCCAACCCAATCTCCCCAGAACAATTGGTTTGCGACCACCCAGTCGCCTCGCGCAGCCCACTTATCCCAGTTTTTGAGGATTTTCGGAGTGACGGCAGTTTCACTGCCTGTCGGCTGCGGGCCATTGCCCGAATTTTGCCCAGTGTCGAAAAAGGTCTGCACGACGAATTCAAAGTAAGGTTCATTGGCGTAAGATTGGTAGGTCGGAGGCGGACCCGCCAGATTCCAAACGATTTCAATGTTCCCATCATAAGTGTGGCCGCCGAAAGTGCCGATGTAGCCGGAGTCGCCGCCATACACATCAATATACCAGTCCGCATTGGTGTGCGCCGATTGCACTGCGATGTAAAGCGAGTCATACTCCTGTCCGAACTGCGGCATCCAGTTAGGAAAAGAAATTTCGTTATAGACATTGATGCTCAGCGGCAGAGAAGTGGCTTGGTAATACGGATTATTGGCTCCCGAAATGTACCAAGAAGCGTTGGCTGAAATTTGATGCACACCGTTGCTCATTTGCTTCGTGTCCATGACCAGTTGAAGTGGGGCTTGAAAGGGCGGCGAAACTATGGAGACATCGCTGACCGGCACGCCTTCTTCCGTCAAACTCAAGTTGTCCAATTGTCCGCTACCATTCCCAGCTTCAACCGGAATCGTGACGATGCCGGAAAGGTTCATTCCGTTTGTAATGCCGATGAGATGAACGCCATTGCGAACGACCTTATAAAATCCTGTATCCAGCGCGGGATCTGATCCGTCACCACCCGTCGGCTGAGGGCCATCGGACTGGACATCATCCACGGACTGGAGATTGGCGGACAAACCGCGGATTATCCCTTTGCCACTTGTCCATTCGTCAGTGGATGGGTCAATTAGAAAATAGTTTGAAAAATCAAAGCCTGGCGGATAGATCGCAATCGGCGATGCATTACCGGAGCCATCTGCTGGTATGGCCATTGGCAGGGACTCCCACGCGACCACTATTGCCTCTGAATCATATCCGTCTCCACTCGCAGACATTGCAGAAAACGAGCCGCCGCCGCAGTTCGGATGCTGCACAATATTGGAATGAACGAAGAGTGTCAGATTCGTTCCATTGTCGGCAGGCATATAATTTGTGAGGGTTTGCCAAGGTGTGATAGGGTCAAGCGTTGGGCGATATTGTACGATGTAAGTTTCGGTGTTAGTGCTGGGCCAGGACAAAATGACATGGCTGCACTGCACAGACAACTTGAGTCCTTCGATCGCAAACGTCTGGTCGGCGAAAGCGAGAATCACTGCAACCGCAACGACGATTCCTTTGATGACTGTTTTCATATTTTTCGATTCTTCTATTTTTTCCGGCTGAGCCTTCGTCGAGTCGCAAGGTCGAGTTTTGATACTTTTTCAAGAGGCAGCTTAAATTGAGTTACGATAGAGAATTGCTCCGGCTGTTTCTTCAATCCGTCCTCATTTGTTTTTATTAAGAAAAGTCGTTCCCAAGAAATGAAATCGTCTGACTCGCTCATTACGATGACATCCAACTGGATTCCGAATTTTTCGTCAAGCGTAAAATGGAACAACTGTTCCTAGAACTATTGTTCCGTCGGTTGGCAAATTGGCGAAATGCTTCCAGAAAATTTCGCCAGTTTTTTTTCGGAAGTCGTGCGACGACACCGAAAGGAAAGGAAGTTTTCGCAAGAACTGTTAGCGGAAAAGGCCAGTTTGTCTTCAAAAATGATTTCTCTCATCGAACGGGGAGAGCGCAATCCTAGCATCACAGTCGCACACTCCATCGCGCAAGGTTTGTCTGTTCCTCTTTGGCGGTTAATAAAAGACGCAGAAGATTCGCGACGAGAACAAACGCGGAAGCAGGTAAAGCAGTAGCGTTTTATTTTTCTGATTTTATCTGCGACATTCGGCGCAATCGAATAAACCATTAAAATTTTGTAGTAACCGCAAAAATTCCTGTAAAAAAACTACACGACAGTACCGCACATAAGCCTTGAAGTTGAGTCGCACTATGGCAAGTTAGCCAAAGCTTTTTTGAACTATGAACAAACCGAAGATTATCGCCTATTTGAAACCGTCGTGCGGCTGGAGCCAGGGGGTTCGCGCCATCATGTCAAAGTATGATTTGCCGTTTGAAGACCGCGACATCATCAACGATCCCGTGCAGCGCCAGGAGATGATCATGAAGAGCGGCCAAATGCTCAGCCCGTGTGTCGAAGTCAATGGGCAAATGCTCCCGGACATCAGCGGCGAAGAGGTCGAAAGTTATTTGCTCGCGAACAATTTGGTCGGAGCAAACGATCTCGTTCCCGATGCGCCCACGAATCAGCCTTGCGCACACGAAATGCCGCAAACCAGCCCGTTGCAGTTCAAACGCTGATTTTTTTTAATCAAAAGAAAACGCGAAGGTCAGTGCCTTCGCGTTTTTTGGTAGGAACACCCGGGCGAATTCGCTCAGGCGTGGATAAATTAATCTACTTTTTCGGTGCCGCAGCGATGTCCGGCATGTCTGTCTTCGCTTTTTTCAACGCCGCCTTTTCGTCCGCAGGCAAACGTTTCGCCATCACGTTGCGATATTGCACTTTGCTGCCGGGATCATGCTGTTGAAATGCGAAATGACCACTGGCGAGCCGGCTGGCAGAGTTATCGACGTAATCAGTCACAATTTTGTCGTTTACCTTGATGATGATTCGATTGCCGATGACGATGATGTGCTGCGTCCACCACGTGTCGTCCTGGATGAGTTGTTCGAGGACCGGGACAGGGACCGGGTTGAAATTGCGCTCAGGATTGTTGTAGAGACTGCCTGTTTTTTGCGGGTCAGAACTGGTGTTTTCGACCTGGGCTTCGTAACCCGTTGGCCAGCCTTTATCGAGCTTCGCGTGGAAATACATTCCGCTATTGCCCTTGTGGTTCAACTTAACTTCGGCTTTGAATTCACAGTTGGTGTAAATGTTTGGGCTGAAGAGATGGCTTCTCGCTCCAGACCCAATGAGAACTCCGTCTTCAATCCGCCAACCGCTCGCATCGGGCGCCGTCCAACCGCTTAACGTTTGCCCGTCGAATAATTTAATCCAACCATCTTTGCCTGACTTTTCGGGAACCGGCTTGACGGCATCGGTCTGGGCAGAAGCGGTCAAACATAATAGGGAGATGGCTCCCAAGGTGGAGAAGAGAATTTTGCTCATGTGTTTTATTTTATTGATCGTGGGGCGAAGTGTTAGCAAACCGATTCAAAATGGCAACGGTGATTTATACCTCATTCCACGAAAGCCTCGACACCGTTCCGCCAGCAACTATTTTTGCGCGATGCGAATTGTGACATCAGTCGCGGCGATGCAGCGTCTGGCCGGAAAATTAAAAGCACAACGGGTGCCCGTAGGTTTTGTGCCAACGATGGGGTATTTGCACGCGGGACATCTCAGCCTCGTCCAGCGCGCTCGCCAACTCGTCGGCGAAAAGGGGCAGGTGGTCGTGAGCATTTATGTGAACCCAACGCAATTTGCACCGCACGAAGATCTTTCCAAATATCCACGCGACCTGAAACGCGACAAGCAACTTTGCCGCGAAGCCGGCGTGGACATCTTGTTTGTGCCGAGCGACGCCGAGATGTATCCGCACGGTTTCAGCACTTACATCGTCGAAGAAAAACTCGCGCGCGGAATGGAAGGCGGCTCCCGGCCCACTCATTTTCGCGGCGTCACGACTGTCGTTGGCAAACTTTTTAACCTCGTCCGGCCCGACGTTGCGGTGTTCGGCGCAAAAGATTTCCAGCAGGCTGCCGTGATCAAGGCGATGGTTCGTGATCTGAATTTCCCGTTGAAGATTGTTGTCGCTCCGATCCTGCGCGAACCGGATGGCATCGCCATGAGTTCACGGAACAAATACCTTTCGCCGACTCAACGACAACAGGCGACGATTTTGTGGAGGGCTATTCAAACCGCGAAAGCCGATTTGAAAACAGGCCCGGTGCAGGTTAAAAAAATGGAATCCAAAATTGCAAAAATGGTTTCAAAACAATCTGAAGCCAGACTGGACTACGTTCGGTTCTTTGATCCGCAAACATTAGAGCCGGTTCATGAAGTCCAACACGGCACGCAGATGGCGCTGGCTGTTTTCTTCGGCAAAACCCGGCTGATTGATAATGGACGGCTTTGAACCCGACGGTTTGATAGAATGAAACATTTCGATTTTCTCGTTCTTGGCAGTGGCATTGCCGGACTTTCGTTTGCCTTGAAAGTTGCGCCGCGCGGCCGCGTCGCCATTGTGACGAAAAAATCGCGCGCGGAATCGAACACCAATTATGCGCAGGGCGGAATCGCAGCGGTGACGAGTAAAGAAGATTCCGTGGAAGCGCACGTGCGCGACACGCTCGAAGCGGGAGCCGGGCTGTGCAACGAAGCGGTGGTGCGCACCATTATCGAAGAGGGGCCGGCCCGCATTGCTGAATTAATTGAATTGGGCATGCGTTTTTCGGAGCGCGAAATCCCGGAGTCCGGCGGCGCAAAAGAATTGGATCTGGGTCGCGAGGGCGGGCATTCCAAGCGGCGGATTCTTCACGCGAAAGACGTCACTGGCCGCGAAATTGAGCAGGCCTTGCTGGCTGCCGTCGCCGCGCAATCGAACATTGAAGTGTTTGAAAACCATTTTGCGATCGATCTGATCACGAGCCAGAAACTGGGATATGTCGGGGCAAATCGCTGTCTGGGTGTTTACGTTTTGGACAACGCGAGTGGCGCAGTCGAGACGTTTTCGGCGGGCGCAATTCTCCTCGCGACCGGCGGTTGTGGAAAAGTTTATCTCTACACGACCAATCCCGATATTGCCACGGGCGATGGAGTGGCGATGGCTTATCGCGCCGGGGCAGCGATTGCGAACATGGAATTTATTCAGTTCCATCCCACCTGCCTATATCATCCCAAGGCAAAATCTTTTCTGATCAGCGAAGCGGTTCGCGGCGAAGGGGGAGTGTTGAAGGATTTCAACGGGATGGAGTTCATGGAAAAATATCACCCGCTCAAATCGCTGGCACCTCGCGACATCGTGGCCCGAGCCATCGACAGCGAAATGAAACGGAGCGGCGCGGATCATGTCTGCCTGGACATGACGCACCAGCCCGCCGATTTCATCATCGAGCGGTTTCCAAATATTTATCAGACCTGTTTGAAATTCGGCATTGATATTACCAGGGAAGCGATACCGGTCGTGCCCGCTGCGCATTATCAATGCGGCGGTGTGCTGACAAATATGGATGGCGAGACTGACATTCGAGGACTCTATGCGGTCGGCGAAGTTTCCTGTACGGGATTGCACGGGGCCAATCGACTCGCCAGCAATTCGCTTTTGGAAGCGCTGGTTTGTGCGCATCGCGCGGCAGAGAAATGTCTGTCGATCCAACCCGCAGAAAACAATTTGCGAATTCCAGACTGGCAATCCGGCCATGCCAACAACCCGGATGAACTGGTGGTGGTGTCACATAATTGGACCGAGATCCGTCATTTGATGTGGGACTATGTTGGCATTGTGCGGACCAACAAACGATTGCAGCGCGCCGCGAAACGGATTGCCAATCTGCAGGAGGAGATCCAGGAATATTATTGGGATTTTATCGTCAACAGCGATTTGCTCGAATTGCGCAACATCGCGACGGTGGCAGAGCTGATTATTCAATCGGCCTTGCAACGCCGGGAAAGCCGCGGCTTGAATTACAATCTCGATTTCCCCAACGCCAATCCGGATCTGGCGCAGCGCAACACCATCCTGCGTCGAAGCTGACGGCCAATACTGTTGGCCCATGTCACCTTTTCTCAATTTTCGATTGCGAATCCTGCAAAACCGTTTTGAATGTGCCGAAATCCATTATGAAATATCAAAAACTTTCCATCAGTGTAGCGCTGGTTGCGTCCTGCATTTCAACCATCACCATCTTCGCCGAGGGCGAACTTCCCGCGCCGAAGAATGAGCCGAAGATTATCAATCCCGGCCCGCCGCCTTCTGACGCCATTGTGCTTTTCGATGGAAAGGATTTGTCGAAATGGTCTGGCCAGGATGGCGGGGCCGCGCGCTGGGAAGTCAAAGATGGAGTCATGACGGTGAACGGAACGGGCAGCATCAACACGAAAGAGGAGTTTGGTGATTGCCAGTTGCACGTCGAATGGGCCTCACCGGTCGAGGTGAAAGGCGAAGGGCAGGGGAGAGGCAACAGCGGCGTTTATCTCCAGGGACGTTACGAGGTGCAGGTGCTCGATTCTTATAACAACAAAACTTATTTTCATGGACAGGCCGGCTCGATTTACAAGCAACATGCGCCGCTCGTGAATGCCTGCCGCAAACCGGGTGAATGGCAGACCTACGACATTATTTTTCATGCGCCGCGCTTCAGCGACGATGGAAAAATCAAAACGCCAGCCGACGTCACAGTTTTGCACAACGGCGTGCTCGTGCAGGATCATGCGGAAATTTTTGGAACGAGTTCCCACATTGGCGCACCGACTTACACCGCGCATCCGCTGAAACAGGCGCTGCAATTACAGGATCACAACAATCCGGTTCGCTTCCGCAACATTTGGATCCGTCCGCTTTAATCCGCCGCATTTTTTCCACCGTTCGCGCAATTATTTCGGCACCATTTCGGTGAAGGGGTAAACACGCGCCTGGAGAAAAACGAGAAAACCCACCAGCGTCGCCAGGGCAATGCTGTGGAAAAAGACGTAGCGCAGAATCGTTCCTTCGTGGCCATACCAATTCGTCGCCGTGCTCGCCACGACGATGCTTTGCGCGTCCACCATTTTGCCCATGACACCGCCGGAACTATTCGCAGCAGCCATCAAAATCGGGCTGACTCCGGTTTGTTTTGCCGTGATGGTTTGCAAGCTGCCGAAGAGAACATTCGATGCCGTATCCGACCCGGTTAACGCCACGCCCAACCAACCGAGCAACGTGCCAAAAAATGGATAAAATTGTCCGGTCTTCGCCAGCGCCAAACCGAGAGTGGCATCCGCGCCGGAATATTTTGTAACGTAACCCAACCCAAGCATCGCGGCGATGGTGAGCAGCGAAAATCGCACTTTCGCTAGAGTTCGGCTATAAATGGAAAACATTTGTCGCAATGAGTATTTTGCGATTAACCCGAAGCAAATTGCGGCGCAAAAAATTCCGGTGCCGGTTGCAGAAAGCCAATTGAAAATGAAAACGGCTTCCTCCGGTTTAGCTGGATTTTCCGCAGTCGGTTTGGGTGCGACCGGAAAACTGCGCGCGACAATTTTGTCGAGTTTGCTCACTGCAATTATTGGAGCGGAAATTTTGTTGACGGTGGTTTTGAAAGCAGGAATTCCCCACAGAAAAACAAAGAGGCTGAGCAAAATCCACGGTGTCCACGCCTGACGAATCCTGGCGGAAGAAAAATGCTTTATCTCCGCTCCAAGCGATGGCTCAACCGGTTTCTCCAGTTTCCAAATGGTTTTGGGTCGCCAGAATCGTAGCAGCAACATCACGGCGGCCATCGACGCGACCGCAGCCACGATGTCCACCAACCACGGGCCGTGATAATTTGCGACGAGAAACTGCGGCACCGCAAACGAGATTCCCGCAACGAGCGCCGCAGGCCAAACTTCGAGCATGCCGCGAAATCCCACCATCGCCCAGACCACCCAGAATGGAACGAGCAGCGAGAAAAACGGAAGTTGTCGTCCGACCATTTGCGAGAGGAGAACCTCATCAATCCCCGTGACTTTGCTCAGCGCAAGGATCGGCGTGCCGAGCGCGCCGAAAGCCACGGGTGCGGTATTGGCAATCAACGAAAGGCCGCAGGCAGAAAGCGGTTCGAATCCAAGTTGCATGAGAATCGCGGCGCTCACGGCGACGGGTGTGCCGAATCCAGCCGCTCCTTCAAAAAATGCGCCAAAGGAAAACGCGACGAGGATGACCTGAATGCGCGGGTCGGGCGCGATGATCGCAAGATGTCCGCGCAAAATATCGAACAATCCCTTGTTGACGGTGAGTTGATAAAAGAAAATCAGGTTGAGAATAATCCAGCCGATCGGAAACAGACCATAAGCTCCGCCGAAGAGGGCGCTGGCCAGAGTGGATTTTGCCGGCATGCCGTACACTCCCCACGCGATCAGCACGGCGCAGAGCAAACCGAGCAGCGCGGCCAGATGAATCCTGACTTTGAAACAGGCGATCAGGCCGAGCAAAACGACGATTGGAATCGCTGCGACTAAAGTGGAAAGCACCGCATTGTTCAGCGGATCATAATTCTGAAACCAAATGGGATCAGGCATCGAATTACAGTGGCTGAACGGATTCTTTGACCCAATCCAAATATTTTTTACTGCCGCAGTGGATCGGCAGAACCAGGAACTCCGGCGTGTCGTAGGGATGATTTTCTAAAACGCATTTCTCCAGTCGTGGAATCAGATTCGAAGTGGTTTTCAGAATCATCAAGACTTCTCCGCTGCGCTCCAGTTTGCCTTTCCACCAGTAATGAGATTCGATTCGCGGAACCAGATTTGCGCAGGCCGCCAATCGCGCGCGCAGAATGATTTGCGAAAGTTTCCGCGCCGCTTTCAAGTCGGGTGCCGTCACGAGCGCAACTACGATTTGGCTTTTCGACTTCATGCCTCAAACGATCGTGAGCGGCCCATCAAAGCTGGTGAGGCTGATGACTTCGGTTTTAGCGAAATGCGGCCCGTGCTGTTCGCCCTTGGGCGCGAAGAAAAAAGTTCCAGCGGCGTAAATCACGCCCGATTCCTCCCATTCGCCGGAGAGAATGTAGGCTGATTCGTTGGCCTGCGGATGGATGTGCGCGGGAACGGTTGTGCCGGCTTTGAATTTGCGCAGCACGGTCACGCCGCCGGTGGTTTCCGATTTGTGGAGAACGAGAAGCTCGACGCCTTCGTAAGGACCGGGTTGCCACGATTTATCTTTCGAGAGAGAAACATATTGGAACATGCCGTTATCCAAAGCTGCTGCGGGAAATTTCGCAAGGCTACATTCGAAAAGTTAGTCCACGAATAAGGCTAATCTGAGCGAATTAAATCTGTGGCTGGACACTAGGAAAACGCAGGTCTAGGTTCAGGTAATGAAAGCACCACGGAAAAAAATAATTCTCGCGGTTTGTCTCTGGTGCTTCGTGCTGGTGATAATTGGTTTCCGTTCCCCGTTAATGCCGTGGTTAAGTTTGAAGAGCCTTGAATGGCAGGTAAAAAGAAACATTGATCCAGTGGAGTTACAGCAATGGGCGACAAACCGAATTGCTGAAGATTTATCTGGAGCCGGCTATCGCGTGGATCACGACGGCAATCCGTTTGTCGGTTACCACGGAACCAATTTCCCCACAGGACTCCAAAATCTCAAAATCTACCGCGAAGGTATGGGCGTCATCATTCGGGGTGGCTTGGTGCCCCATGTTCAAATATTTTGCCAACCAAGACAAAAGGCGAGCCACTATCCGTTTCTGATCGTAGGACGATCGGCGTTGTCCAGTCCAACGAATGGAACCGTCATTGCGTGGAAGCCAGGAATCTACTTTGTGGGAGATGAATTGGATTGGCGGTAAAACCTTCCGCACAAACTTATGTTGATGTTACGTGAAAAAATTCCGACGGATTGGCTGCCTAAAGTGTTGTCGAATATTCCCTCTGTTCTCGTGGATCACGCGCACCTCGAACGCAAAGCCGCCACCAGCGCGCTCAATCTCGAAAAATATCGCGACCTTTATCATCGCGTCGAAGAACTCAACGCGATTGCCATTGAGGAATTGCAACATTTTCAGCTCGTGCTCGAAATATTGAAACGACGCGGCATTCCATTTGGCCAACCGCATCCGAGTCCGTGGATCACGGCGATGATGCGCTCGATTCGCAAAGGGCAACGGGTGCAGGCGATTGATCATCTTGTGGTCTTTGCGCTGATTGAAGGGCGCAGTTGCGAGAAATTTCAGATGCTGGCGAACGCGCTTCCGACGGTTGACCCGGAACTGGCGCAGTTTTACGCAAGCCTCGTCGAGTCGGAGGGAAATCATTACGCCACCTACATTTTGATGGCGCGCGAAATCGACGATGCCGAAGCGAGTCGGCGTTTAGATTTTTATCTCGATCTGGATGCGGAACTGATTCGCCAACCGAATCCGTTGCCGATGCTTCATTGATCCCGGTTTAGCGCGGACGCCAATTGCCTCCGCTGCTGCTGCGAGAACTTTGTCCGCCTCTGCCACCTTGATTGCCTCCAGCGCGATTTCCAGAGGGTGACGAGTGACCGCGATTCTGGCGGGGTGCTCCTTGTGGACGGCGTTCCCGGTCGCCAGATGTGTCGAAGGCGGGCACAGCCACATTGTAATTAAAACCTTCCGCCCGTTTACGAATGATGCCGCGACCGATAAACCGCTCGAGCGAGCGAAGTGTTCCATGATCTTCCGGCGTGACAAAACTGATGGCGTCACCGACCGCTTGCGCGCGACCGGTTCGGCCAATGCGATGAACGTAATCTTCTGCGTGCATCGGAAAATCGTAATTGACCACGTGAGAAATGCCGTCCACGTCGATCCCGCGCGCCGCGATGTCTGTGGCGACCAGCACCCGCACCGCGCCGGATTTGAAATCTTTCAACGCGCGCAGCCGCTGATTTTGCGAACGGTTGGAATGCAGCGTCGCGGTTTTGATGCCACTGTTTTCCAAGCTGCGTGCGATCCGATCCGCACTGTGTTTCATGCGTGAGAAAACCAGGACCATATTCATCTTCGGCTCCTTCAAAAGATGAATGATCAGCGCCGGTTTCAGGTGCTTGGGAACTTCGTAAATAAGCTGCGTGACGGTCTCGGCCGGATTGGCGCGCCGTCCGATCTGGACGGTTTTGGGCGTGCGTTGAAATTCGTGCGTCAGTGATTCGATTTCTTTGGAGAGCGTCGCCGAAAACAAAAGCGTTTGGCGTTTCTGTGGAAGCGCTTTTACAATTTGCCGGATGGAAGGCAGGAAGCCCATGTCGAGCATGCGATCCGCTTCGTCGAGAACGAGGAACGAAAGATTGGAAAAATCGCATTGCCGCTGCTGCATCAGATCGAGCAAACGTCCCGGTGTGGCGACCACAATATCCACCCCATTGCGCAGCGCCTGAATTTGCGGGCGTTCACTCACGCCGCCATAAACGGTCGCCATGCGCAACGGAAGATGTTTGGAGTAGGCGCGAACATTTTCTTCGATCTGCACGACGAGTTCACGCGTGGGCGCAAGGACGAGGCAACGAATATTATGGCGGCTGTTGGGATTAATCGTTCCAGAGAGTTTCGCCAGAATAGGCAACACAAACGCGGCCGTTTTGCCCGTGCCGGTTTGGGCAATGCCGATCAAATCGTGACCCAGTAAAATCTGAGGAATGGCCGCTGCCTGAATGGGAGTTGGCTCAGTGTAACCGGCTTCCTGGACGGCTTTGAGAATGTTGGCTTCGAGGCCAAGGGCGCGAAATGACATAAATAGATAAACGGTAAAACGAATCTGAACTCCACGAGGTCAGGCAGCGCATCATGCGTGATCGCGGGCGTGGATACCACTTTTAAATATTGAGTAGTTGATGCGAACACGAAGCGCAACTCCGTGAGACAACAGCGAGTTAAAAGTTAATCGAAAAGGCAATATCCAATTCAATATCCAATTGTTTGCGTGAGGAATCCGTTTTCAGCCCGCCTGCATCGATTAAATCATTTCCGACGGAATATAAGGCTAAATCCATCGTCGCGCCAAAAGATCCTGGCGTGGGTTTTCCTCCCTCAAAATACCGGACCCAAATGCCAGGGCGCGAACTCCTCATCGCCGATACCCGCCAGTTCACTCTTGGTTTTCTCGCCGTTCGCCACGGCGATGATCTTCTCAAAGATTCTTCGCCCGACCTGCGCGACGGTTTCCGTCCCATCCAGGATCGTGCCAGCGTTGAGATCCATGTCCTCGGCCATCCAGTTGTAGAGCGCTGTGTTCGTGGCAACTTTGATGCACGGTGCGGGTTTGCAGCCATAGACGCTGCCGCGTCCCGTGGTGAATACACCTATGTTACAACCGCCAGCGACCAACCCCGTCATGCTCACCGGATCGTATCCGGGCGTGTCCATGAAGCAAAATCCCGGCGTGGTGATCGCCTCGGCATATTGATACACCGCCGCCAGTGGCGACTGCCCGCCCTTGGCCACGGCACCGAGGCTCTTCTCGATGATGTTGGTCAATCCGCCTTCCTTGTTGCCGTGGCTGGGGTTGTTGTTGATCGAAGAGTTGTGCTGGCGCGCGTGATTTTCCCACCAACGAATCCGGTCCAAAAGTTTCACCGCCACTTCGCGTGTCACCGCGCGCCGCGTGAGCAAATGCTCCGCGCCGTAAATCTCCGGCGTTTCCGCCAGGACCGAGGTGCCGCCGTGCCGGATCAATTCATCGGAAGCCACGCCCAAAGCTGGATTCGCCGTGATACCACTGTTGCCGTCCGAGCCGCCGCAATTCTCGGCCAGGATCAGCTTGCTGACCGGTTGCAACGTGCGCCGCAGCGCGTTGGCCGCCGGCAGCAACCCGGTCACCGCCGCCACTCCCGCCTCGACCGTCTTGCGCACGCCGCCCGAGGTTTGAATGTTCATGAAGATTGGCGCGCTTTCGCCCGGCTGCGTCTGATCCAGTGAGTGCGCCTTTCGAATCGCCGCCACCTGATTCACCTCGCACCCCAGGCCGATCATCACGTAGCCGGAGATGTTCGGATGCCGGGCGATGCCGGCGAGCACGCGCTGCAAGACCTGCTGGGGTTCGCCCGTGTCCATCGCGCAACCGCCCTTGTGCGTGAAAGCCACCACCCCATCCACGTTGGGAAAATCTCGCTCGAACTCCGGGGTGCGAAACCGGTCGCGCACGTAATGCGCCACCGAGGCGGAGCAGTTCACGCTGGAAATCACGGCGACGTAATTGCGCGTCCCGACTCTTCCGCCCGGACGGGCGTAGCCATGGAACGTCCGAATCTGCTCCATCGGAAAATAGTCAACCGGCCTGACTTCCGTGCAGAACTCATGATCGCGCTTGAAGGATCGCAATCCCAGATTGTGGGTGTGGACATGCTCGCCTGCGGCGATGCGGCCCTGGGCAAAGCCGATGATCTGACCGTATTTCCTCACTGGAGCGCCATCCGCAATCTTGTGCAGCGCGAGCTTGTGTCCCGGCCCGATTTTTTGAGCGATGTGGATTTCGAGTGCGCCATTGGAAATCGTGTCGCCGGGCTGCACGGGCTGTTTCAGCACCGCCACGTCATCGGATTCATGGAGCCGGATCGCCGTTGCCTCGAAATTTTTGTGAGCCATTGCCGCGAGGATAGTGCCAATACGAATTCAAGGTCAAACCGCCGTGCTGCTTGTCAAACCAGCCCCGCTGCCTCTACTGCGACGGCGAATATCGCGAGGACGACAAGGGCTTCGAGCCGTGCTTTCTTTTCCGCCGGGAAGTTGCCGTGGACGGCGTCAGCGTGCGCATCTTGCCGGGGGGGGCGCGGCCTCACGCTCCCCTCTCGACGCGCGAAGTTTACGTCAAAGGCCCGGGCCTCTGATCTTCAAGTGCAACCCAAAGAATTATCTGACGGAGATTCAACTGCCGCTGTGACCAAAGTTACTTGCGTCGGTATTGACCGGTCACGCTTCGGACGGTAAGTTCTGCCCATGGCAACGGCCACCCAAGTGCAGAAAAATCTTCAGATGGCGATGCGCGAAGCTCTCCGCATTCAGGATCGTTTTGTAGCCGAGCCGCTGTTTGCCAAGACCGGACGCGGCTATCTGAAAAGCGAAGGCGTCTCCACCATCTCCAAGATCAAGGCTAACCTTCGCCGCAAATCCGCGCGGGCAAAATGAAGCGGCGCTGGCTGCAAGACTGGCCGTGGGAAACCGTGGTGGCCATCAACGCCGGCTTGTGCAAAGAGAAGAACGCGCTTCATAAACCCACCTCCGACGGTTACGCGGCGACGCAAAAACTTTGGGAAACCTCCCGCGCCCGCGAACTCACCTTGCGCGAGACTTTGGACATCTGCCGCCAGTGCCACAAACTCGCTCCGTTCTGCTTCTACAACGGCAACACCTTCGTCGCGATTGGCCGGACGATGATTCAGGATGTGCTGAAAAAAATGTCGCCGGTGAAAGCGCACGGATTTCGCAGCGTCGTCGGCCATTACATCGCGGGCACGGCTGGCGCGACTGAACTGGCCAAGGCGCTCGACGAGCTTGATTGAATTCAACGGTTCGTCCGGCAAAGGCAACCCGAAGAATTACCTGACAGAAAGTCCGCCGCACGATTCACGAACTTGGCGGCACGATGCCGGAAAACCTGCCCATCGCCGAGAGCCGGGAGAAGAAGCAGTTGAAGGCCGGATAAGCAGACGGGAGAAATCAACCCAGATGGACACTGATGGACACGGATTCAAATCAAATGCGCTGAAGGCGCTACGGAAATTAGCCCAGGGTTGCTCGCACAACGTAAGAGCTACCCTGGGTGAACATCCCACAAAATAATTCTCCCTCTCCTCGTCGGACGAGGAGAGGGCCGGGGTGAGGAGACGAGACGAATGTGCAACTCATCGCTTTGCATTCGCCGCTCGCTTCGTTACTCTCTCCCATGTCCGTGAAAAAAACACAATGACCAGATAATATAACCTACAACTTTGCGTAGCTACGGCTACGGGCTGGTCCGAAAACCGCGAATTTTCCAAGCCCATTACACGATCCGACCGAGCGCGCCCAAATGGGCGCGGCTTGGCGCGCTTCGTGTAATAGGCGCTTCGCGGTGCCTCGGACCAAGGCGTGTTAAGTCCGCGCCTCTTCTTTTTTAGATTTCCCGTTTCCGCCCGCTCGCAGCGGAAACATGACAAACAAAAGTTCAAATTCATTTTTACAAAAGGCAAAGTCTGCAAAAAAGGATGAGTTTTACACGCAGCTCCCCGACATCGAAAAGGAACTCAAAAATTACAAATTGCATTTGAAAGGCAAAGTCGTTCTCTGCAACTGCGACGATCCGTGCGTCAGTAATTTTTTCCACTTCTTTTCTTACAATTTTGAGCAGTTGCGGCTTAAAAAACTGATCGCCACCTGCTACAAAAATCAAAACGCCGATTTCTTCAGCCAAAACGATTCAGAAAAAGCGGTCTATTTGGAATATGACGGCGACAAAAACGGGAACAATATTCCCGACCTCGAAGAAATCGGCATTAAGCACTTTAAGGGCAATGGAGATTTCCGCAGCGCGGAATGTGTCGAGCTGTTGAAGAAGTCAGACATCGTGGTGACTAATCCGCCGTTCTCCTTGTTTCGGGAGTATGTCGCCCACCTCGTTGAATACGGTAAAAAATTCATCATCATCGGCCATCAGAACGCGGTAACCTACAAGGAAATCTTCAAGCTGATTAAGGAAAACAAACTGTGGCTGGGATATGGCTTTAACCGCAACTGCGCGCACTTCATAAATCGCCACTACGTTGATTATGCCTCTGACGCCGACCACAGGGAGGGGATGATACGCGTTTCGGGCGTGCAATGGTTCACCAACCTGGACATTCGAAAACGCCATGAAGAGTTAATTTTATTCAAGAAATACAACCCCAAAGAATATCCCAAATACGATAACTACGATGCAATTGAAGTGAGTCAGACGGCTGAGATTCCAATGGATTATGCTGGCCCCATGGGTGTTCCTATTACGTTCCTAAACAAATATAATCCTGATCAATTTGAGATTTTGGGAAACCTTGGTTCCTATGCACCTGACGGCTATTCCTTGATTGGGGCGATTTTCATCAACAGAAAGAAAATTTATAAACGCATTCTCATCAGAAACAAAAGACCATTGGCATGAAGATTGAACTCAAAGAAATAACTGTTCGTGAATTGGCTGACGGCTACGAAGACAACGCGGAAGGTGGCGTTGTCGCATTCGGCGGCAAGCTGGATGTGCGTCCGCCGTATCAGCGGGAATTCATCTACAAAGACAAGCAACGCGACGCTGTCATCAACACTGTCACCAAAAACTTTCCGCTGAACGTGATGTATTGGGCGGTGCGGCCGACCGGCGGTTTTGAGGTGATTGACGGACAGCAGCGGACGATTTCAATTTGCCAGTATGTGACAGGCGTTTTTTCGTATCAAAATTTGTATGTCCACAATCTGCCAGACGACGTGCGGGAAAAAATCCTTGGCTACAAGCTCATGATTTATCAATGCACCGGCACGGACAGCGAGCGGTTGGATTGGTTCAGGACGATCAATATCGCGGGCGAAAAACTGACGGAGCAGGAATTGCGGAACGCCGTCTATGCCGGCTCATGGGTTTCCGACGCGAAACGGTTTTTTAGCAAGACGGGCTGCGCTGCGTTTCAAATCGGGCAAGACTATCTAGATGGCTCGCCGATTCGGCAGGATTACTTGGAGACAGTCATTGATTGGATTTCCAAAGCGAACGGGAACACGGACATCATTGAGAAATACATGGGCAAACATCAGGACGATAAAAGTGCCAAGGAGCTTTGGGAGTATTATCAAGCGGTGATTGATTGGGTGGCAGCAAAGTTCACGACAAAGCGTAAGAATATCATGCGGGGTGTTCCATGGGGTGTGCTCTACAATGAGTTTAAGGACAAAAAGTTTGACCCGAAGAAAATTGAGGCGGAGACGGTGAAGCTGATAGACGACGAGGAAGTGACCAATCAAAAAGGGATTTATCGCTACATTATGACGCGCGACGAAAAATATCTCTCCCTCCGCACGTTCGCGCCAAAGGACAAGCAAAAGGCTTACGAAAAACAAAATGGCATCTGCCCGAAATGCACAAAGAAAAAGCGTTGGGAACTTGGAGAAATGGAAGCCGACCACATTACGCCATGGCATAAGGGCGGGAAAACCCTGCTGGAAAATTGTCAGATGTTATGCGAAGACCACAATCGGAGAAAATCGGGAAAGTAATGCCTTCCACCCTTTCAGGGCGGAATTTTTTTTGGTGGACGATTACTCAGTGTGGTCGCTGCGCTCCGTTGCTGGGCTAATTTCTGTAGCCCCGTTGGGGCATTTCAATTCGCGTGAATTCGTGGAATTCGCGTCAGAAATTTGGGACTCGTTTAACTCGTCCCTCCGAATCTGTGTTTATCGGTGTCCATCCGTGGTTAAGAAAAATTCTCCATCCCCACGCAGGAGCAGACCGGGTTGCGGTCGCCGAAGACGTTGTCCACGCGGGCGACGGGCGGCCAGAATTTGTAGTCGTGCAGGCTCTTGGCCGGGAATGCCGCAGCTTCGCGGCTGTAGGGACGATTCCACGCGTCGCTGGCGATCTGGTCGGCGGTGTGCGGCGCGTTCTTGAGGAGATTATTCTTCGCGTCGGCTGAACCGTTTTCCACGGCGGTCATCTCGGCGTGGATGGAGATCATCGCGTCGCAGAAACGGTCGAGTTCGTATTGGGATTCGCTTTCGGTGGGTTCGACCATGAGCGTGCCGGCGACGGGCCACGAGAGCGTCGGCGCGTGAAAGCCATAATCCATCAGGCGCTTGGCAACGTCCTCGGCGGTTGTGCTCTTAAATGCGCGGAGGTCGAGGATGCATTCATGTGCGACGAGGCCATTGCTGCGGTAGAGCGTGGGGAAATGTTTTTCGAGCCGCTTGGAAATGTAATTCGCGTTGAGGATGGCGAACTTCGTGGCTTCGGTGAGTCCGTCCGCGCCCATCATGGCGATATACATCCACGAGATGGTGAGGATGCTCGCGCTGCCCCACGGCGCGGCGCTGACGGCGCCGATGGCGTTGGTAGGGCGCGTCACTCCGTGCGCGCCGCTCTTTTCAATATCTCCTGACGGCGCGCACGGAGTGACGCGCCCTACCGTCGGATCAACCACGCCGTGGCTCGGGAGGAATTGAACCAAATGCGTCGCCACGCCAATCGGTCCGACGCCCGGGCCGCCACCGCCGTGCGGGATGCAAAAGGTCTTGTGCAGATTCAAATGGCAGACGTCCGCGCCGATGAAGCCGGGCGAGGTGAGGCCGACTTGCGCGTTCATGTTCGCGCCGTCCATGTAAACTTGGCCGCCGTGCGCGTGGATGATTTCACAAATCTCGCGGATGGTTTCCTCGAATACACCGTGCGTGCTCGGATAGGTGATCATGAGGCACGCCAGCGTGTCTTTATGAGCTTCCGCCTTGGTCTTGAGGTCCGCCACATCTATGTTTCCGCGTTCGTCACATGCGACGGATACGACGCGCATTCCCGCCATCACTGCGCTCGCTGGATTTGTTCCGTGGGCGGACGATGGGATTAAACATACCGTCCGATGGGACTCATTGCGCGATTCGTGATAGGCGCGGATGACGAGCAGCCCGGCGTATTCGCCCTGCGAACCGGCGTTGGGTTGGAGCGAAATACCGGCGAACCCGGTGATTTCGGCGAGCCAGGTTTCGAGTTGCTCAAACATTTTTTGATAACCGCGCGTCTGTTTGATGGGCGCGAACGGATGAATCTTCGCGAACTCGGGCCACGACACAGGGAACATCTCGGCGGCGGCGTTGAGCTTCATGGTGCATGAGCCGAGCGGAATCATCGAAGCGGTGAGCGAGAGGTCGCGCGATTCGAGGCGCTTGATGTAGCGCAGCATCTCGGTCTCGGAGTGATACGAATTGAAAACCTTGTGTTGAAGATATTTTGAATTACGAACCATCAAAGTTTTGCGGACTTCAGAGGCAGCATTCTCTGGGGGGAAATTTACAAAAGTGTCATCGGCTAATTCTTCCCATGAAAAATTGGGGGACTTGTCGTCGTTAAACACGGCCAAAATCTCCATCACATCTTTCGCCGAAGTTGTCTCATCAAACGAGATACCGAGAGTGTTCGCGTCAATAGTGCGGAAATTAAATTTATGGTCCTCGGCGATTTTCACAACGTCCGCACTACGCTTCGCGCCGAGGCCAATTTTCAAAGTATCGAAGAAAATGCTTGTCTGAATTTCGTAGCCAAGCCTCTTCAAACCGACATAGAGAGCAGCTGTGAGAATAAGAATTCGATCCGCGATTTTCCCCAATCCTTCCGCGCCATGATAACAGGCATAGAGCGAGGCCATGTTGGCGAGGAGTGCTTGCGCCGTGCAGATGTTGCTGGTCGCTTTCTCGCGGCGAATGTGTTGCTCGCGCGTGCCGAGCGCGAGACGCATGGCGGGCTTGCCGCGCGCATCTTTTGAAACGCCCACGATACGGCCGGGCATCTGGCGCTTGAATTCATCGCGCGTGGCGAAGAAGGCGGCGTGCGGTCCGCCGTAACCCAGCGGCACGCCGAAACGTTGCGCACTGCCAACCGCGATGTCCGCGCCGAATTCGCCCGGCGGCTTGATGAGTGTAAGCGCGAGCAAGTCCGTCGCAACGGCAACCATCGCTCCAGCCGCATGCGCTTTCTCGGCGAACCCAGCGTAGTCATGAATCGCGCCAAACGTGTCCGGATACTGCACGAGCGTGCCGAAGACTTTTTCGTTGAACGCAAACGTGGTGTGATCGCCCACGGCGACTTCAATGCCCAGCGCTTTGGCGCGGGTCTGGACGACTTCGATGTTTTGCGGATGGCAGTTTGAGGAAACGAAGAAAACATTCCGATCGTCCTTCATGGCGTGGCACAAGTGCATGGCCTCAGCACAGGCTGTGGCTTCATCGAGCAGCGAGGCATTGGCGATGTCCAACGCGGTGAGTTCCACTATCATCGTTTGAAAATTCAACAACGCCTCAAGACGGCCCTGGGAAATCTCGGCTTGGTAGGGCGTGTATTGGGTGTACCAGCCGGGATTCTCCAACACATTTCGCTGAATCACCGGCGGTGTGATGCAATCGGAGTAGCCCATGCCGATGAAGGAGCGGAAGACTTGATTCTGCGACGCTACCGATTTCAGATCGCGCAACGCTTCAGGCTCGGTCTGCGCGGCGGGAAGATTTAACGGTTTGCCAAGCCGGATTTGTTTTGGAACCGCCGCGTCCGTGAGCGCATCGATGGAATCGAAGCCAAGAATTTTGAGCATTGCCCGCGTTTCAGCCGCGTTCGGTCCGATGTGGCGATGAACAAACTTGTCGGTGGATGCGAGCATGTCGCGACTGCTCTGACCGGATGAGGGAGTTTTCGGGGTGTTTGGAGCGGAAATTGAATTTGATAAAACCGTCAGCGTTTCAGACATGCCGAGAAACTAAAATCCGACGACAGCAAATCAAGCGGCTTTTTTTAAAAAGTTGGTCACCATCAAAATCTGCCCGGCTTTTAGCTTTACACCTGCGCTCGTATTTGTTCTAAAAAGTCATCAACCAAACACATCTGCAATTATGATTATTCCTGTAGGCGTGGAATACAATTCACGCCGTTATCCTGTGGTCACGTTCACGTTGATGGGGATCAATGTCCTTTTGTATCTGGTGTCATTGGTGTTCTTCTTCAATAACCTCGATGGCGACGTGGCACAGCGGGAATGGCTGACAATGAATTTAGGTTTGATTCCTGATCAAAAGGTCTGGTGGACCTATCTCACGTCACTCTTTGTTCATGCCGATTTCTTCCATCTAATCGGCAACATGATTTACCTTTTTCTCTTCGGTTCGTGTCTTGAAGATTTGATTGGGCGTTGGCAATTCAGCATTTTTTATTTCTTCACGGGACTGGTGGCGACGGTGACCTATTTGATTTTTGTACCCGGCGGTAAGGAATCATCCTTCCCATTGGTCGGCGCGTCCGGAGCAATTTCGGGTTGTATCGGCGGATTCGCCCTTGTTTTCGCCAAGACGAAAATAAACTTCCGTTATTTCTTTTGGTTCATGTTCCGCTTCTACACCGGCGAATTTGCTCTTGCTGCCTGGCTCGTCATTTCCTTTTGGTTCTTGATCGATCTGGTTTTGGCCGCGTTGAACAATGCCAGTGGCGAAGTCGCATTCACAGCGCATGTCGGTGGCACAATCGTTGGCGCAGGATTGATTGCGATCTGGAAATTTTTGCCGCACCGCTACAAGTTCACGCTGGAATTGGATGACGACAGCGATGCCTTGCAACCGGTTTATGTGAATCTACGTCCTGCACCCGTCACCGCTGAAAATGCGACGATTTATTTATACGAAAATGGTAGCCAACTCGGCCCGTTCACCTCGCGACAGATTTTGCAAATGATCCAACTGGGGTCCATCGGCGCAACCGTTTCTTATTGGCAGGAAGGCATGCCCGAGTGGCGGAGCGTTTCCGAATACAGCCCGATGTAGTTCGCGAATTCCGCCGGGAAACTTCGTCGGCTTCACGAATCGATCATTTCTCTGCCGCGCAAAAATTTCTTGAAGTTAACCCACTTCGCTGGCTTGGTTTGTGGATGCTTTTTCGTTTTGTTGTTTCGGCGTCCCTTCTCGTCGCTTCTCTCGGGAATGCAGTTCCGCCCGAGTTGAACGCCGGAAAAGATTTGCCCCGCTTCCCCGCCGTTGATCCAAAAGATTCGGTGAAATCCATCCAGGTTAAAAAGGGATTCAGAGTAGAACTCGTCGCAGCGGAACCTTTGGTAAAAGATCCCATCGCCATTTCATTTGATGAAAATGGACGCATGTTTGTCGTCGAGATGGGTGATTATTCCGAGAGGCGCGACGAGCATCTTGGACGGATTCGCCTCTTGGAAGATACGAACGGCGACGGGCATTTCGACAAGGCGACGGTGTATGCGGAAAATCTCCCCTGGCCAACCAGCGTGATCTGTTACGACGGCGGAATCTTCGTGGCTTCGACTCCAGATATTATTTTTTTCAAAGACACGAACGGCGATAACAAAGCGGATGTGCGCAAAGTCGTTTTCACCGGGTTTGGCAACGGGAAAGATCGCTTGAATGTGCAAGCGCTCTTCAACAGTTTTAATTGGGGCATGGATAATCGCATTCACGGTTCCACTGCGCCCAACGGCGGGATTGTGACCAACGTCGCCGTTCCGTCTGAAGTGCCGCTGGATTTGAACAGCCGTAATTTTTCCTTTGATCCCAAGACGTTGAAAATGCGTCCCGAAAGTGGCGGCGGACAATACGGAATGAGTTTTGACAGTCGCGGGCGCAAATTTGTTTGCAGCAACAGCGACCACATCATGGCTTTCATGTATGACGGTTATTATGCCGACCGTAATCCCTTGTTCGCCATGCCGCGCAATCTGGTTTCCATTGCGGTCGATGGTGGAGCCGCGGAGGTTTATCGCATCAGCCCGGAAGAACCGTGGCGGGTCATTCGCACCAAATGGCGCGTCTCGGGTGTTTCGCCCGGCATGGTTGAGGGTGGCGGGCGTTCCGCCGGTTATTTCACCGGTGCGACTGGAATAACCGTTTATCGAGGGAACGCGTTTCCAGAAGATTTTCGCGACAACGCGTTCACGGGCGATGCGGGTGGCAATCTGGTTCACCGGAAAAAAGTTTACGCAGAGGGTATCGCTCTGAAAGCGCAACGTCCCGATGACGAACAGAAATCTGAATTTCTCGCCTCAAAAGACACGTGGTTTCGTCCCGTGCAATTTGCCAACGCGCCCGACGGAACTTTGTACGTGATCGACATGTATCGCGAAGTCATCGAGCACCCGTGGTCGTTGCCGGAACAAATCAAGAAGCATTTGGATTTAAACAGTGGAAACGATCGTGGGCGCATCTACCGCGTCGTTCCTGATAATTTCAAACAGCCCAAACTGCCGCGACTCGCGCAGGCCTCCACCAAAGAATTGATCGCAACGCTCGAACATCCCAACGGCTGGCATCGCGACACCGCAGCGCGTCTGCTCTTCCAGCGCCAGGAGAAATCGAGCATTGCGCCGCTGAAAAAGTTCGCCCGGAATTCGAAGTCACCGCTCGGACGTCTGCACGCGCTGCATAGTCTTCAAGGCTTGGGCAGGCTCGGCGAAGATGATTTGCTCACTGCGTTCAAAGATTCCGATGCCACCGTGCGCGAACATGCGATCAAATTGTCGGAGCCGTTTCTGCGCATTTCCAATTCCTCGCCAAAGCTGTGGGCGCAATACAAAGAACTGGCCAACGATCCTGCGATCAGCGTTCGCTTCCAACTCGCGTTCACAGTCGGTGAAGCGAAGAATGAAAATAAAGTTCCAATTCTCGAACAAATCATCAAAAAAGACATCGCGGATTCCTGGGTGCAGGCGGCGGTTTTGTCCTCGCTCGCCGAGGGCGCTGGAGAAATGTTCCACGATTTGGCTGTCGTCGGCAAATCAGACACGATCAAGGACGGTGGAGAATTTTTGAAACAACTTGTCCTGTTGATCGGTGCAAAGAATGACGCCAAAGAAGTGGCTCATGTTCTGGAATTTCTAAACACCACCCAGAACCGCGCACTTTCGTTCACACTGGTTCGCGCACTCGGCGAAGGCTTGCAACGCGCTGGAAGTTCGCTCGCAAAAGTGGGTGACATCAAAAAGTTTTTCGCGCAAGCCGGTGAAGTGGCGGCCAGCAGTAAGAGCGATGAAGCGTCGCGCGTTAACGCCATCCAACTTCTCGCCATGAATGGCTATGCAGACTCGAAAGGCACGCTGCTTGGTTTGCTTCATCAAGACCAACCGCAAGCCGTTCAACTTGCTGCGATTTCTTCGCTGGCCCATTTCAATAACGCGGAGGTTGGCCCTGCGTTGATAAAAAATTGGAATACATTCACGCCGCGTTTGCGCAGTGAAACCCTGTCCGCCCTGTTGGCCCGACCGGAGCGCGCGACCTCACTGCTTGATTCAATCGAGCAGGGCGCGATTCACTCTTCGGATTTGACCACGGCGCAGATTAAATTTTTGAAAGCGCATGGCGATCTGGCTCTGCGCCAGCGTGCGGGGAAATTGTTTTCGGCCGCCGCCAGCAAGCGCCAGGATGTGATCGATGCGCTTCAACCGGCGTTGAATCTCCAGGGCAATTCAGCTCATGGAAAAACGATTTATCTGGAACGCTGTTCATCCTGCCACCGCTATGACAACGAAGGTTATACCCTTGGGCCGGATCTGGTGACCGTGAAGAATTCCGGCAAAGAAAAATTGTTGAAGAACATTCTCGATCCCAATAGCGAAGTAGCGCCGAACTTCAAAGCCTTTGAAATCGAAACGACGAACGGTGAAAGCTACATCGGTTTGGTCGCCAACGAAACGGCCGCGAGCGTCACGCTGCGACAGGCTTTTGGAAAAGAAAACGTCATCCTGCGGCCCCAAATCAAGAAGCTTCAGAGCCAGGAACAGTCGTTGATGCCCGAAGGGTTGGAGGCGGGACTTACCCCACAGGATCTCGCCGATTTACTTTATTACATTTCGAATTAGCACGGTTTGGTCGCCGCAAAACGGCACACCTGAATGCGACACAGCTTAATTATTTTCGAAGACGAACACTTGGTCGCGATTGATAAACCAACGGGGATGAATACGCATTCGCCCAGTCCGTTTGCCGGCGAAGGTATTTATGAGTGGATGAAAAACCACGAGCCGCGCTGGGCCAATCTAGCCATTCTCCATCGCCTCGACAAAGAAACCTCCGGCGTCATTGTTTTTGGCAAAACGGCTGTGGCCAATCGTTCGCTGACTCAACAATTCACGGCGCACAAAGTTGCAAAAAAATATATTCTAGCGACCGATCGCACAGTTCTATTCGCCGAGCTGAAAGTGGAATCTGTTTTGGTGAGGGCAGGGGAGAAGTATCTCAGCCGCCCGATTCATGCCGGAGGTGAGCGCGCTGAAACTCATTTCAAAAAATCAGGGATCTCTGTGGGTGGAATGCCGGGCGCGAGTTTGGTTGAAGCAAATCCACTCACTGGAAAAACGCATCAGATTCGAGCGCACGCTGCCGCTCATGGGTTTCCAATTCTCGGCGATACGCTTTACGGCGGAACCTCTGCGACGCGAGTTTTTTTACACGCGGCAGAGATTGCGTTTGCCCACCCGACAACGGGAAGGCGCGTCACGTTCCAATCGCCCGTAAACTTTGCCGAGGATTCAAGATTCGCATTACGCACCGCTTTGATTAATCCAGAATTGATCAATGCCTATCGACTGATTCACGGCGCATCCGACGGTTGGCCCGGTTGGTATGTGGAACGGTTGGGTGATTTTCTTCTTTCTCAATCGGAGCAGTCGTTGAATGCAGAGCAACTCAAAATTGTGCGCACGATGCTTGAGCGATTTTCTTTGCAAGGCGCATATCACAAAATTTTGAACCGGCGAGTGCGCGGTATCTCGACGAAGGAAGCGTCGCCACAATTGGTTTGCGGCGAGAATGCACCGGAGGAATTCGTGATTCGCGAGAACGGCGTGAACTTCGGACTCAGTTTTAACGAGGGTTATTCGGTCGGAATTTTTCTCGATCAGCGAGAGAATCGGCGGCGTTTAATCACGAACTACATTGCCCCGGATTTTTTGTTGAACGAAAAAATTTCCAATGTTTCAGTGCTGAACGCTTTCGCTTACACCTGCGGTTTTTCCGTTTGCGCAGCGAAGATGGGCGCCACGGTTACCAGTCTCGATCTTTCGAAAAAATATTTGGAATGGGGTAAAAGAAATTTCGTTTTGAACGGGATCGATCCAGCCAAACACGATTTTATTTACGGCGACACCTTCGATTGGCTCAAGCGATTGGCGAAAAGGGATCGCCGCTTTGACGTGATTATTTTGGACCCGCCGACGTTTTCGCAGTCGAAGGAGACCGGAGTTTTCCAAGCGGAAAAGAATTACGGCAAACTCGTTTCGGCGGCCATACCTGTTCTGGAAACGGGAGGTCTTTTATTGGCGTCAACCAACGCAGCGACCCTCAAACCCGAAAAGTTTTTGGAAATGATTAAAGCCGCGACGCAATCAGCAAAAAGGACAATTACCCAGCAACATTACGTTCCGCAGCCTCACGATTTCCCCATCAGCCGCGAAGAACCCGCCTACCTGAAAACTGTTTGGTTACAAATAACCTGAGCAGTCGGTTCATTTCTTGCGTTGTTCCATCGATCGCGAGATCAGGCTTGATTGTGGTTTATGGTGCGAGCGGCGAACCAAGAAAAAAACAATCGCAACGATGGCCAGTAGAATCACGACTAGGCTCATCAGAAAGGGTTTGGGTTTCGAAATTGTCTTTGCGGCAATCTGCTGCGAAGGCTGCGTTAAACTTGCTCCTGACGGTGTGGCAACCGGCTGTGCTTGAGGCTTGAGCGCAGATGGATCCTCAGTGCGATTCGCTGCAGAAAGATCCTGTGGAGTTGAAAGTTTTTCAACGGGTGGGCTGGTCGCGGTTGCGGTTGTGGTCTGAGAATTCGTTTCTGCCACAAACGTTGTTTCCCATTTTAACGCAAGATTGGTCACGCCAGGATTTTGACTCGACTGAACGTTAGCCACGCCATCCGCCGGAACAGAGGTGAAAGTTGTCACATTTGTTTTCACGACGGCAACGGGAACCTCCACTTTTTCAGCCGCGTTTGTCACGGGCGGTTTAACCATGATGATGTTCGGCACAACAGGTTTCGCTATTGCAATTGAGTTTGTCACACCCGTGGAAATATTGGTCGCCGGTTTCGCGACTACTGGCGGCAGTGCAATGGGTGGATTCGGAATTTTAATTGGGCCGAGCGAAGAGTTGACTGAGTAAGCGACCAAGCGACCGTTGCGACCAACCAAAGTGGTGACGAACGGAAGTTTCGCCTCGCGCAATTCACGGGAGTAAACTGAATAAATCGAATTGATTTCTTGATCGAACGGTGTGCCACGCATCGGCTCGGTTCCGGTGGAAACTAAAATTACAGTGATGGCTCTGGATGATTTCACAACGGGCACCAACGATTGGAGTGCGGTCAGAAGAATTCCTTTTTTTTCAAAACGCTTTTTCTTTAAAAAATCAACCGAACTCTGGGCGAGTTTTTCGCCTGCACCCTCCGTCCACTGCTGCATCGGAAAATCCGTGTTCAGTTGTTCATTGAAGGTCCAAATTCCGAACGAATCGCCGGGTTGCATCTGGCCTTGGACGCCCGACCCAATTAATTCGCGCACCGTTTCCACGGTTGCTTTTGACATGCGATTCATCGGCAGCGAGGTTTCAACGGCGAAGAGAAAGCGGTTTTCCTCCCTCGCAATATTGGTTGAAGAGCCGCTCTGAGTTTCGCCGCAAAAAGACTGGCTGGCAAAACTGCTGACGAGCAGTAAGAGAATGAAAAATTTTGTCATGAATGTGATTTCTTGAATTGAGTTCGCTCCCGGCGATTGTGTTTTTTGATATTTTGATCCAGTTCTTTGAGAGTGCTTTCAACCGTTTGAATAAAGCTTAAGCAGCTTGATGCCATGCCGCCCAACGAAATAACCGTGTCCCGTTCCGCGTTGTCATCGGTCACAGCCAGCACTTCGCCAAAAGAAGTCATTCGATGCGCAACCCGCTCGATAATGTCATCCGCAGTCTGGCCGGAACGCGAGTAAAGAATTTCCAATTCGGACGTGGAATGAGTAGCGGGCGTACCGGTCGGAGCGCCGCCGCCGTCGAAAACAATGGTGATTGGGGTCCCGATGGCGTCGCGATAAAGCGTCAGGTAGTGGATTAATTCCTCGCGCGCCATCGCGGAATGGCGAGCCTTGCCGGGAGCAAGTTCCGGCCAGCTATGCAGCAGGCTGTAGCCATCGACGAGTATTCGCACTAACGCCATGCGGACAGCTTACGAGAGACGCCGAAATTTTCACAGGGCTTTCGACAAATTGATTCCGCTACAGTCGCACGAAGGGAATTATTTTTTTCGCGCGGCCCATTTTCCACACCAGCCACGCACCCAGGATCAAACCAAAAACAAGATGCGCTGATGCCGTTAAAACGATGAAGTGCGCGTCCATCTTCAATCCGAAGAATCTAGCGTAAGGCGAGAGAAGTAACATGGTTTCGATGACCAACGCCCATGCGACGGCACCAGCAAATAGGATTCGCGGTCGCGCCGTGGTCATGACGGCCAGCAACATGATTCCGAGTGCGGCTCCGTTGGAAAAATGGTAAGCCCAACCGAGAAACTGAACCAACCACACTGGTTCCGTGTCGCCGAGAATGAGTCGGCCGAACGCGGGAAAAACTTTGAAGAGCGGTGCGCCATTCAAAACGAACGGCAATCGGAAAAGATCATAAGCCACCGCTGCAATCACGCCGCCAATCGCGCCTTGCACGACCCAGGTGTGCGGATTCCCGACGCCTGCTGGTTCACAGCGATTCAAATAAGCCATCACCGCCAGCGCGATCGTTGCGGGGGGAAGAATCCAGCAGGCGAACCAACGCATTGTCCAGAGGCCAAAAAGTTGACCGAGCAGGCAGGCAAAGGAGAGAAACGCCAATCCAAAAACCAAAAGGCGACAAGTGGTGTTGGGTGACATTTTGGAAAGGCTAACCAACGTTGACGCGCCAAGCCAAGAATTTCATATTATTTCGGGTTCGGGTTGAAAGGTTTGCCCTCGAATGGATTTTCCATAATTACAAAACACAAAAGCCCGGACGCGCGCGCCCGGGCTTTGGGATTTGAGAATGATTAAGGAGCCGTGGGCGGCAGGTTAGTCGCAACCACCGTCGGAACCGAATTCGTCGGCGCCTTGTAGTGCCATGCGTTGGTGCCAAAAAAGGTTATGGATGTGGGCTGCAATTTTGGAGATAGGTAGTTATCCAATTTCCGGAAATACCACAAACCATAAGCGATCGCGAGGAGGACGAGAATGGTGGCGATGATTTTGGGCCACGGACTTTTCTTTTCTGCGAATGGATCCGCAAGGTCGCGTTGCGCGCCGGGTGGCAGCACGGCGATTTGCGTGAGGCTCGCGCCGAATGGCACGTTCATCTTGGCGCTGGCGTTCACCGCCCAACCATTGGCGTCAAGAATCGGGCCGAGGTTGCGTTTCCGTAATTTGAGCCAGGCGATGACCACCGACGGTACGGAGATGGCCAGCAGGATGGCGACAAACGCCAGCGGAATCTGCCACCATTGCAAGCCGAGAATTTTGGTGAAGATCATTCCCAACGCACCCATCAACGTCGTTAACACCAGACCGATGGCGGCCAGCGTGCCGGTGTCAATCTTGTGGGGCGCAGCGGGTTGGACAGCACCCGCGTTCGCAGTGGAAGTTGCGGTCGCATGCAAGTTGGCGGTCGCGGCGGCATCGGCGGCAGCGGCGCGCTTGGCCACCTGCTCCTCGATCATGCGCACGAATTTTTTGTAGGGCGACCAGAACGCCTGACGGACACTGATTGGGTTGGCAACGATTTTAGTGATCGTCGCATCAAAGTCGCGGCCTTTGCGATCGTAGAAAACACCGTTGCGTCCGACCATCAAATTGTCGTCGTGGCCTTGCGAGAAAATCGCGACGATGCTCAATTTCTCGTTGGTGGCCTTGCGCACGCAATCAATGTAAGCGAGATACGCCCCAGCCAGGCCAGCCATCGTGGCGTGTTTGCCCGCGTCTTCAACCGTGAGGCACAGGTCGCAACTGCGCTGATCGAGGAACAAGCGCCCGGCTTGGAAAATTGCCGGAGTCTTGCGGCTGTAAAAATTTTTGAAGCTGACGAAATTAACGCAGAGCGTGTACAGGTCGCGGTTGAAGCGAACTAATTTTTCCACGGCAGCAATCGCGTTTGCTTCCGGCTCTAGCGCCTTGTCCTTGGTGATGAGCGTGTCAATCTTGGCTTTAGCATCGCTGGCGAGAATTTCGCGGACGCGTTTCAAGCCCAGTTTTTCCACCGTCGCGCCAACCTTGCCCGCCGACCACGCCTCGAACGGCGCGAGTTTGGCGAGCAACGAATTCCAATCCGCTTCGGTCAACGATGACTTGTCGGAGACCAGCGGTTTTACAGCGGCGGCTTGCAATGTCGCAATCAGGGTGGCCCAAGCAGGATTCACCCCGTCCATAAGCGGCAACGCTTTGCCAGCGGCAATTTGCGCGAGCGGGAAGCTGGCAATCTCTGCGGACGTGATGGTCAAATCTTTCGCCGCGAGCGCGAGATATTCAGATTCCTGACGGTTCAAAGCGACAATGGCCCGCGCATCAAACGCAGCCAGGCGACAGCGCGCAAAGAAGTCATCCACTTTCACTTTCACTGCTTTCACCGCAACCGATGCGGTAGCGGTGGCTTCGCCGAGTGGCAGAATGTTTTTGTCGCCCTCACCCTGTTTCCACCAATCGGAATGCGCCTGCGCTTCGGTAAAAAATAAATCAGTCTTGGCTTGGCCGATGCCAGGCTTGCCGCTCCGGTCAGTCTCGATGCCAAGGCAGGCCATGATGTTGACAATCACGGCTTTGGTCACATCGTCGCTGGCGGCGTCGGCGGGAATGATGCCGTCGCCGTTGAAATTGGTGGCGGCAAAAATTTTCGCCGTGTCGCTGATTTCATCGAGGCCAATGGCGGTGGCGTCGGCCTTGTTGAGATTGACCAACGTCTGCCTGGCGGAGGCGAGAAGCTGTTTGCCTTCGGGCGTCGCGTCGTTAATGGCGGCGAGCGAAAGCGTCGGCGAACCTTTGATGAGGTCGTCGGGATTTTTCAACATACTCGTCGCCCATTTTGCGGCGGCAATCACTTCCGGCGCACGCACGCGGCCATCCTTGTCCATGTCAACCAGATCGAGTGTGCGGTTGTCGAACTCAAGCCCGCGCGTGGGGCAGGCGAGCGCGACCCAGAGCTTCTGGTCGAGCTGGTCGAGGTTGGCGAGGTCGCTACCGGATTCGAGTTTGACTTGGTCAAAGCCGCCGGCGCGGAAGAACTTCCATGTGTGGGTCGAGGTCATTTTTTGGTCTTGGTTGTTGTTAGCTATAGATCATTTCCTAAGTCACCATCAGCTATTTCCATTGCGCTTGATGTACGGAAGTCTCTGCGCTTGGCCTTGGAGCTTCTTCAGAATGTTCTTCTAATATTCAGCGCGG
This sequence comes from Verrucomicrobiota bacterium, assembly GCA_043775015.1. Taxonomy (GTDB): domain Bacteria; phylum Verrucomicrobiota; class Verrucomicrobiia; order Limisphaerales; family CANJXF01; genus CANJXF01. The sequence continues at coordinate 46,983 of JAYVSV010000094.1, forward strand.
TTTGGTTAGAAATTGTTCAATTGTTCCAACATTTATAGTTTTCTGCGAGAGTCGTTCTTTTCGTGGCCAAGGCTACTTTGACGCTTCCGCAGAGAATTGAGACTAGCATTCCAGTCGAATTCATTGGCCGAGTTTCTGCATATTTTCCCAGCGTGGCAAGTTCTGTTTGTGCGGTATCGCTTTCTCTCGTCCGCTGGCGCAAGAACCCTTCTCACTCGAGTTAAATAAAACCATTGAAATTCTTCGCTGGCATCGGTTTCTGCGTAGCCCTGCTGTATTGTCGCGACAAATCCACCAACGTCTTTCCGCTTGCTAATCTCGTCGTAGCCGAATGAAATTCTCGCATGACACGCCATCACTCTCGCCGTTCGTTTGTTCGTGTGACTTCCATCTGCACGGCTGGGGCACTCTCGCCAATACCCGGAACGCTGTTGGCCATCGAGGAACCGAGACCGCTGTTTGTCGAAGGTTACGCGCAACGGGTTAGCTATGCCCCTGGTGAAGAATTGGCGTTGCATGTTTCCACGAGTGCGCCGTCGTTCTCCGCTGAAATTACCAGAATCGGAGCGAAGCGGGAAACGGTCTGGACTTCCAAGGAAATAGCGGGACGTGAATATCCTGTGCCGGAGGACGCGTCTTCCCACGGATGTCGCTGGCCCGCAGCGGTGAATCTGAAAATCCCAACTGAGTGGCGAAGTGGTTACTATCATGTCACCTTGCGCGCGCACGATGGGGGAGGGAAGTTTGCGCAACGCAACTCGCGCACGGCCGAAGGTAGCTGCTTCTTTGTGGTGCGGTCTGCTGAACCCGGTAAGGCGACAAAGATTCTTCTACAGCTGAGTACACACACCTATAATGCCTACAACAACTGGGGCGGCTTCAGCCTCTATGCCTACAACGGGCGCGGCGGGAATCAAGGTCGCCGTGTCTCCTATGAACGTCCTCCCGCGAGTTTGTTCAATATGTGGGAGCAACCGTTCATCGAGTGGGCAGAGCGAAATGAATTAGTCCTGGACTTTGCGACGAACAGTGACCTTGAGTTTCACCCTGAGTTGTTAAAAGCCTATCGACTCGTCCTCAGCGTTGGCCACGACGAGTATTGGTCCTCTCCGATGCGCGATCACCTGGAAAAATTCATTACAGACGGAGGCAATGTGGCTTTTTTCAGCGGCAACACCTGTTGCTGGCAGGTGCGAAGCGAAGAAGAAGGTCGTGCGCTGACGTGTTGGAAACAAAGTTATCATTGGGACCCGGTTTATGGCGCGCATGGGAGCTATGCCACCTTATCCACACTCTGGAGCCATCATCTGGTGAAACGACCCGAGAACAAGCTCACCGGTGTAGGATTCTTGTGGGGTGGCTACCACAAAAGCCACGGCCAGCTCATGGACGCCAGCGGTGCCTTCGCGGTACATCGACCGGAACATTGGCTCTTCGCTGGCACGGGGTTAAAGCGCGACGAGTTGTTCGGCGGCAAGGATACCATCGTGGGGTACGAGTGCGACGGCTGCGAACTGGAGTGGAAAGATGGACTCCCTTCTCCAACTCATCGGGACGGTACGCCGGATAACTTCGAGGTGCTCGCGACGGCTCCCGCGCAATGGCATCCCGACGATTGCCAGTGGTATGACCAGTGGGAGAATGGTCGCAAAGGCCACGCGGTTTTGGGCGTTTACACACGGGGCGGAACGGTCTTCACCTGCGGCAGCACCGATTGGGCGCACGGACTGGCCGGGGCTGATCCGATGGTCGAGCGAATCACGCGAAATATTTTAGAGCGATTAAGCAAATGAACTTTTTCAAAACACTGGTAGGTATCACGTTGATTGCAGGAGTTTTAGTTGCCGCCGAGCCACTCTCGCCCGGAACGTTCCTGCATGACTTCGATCACGATGGGGTTGAAGATCGGCTCATCAGTGGCCTAGATGGGAGCGAAATTCAACATAAGAACACTCGAACCGGTGAGTGGGAGAAAGCAGGTTACACGTTGCCCGACGGGGTAATGCTGTTCGACAGGAACGAGCGCGATGCCGGTCTTCGTTTTGTTGACCTGAACGGCGATGGCTTCGATGACATCCTGTTCTCAAATTCGGAACGCTACGCCATTCACCTGTGGAATAAAAATGTCCGTCTGGATCTAGGCTGGACTAAAGGTTGGTCGCAGTTTGTGCGAGCAGGTGACCGCAAAGGAGCTAAGAACGAACCACCTTCGCTGGTCGGGGCTGAGGTTCGAGTCGAGGATGGACAGTTGATTGTCACTCACCCAATCACCAGGTCAGGACTCGCATCGGTTGACCACATATCCACGAAGGCGCTGATCGCATTTGAGATACCGCCGCCGAAGTCACCTAGGGAAGCACTCGCGAGTTTTAAAGTGCGGGCAGGTTTCCAGGTTGAATTGGTCGCGTCAGAACCGATGGTGGTTGACCCGGTTGCATTCGATTGGGGCGCGGATGGACGACTCTGGGTCGTAGAGATGCGCGATTATCCGTTGGGCATCGACGGCAAAGGAAAACCCGGCGGTGTAGTGAAGGTGCTCGAAGATACCGATGGCGATGGTCGTTACGACAAGGCGACGACCTTTCTGGAAGGTATTGGGTTTCCGAGTAGCGTGATGCCTTGGCGCAAAGGCGCGTTGATTGCCGCAGCACCTGATTTGTTCTACGCAGAAGACACAGATGGTGATGGTCGTGCTGACTTGCGCAAGGTCTTGTTTACCGGTTTCAACCGAGGCAACCAGCAGCACCGCTTCAACGGTTTTGAATGGGGATTGGACGGCTGGATTTACGTCGCAAATGGTGATAGCGGTGGTCACGTAAATTCTCTGGCAACTGGTAAAACAATTTCCATCAGCGGACGCGATCTTCGGTTTCGGCCAGACACCGGCGAGATGGAAACAGTTTCGGCGCAAACGCAATTTGGTCGGCGTCGCGATGATTGGGGCAATTGGTTCGGCAACAACAATCCGACCTGGCTCTGGCACGTCACCTTGCCGGAACATTACTTACGCCGAAATCCCCAACTCGCAGTGAAGAGTGTGCTGCATGTGTTGGCCAATTACGAAAACTCCACCCGCGTGTTTCCAGCCAGCGCTCCTATGCTTCGGCCCAACCAGCCCTGGTCATTAAATCACGTGACCAGCGCTTGCAGCCCATGTCCGTATCGCGATGATCTTTTCGGATCGGAATTTGCGTCCAGTGTTTTCATGAGTGAACCGGTCCATAACACCGTCCACCGGGAAGTGCTTGTTCGCGATGGCGCTGGATTTAAAAGTCACCGGGCAGAAGGCGAAGAACAAAGCGAATTTCTGGCGAGCACCGACAATTGGTTTCGTCCTGTCACGCTCAAGACCGGACCGGACGGCGCACTCTACATCGCCGATATGTATCGTTTCACCCTTGAACATCCAGAATGGATTTCGCCGGAGATGCAATCGCGGCTTGATCTCCGGGCGGGTGAAGACAAAGGACGAATTTATCGTGTCGTGCCGGAGGGAAAAACGCGTCGTCCGATTCCAAACTTAACCAAGTTGAATTCCCGCGAACTCGTCGCTGCGATGGATAGTCCAAATGGTTGGCAACGAGACACCGCGCAACGCTTGCTCATCGAACGCGACGGCTCCTTTCCTACCGTAGAACTAAAAAACTTACTAGGTGTGACCCACGCACCACAGGTTCGGCTACAAGCCCTCGCCACGCTGGGTTTATTGGGCTCGCTCACAGCTACGACGCTCGTTGCCGTGTTGGCCGACCCGCATCCTGAAGTCCGATGCGAAGCTTTGCGGCAGAGTGAAACAATGGCGGGAAAGGGGGACGCCATTTTTTTGGCAGCGGCAGTGCTGGTCTCGGACAGTGAACCTTCCGTTCGTTTGCAAACGGCGTTCACCCTCGGTGCATGGCCGTCGGAAAAAAGCGAACCGCTCCTGCGAGACCTAGCCACGCACGAGAATGCTGACGAACTTTTGCGCATTGCGGTCATGTCCTCTCTTCGTCCAGAAAGCCATTTGTTCAAACAGTTGAATGAGAAAACTCCGCTGCCCAAATCTGCCACGCCGAACATCACTTTGAAACCGTCATCGGCTGACCGTGCCGCTGTCATTGCAAATTACGCCGGGGTCGAAAAGTTGACCGGAGACTCCGTGCGGGGCCGGCAACAATTTCAAACTCTCTGCGCGACCTGCCATCGACTGCGCAGCGATGGCCATGAGGTTGGTCCTGACCTTGCGATGGTTGGAACGAAGTCTGTGGACTGGTTGCTCACTGCTATTCTCGATCCGAGTCAAGCGATCGAAGCCCGCTACCGCGCATGGACGATTTCGCTGAAATCCGCCGAGGCATTGTCTGGAATTATTTCTGCCGAAACGGCGAATAATATCGTGGTCCGCGTCGCTGGCGGCGTTGACCAGGCGATCTTGCGCAGCGACATCACCTCAATGGAGCCGCTGAAACTTTCGCTGATGCCGACGGGTTTTGAATCCGCTCTAAAGCCGCAGGACATGGCGGATCTGCTGAGTTGGTTGCGTGCGCCGTGAATTTTGACAGCTCGGTTCACGCTATTTTTCATGTTTTCGCGGAGGACGGAACGGATTGAAAATCGTCGCGAGTGAGAATCGGAGTGTTCGGGAAAATTGTAATTGCGAATATTCAACATCGCTCCGAATTAAGAAGTATTTCACTGAAATTTTTTCCGAAGCGGGCAGGGTGGGAGAAGATTCCACTTTTATTCACGGCGTTCATCGCTATCTTCCACGCTTTACTCGACTCGCGCCGGAATTGGTTCGATAGGGAAGAAGATTATTTTTAGGACATGGACGCAGCACACATTAGAAATTTTAGCATCATCGCTCACATCGATCACGGAAAGACCACGCTTTCAGATCGGCTTTTGCATTCCACTGGGACTATCGCGACGCGCGACATGGAGGATCAATTGCTCGACTCAATGGATTTGGAACGCGAGCGTGGCATCACGATCAAGGCGCATCCAGTCACGATGCTTTACAAGTCGAAGAATGGCGAAATTTACGAACTCAATCTGATCGACACGCCGGGACACGTCGATTTTTCGTATGAAGTTTCGCGAAGTCTGGCCGCGTGCGAAGGCGCGTTGCTGATCATCGACGCGGCGCAAGGTGTCGAAGCGCAAACCGTCGCGAATGTTCATCTCGCGATGAAACAAAATCTCGCGATCATTCCGGTGATTAACAAAATCGATTTGCCCCATGCAGATGTTGCATTGGCGAAAATGCAGCTTGAAGATATTTTAGCGATCCCGGCTGATACGGCAATTTTGGCGAGCGCAAAGCAGGGGATCGGCATCGAAGACATTTTAGAAGCAATTGTCGCACGAGTTCCCGCGCCGAAACCGACGGGCGAGGCGTCTTTGCAGGCGCTGGGCTTTGATTCTTATTTTGACACTTACAAAGGCGTCGTGACGCACGTTCGCGTTTTCAATGGAGAATTGAAGGCGGGAATGCAGGTGAAACTTTTGCACTCGGGAAAAACGGTGGAAGTAAAAGAAGTCGGCAGTTTCAATCCAAAACCTTACGTCCGCGAGAGATTGGAGGTTGGTGAGACCGGCTATTTCACCGCGAATATCAAAAGCCCGAAGGAAGTGAAGATGGGCGACACCATTACCGACGCGCGCAATCCGTCGTCGGTTTTGCCGGGCTTCAAAGAAATTCATCCGATGGTGTTCAGCGGAATTTATCCGATCAACACGGCGGATTACGAGCATCTCAAAGCCAACTTGGGAAAACTGCAATTGAACGATTCCGCGTTTGTTTTTCAGAGCGAAAGTTCTGTTGCGCTGGGATTTGGTTTTCGCTGCGGATTTCTTGGATTGTTGCATCTGGAAATTGTTCAGGAACGTTTGCGGCGCGAATACGGCATGGACATCATCGCGACGTATCCGAGCGTGGTTTATCGCGTCACGATGACCGATGGAATCGTCAAAGAAATTGATAACCCAGCGTTTTTGCCAGAGCAGAATTTTATTTCTAAAATCGAAGAGCCGATGGTGAAGGCATTCGTTATTTGTCCAAACGAATATATTGGCGACATGATGTCTTTGATTTCAGAAAAACGCGGTGCGGTTGATCACACGGAAACCTTGGATTCTCGGCGCGTGATGTTGACGAGCTTGCTTCCGCTTGGCGAAATCCTGATTGATTTTCATGATCGCATCAAAAGTATCACGCGCGGCTTTGGCTCGATGGATTACGAGTATGCCGATTATCGCGAGTCGGAAATGGTGAAATTGGAAATGCTCGTCAACGCCGAGCCGGTGGACGCTTTCTCGTGTATCGTGCATCGCGACAAAGCAGAGGCGAGGGGACGTGCGTTGGCGGCGAAGTTGAAAGAAGTGATTCCGACGCAGCAATATCAAGTCGCGATTCAAGCGGCGATTGGCGGAAAATTTATCGCTCGCGAAACCGTCAGTGCGATGCGAAAAGATGTGACCGCGAAATGTTACGGCGGCGATATTTCGCGCAAACGAAAGTTGTTGGAAAAACAAAAAGAAGGAAAAAAACGGATGAAAGCGTTTGGCACCGTCAACATTCCGCAAGAAGCATTCATTGAAGTTTTGAAAGCATAAATTATGAAATTGCGTTGGTTTCTTTCAGGGACGGTTCGTGAAGCAACAGAGATGTGCAAGCACGTCAGCAAGCTCGCCAGTTCACAGCGCGACTTGCTTTCGCCACAAGCTTTTGACGCGGTGGATTCCGCCCAAAAAGCAACGCAAAAAGCGATCGACGATCATGACAAAAACGAGACGTTGCGCAAGCGTATGGCGGAATTAGAGGTCGCGGCAAACAAATGGCTGAAACCGTATCCGTATTCCGAGTGGCGTGAAAATGTCGAAGTGTTTTTGGTCGCGATCGCGGTGGCGATGGCCATCCGGACGTTTTTTCTCCAGCCTTTCAAAATTCCAACCGGCTCGATGCAGCCGACTCTGTATGGAGTCGAGTATGAGCCTGCCGAAGTAATCCCCAATCAGCTGGGCAGGATCTGGGACGCGGTCGTTCACGGCACCTTTTATCACTATTTCCAAGCGGACGAAGATGGAGAATTGGTCCGTTTGGACAAGCCAGAACACGTTCTGCGTTTCATTAACAAGCAGACACTTTGGGTCAAGTACAACGGTCAAGATCAACTGAAGTCTCACCCTATTTGGTTCACACCCGATGAAGATCCGGATCAGCAGGCCAAATACCAACGCAGCGCTGGTCTGATACCAGGTCGCACGTTTAAAAAAGGCGAATACGTGTTCAAGACCAAGGAGATTGTCGGCGACCATCTTTTTGTGGATCGCGTGACCTACAATTTTCGAGCGGCCGAACGTGGCGAAATCATCGTCTTCAAAACCAAAGGAATCATGCACGAAGGCATGCGTCAGGACCAATTTTACATCAAGCGACTGGTTGCCTTGGGTGGCGAAAAAGTCAGCATTGGCAACGACCAACATTTGCGCATCAACGGAGTCCGCCTGGACGCCGCAACGCCGCGATTTGAAAACGTTTACACATTCGACCCGGTTCCGCAGAACAATCACTACTTTGGCCATGTCAACGAAGTGATTGGCCGATCGGTGGGTCGATACGGTCTAGCTGAGTATTTTCCAAACGAGCAAGCGATCTACGAAGTTCCGTCCAGACGCTACATGGTGATGGGCGACAACACGCTCAATAGTTTTGATTCACGCGGTTGGGGAGATTTCCCGCGCGAGAATGTGATCGGAAAATCGTTTTTCGTCTATTGGCCCATCGCCAACCACAAGGAAAGCCGCTTTGGCTGGGGCCAACGATAATCGGTCAGCAATACAGTATTCGCACAATGTTTGTTATGCTTAATACAAGCTGGACGAATTTATAGCTTTGCAGGTGTGTTAAGAAGGTGTTCGGGGTTGCGCTCAACACATTCTTAAATGAATTATACTTCTTCCAGCGCCTTTGACGCATCGCCGAACTTCGGTAGGCGCACGTTCATCTTGTCCATCATCGAGAGGTAAAGCCGGCATATCTGGCGTTCAGACTTCTCCTTGTAGTCGAGCACGCGACCACCTTTGAGACGACCACCCGCGCCGCCGAGCATCACGACTGGCAGGTTGCTGGCGTCGTGGTTGCCGTTCAACATCGACGAGCAATACATCAGCATCGTGTTGTCGAGTAGCGTGCGCGGGCCTTCCTGGATGCCGTCAAGCTTGCGCGCGATGTAGGCAACCTGTTCGAGGAAAAATTGATTCACCTTGAGCCAGTCCGCCGTGTCGCTGTGCGAGAGCAAATGGTGAATCATGTAGTCCACGCCCAGGTTGGGGAAGCGCAGCGAACTGTGGTCGTTGTTCAGCTTGAGCGTGGTGATGCGCGTTGTGTCGGTTTGGAACCCGAGCACGAGGATGTCGCACATCAACCGCATGTGCTCGGCGATGTCCTGCGGGATGCCGTCGGCGGGACGCGGAATGTTCGGCGCGGAGAGCGTCGGCCGCCAGCCCTGCAACTCGCCCTTCTTGCCGGCGTTCTCGATGCGCTGCTCCACGTCGCGCACGGAGTCGAGATACTCGTCGAGCTTGCGCTGGTCGTTCGCGCTGATGTGGCGGCGCAGGTCCGTTGCGTCGGAGAGCACGGCGTCGAGCACGCTCTTGTCTCCCCTGCTCACTTCATCCTTGAACAACCGATCGAATGCGAGCGCAGGATAAATCTCCAACGGCGTCGGCGTGGTTGGCGAGCTCCACGAGATGTGCGAGCTGTAGAGCATCGAGTAGTTCTTGTGGACGGACGGATTCGACTTCTCGCAACCGAGCACGAGGCTAGGTACCTTGGTCGAACGACCGTAAGTCTGCGCCAGCAACTGGTCGATGCTCGTGCCGGAACGAATCTCGCCGCCGGACGCCAGCGGCGCGCCAGAGAGCAGGTTACCGGTCTGCGAACTGTGGATGTTTCCCTTGGTCGCCTCATCGTTGTAGAGGCCGCGCACGAACAGCATCTTCTCGCGAAAGTCCGTGAGCGGCGCGAGCACCTTGCCGAGTTCCATCTGCTTGCCCTCGCCTTTGGCCCACCACTCTTTCGAGTGAAAGCCGTTGCCGGAAAACAACACGGCCAAGCGCACGGGCGCTTCACTGGCGGGTTTGACCCCGGCAGGCGGCGTGTCGCCCCAGACGGTGAGCGATTCCATCCACGGCAGCGCCATGGTGACGCCGACGCCACGAAGAAACGTGCGACGGGAGAATTGGTGTGTGGTCATAGGTTTAGTATTTAACATAATTTCACGACATGCGAAACGGAGAAATTTTGGTGACGTGGAGTCCAGTTCTCATGCTTGTTTATTCCTCAAACGCCATTTCCTTACCGCGGATCTCACGAAATTGCCTGCTCCGCACCAGCGTCTCGATGGCCGCGCTGATGTGATAGTCGTGTGACTTGAGTTGTTCCCGCATCTCGGAAATTACAGGACCGTCGGAGAGCAGGACGCCGCGACCAAGCGAATATCCCATCAGCTTGCGGCAAAATTGTTTTACGAATACGTCTCGCCGCTTTGTCAGTAAATATTTTCGCAAGCCCTCAAGCCCGTCAATTTCGGTACCATCCATGACCTTCGCGTGCGTGTCGATCAGGCGGTCGCCGAGGTCGCGCTCGCGGTGACGACCAATCGCATCATAGCCTTCCAGTGAAAATCCGTAGGCGTCAATGCGTCGATGGCAACCATAGCATTTTGGATCAGCGCTGTGCTTTTCTGTAAGCTGACGCACGGTCAATGTTTCCGTCGCTTCGTCCTCGGGCAAACGTGGCACATCTTTCGGTGGACGCGGAAGTTTTTCCCCAAGCAGCACTTCGCCAACCCAGTTGCCACGCAAAATTGGACTCGTGCGCGATGCTCCGGATTGTTTCGCCAGAGTGGTCGCTTGACCAAGAATGCCGCCGCGTGAGAATTTTTTTACACCATCAACCCGCTGCCAGTCGTTGGATCCTGCGAACTTCACATTCATGATGCCATAATGTTTGGCGAGATCCTGATTCAAGAAAGTGTAGTCGGCGTCGAGGATGTTCAACACCGATTCATCGCGCTGAAAGAAGTCGGTGAAAAAACGAATCGTCTCTTCATACATCGAGCCACGTAGTCCGGTGAAAGTTGGAAAATGCCGCTCGCTCTTCTCGCCCAATTCATCGAAGTCATAGATGTGCAACCACGCACAAGCAAACTCCGTTGCCAGGTGGCGAACGCGCGGGTCACGGAGCATCCGGCGCGTCTGGGCAACGAGCATATCAGGTTGGTGGAGTTTGCCGCTGGCGGCGACCGCACGCAGTTCAGCGTCGGGTCCTGACGACCAGAGGAAATAACTGAGTCGAGTAGCCAGCTCCCAATCGTTCACCGGTGCAGCTTTCTCTCCGGGTCCAGGTTTCTCAGCGCGATAGAGAAATGCTGGAGCTACCAGCACACGCGCGAGCGTGAGACGGATCGCTTGCTCGTGCGAAATTTCCTCGGCGCGCATCTTGCGGTAAAGCGCACGCAACTCGCCCTTCTCCACTTCAGTCAATTGACGTCGATAAGCGACTTCGGCAAATTTCAGCACGGCGGTGAGATGTGCTGGTTGGGTGTCCACGAGAAGCTTCTTGAATTCTTCGGCACGCTGTTTAATCGGCTCGCGCATCGGTGTGAACGCGCTCGGGTCGGCATCTTGCGTGGCAAACTGCCAGAGCTGTTCGAACGCATCGACTAATTTCAAAGCGTCTTGGCCTATGTAGTGCAACTCAGCCCAGAGACGTTCGAGTTCGGCGGTTTGCGTGTCGTTGAGCAGAAGGCGTCGAAGGTAGTCGTCTTCGCGGTAATACAACGTCAATGTGACCACCTCATCCACGGGAACAATTTTCGTGTAACAGAGTGCGGCCGGGAACAATTTGCGGAACTCGTCGAGAGCGGCTTCGATCCTTTTCCGTGCAGATGTATCGTTGTTCACCAGGATAGGTGATTCGGAAAGCACGGGACGTTCACCGTCAGACCAGGTGCTCTTTCCGCCCTGCTCCTTAACCGCGCCGACCGCGAGTCCTGTCGTGGACGTTGGCTTTGTTGTGAGTAACTGCATCTGCACGCTGCCTTCGCGTCCAGCGACTTTGTCCAACGCTGTGGTAGCTACAAACTCGCATCCTTCAATGAGGTCGGCGGGCAAACGCACTTCAATGACAGAGGGCGCTCGAACGCACAAGTTAGCTGGATTAGCCTTCGTGCCATCCGGCAGTTTTCCAAAAAGTTGAGGATCGAGTCCCCATTCGACAATCCCGTTTCCACTGCTTCCGGTTTTGGTTTTTAGTGTTGCGGCTCCGGTTTCCTGATTGCGTGCGCTGTTGCGAAGGATTGATCCAAGGAGCTTTCCATTGAGCGAAGTGAGGTCTCGGTAAAGCACGGCATCTGGTGCGTCCTTCGCCAGGCCCGCAGCACTACTCGTTAGCAGCTTCTGAACTTCGCCAGCGAGTCGCAACTTCTCCTCTCCACTCGCGCTGGATTGCCATTTTGCGAGCAAGGATCCAGCAGGCAGAATCGACTCCGCGCCACCGCCATTGTCGGGTTCACTGTAGAAATGCCAAACGCCCGCGTTGCCGAAGCTGTCGGCGTGCGGATTGCCGGCGAGAATGTTGGGTGAAACATCTTTCGCGAGACTCCATACATGCGTCCCATCGGAAAGGTTGAGTTCGATGGAGGTGAGGTCGCAACTGTGATTGCCATCGCGCGGCCCGATCGACAAGGAAACCACGTCGCCCGGTTGCACGGCAAGGTTTTCAAACGGTCCGAATTTCACTTCGCTCGCGCCTTGCGCTGTGCCTGCGGCAAGTCGCTGTCGCGTGTTGCCACGGCGCAATTCAAGCGTCCACGTGACACCATTGCCACACTCGGGATGCGCGTGTTGCACCACGCCATCGACTCGCAGTGTGACTGCTACCGGACTACGCCAACCGATGGTCGCACGCAGCTTCGGGGACGGATGAGCCGCAACGCTGTGCGCCTTCATGTTGCCGGGGATGCGTACCGTTTGGTCGGAAGAATTCGCCAGCACACTCAACGCATCCGCGCCGGTCCAACCTTTGACGAAGTCGTGATTTTCCGCGCGCTCCAGTTTCGAAGTCATGTGCGAATCAATGCGCGCTTCACCCGCGCCAATACCTAAATATTCCAGCCATGCCTTGAGTAATGTCGGATCGACTCCATGCTTTTGCGCCAGTTGTCCTGCAGAATTTTTGTCCGGCGAACCAGAAATCTCCGCCGCCGCCGTGAGACACTTGGCTGCGCTGGAAATAACTTTTTCTCGCTGCGTCGCCAGTTCGGCTACCGCCGTTCGGACATCACGCAAGGCCAAGTCGGGACGACCTGCGGCGACGAGACGCGGATTTTCCCAAACGGCAACGTCGTTTTCGTTTCCATCACCGGCATCCGAAACCACGAGGTAAAGCGTTGCGTCCTGGCCCGCAGCGGGAGCGGGAATTTTCAATCGAACTTCACGCGCCTCGGCCAGCGGAGTCACCGGAACCTGCCACGCTTTCGGGCCGTCACGCTTTCCGATATGTCCCACGTTGGTGAATCGCCACAGAACCTGCTGCCATTGGACGATGCTTTTGGTCAACGCCGCCGCGTCTCCCGGTCGAGCGGTTCGCCATTGAGCGCGAATCTGATCGAGCACGAGCGAAGGTTGCGTGTCATTCAGCGCGGTCCATAAAGTGCGAAAATATTTTGCGTTTAAACCATTTGCGTTCGCCACTTCGTCAATTGTTTTTGCGCCGCGTTTAATCTCGTCCCGCTCGCTGAGCGTCGCTGCGACATATCTTTCCAACGGCAACACGCCGCCATCCTTCGTTTCAAATTTAATGCCCTGCAAATCAACCGCTGACCCGCCGCCGTTCACCGTGGTGCGAGCGTAAAACGCACGGATCGCCGCCAGCCGTTCCTCGGTCCAATCCCGTTGCGAGGTGCTGGGCGAGAAACCAATTCCGTCGGGCAACAGGACCGCGTGACTGGCCACATCCTTCGCTGCATCAAGATATTTGGTCAGCAACCCGGGCGACATCACGAGTGAATTGCCGACGTTCATAAACCCTTCGCCGGATGCGGAATCGGTGGGAAATTCTTTCGCTGGAGCAAGTGACGCCACGCCGGTCAAGTCGCGCACCGTGTAAGTGTATTCGGCATTTGAAAGATGCCGCAGCACCACCGGACCCGGATCGCCCGCACGCGCAAGCGCGATTTTATCAAGCACGGAGTTGGCCCATCCCACCAGTTGCTCGCGCTGGAGCTTGGACGGTTGCGGCTTTTCCTCCGGCGGCATTTCGCCAAACGAAATTTGCTCAACCAATCCCTGCCACACCTTCGGATGCTTCATCACTTCTTTGAGTGAAGTGAAGCATTCAAGGTCGAGGTCGCCTTTATGTTTTTGAGTGGAATGACATCCAAGGCAAAACTCTTTGAGCACCGGGCGAACGTCTTTTTGAAAATCCGCTGCCGCCAATGGCAGAGCACAAGCGAGGAGTAAAACCACAGCGCACCAGAGCCACGGCCGGGTTCCGCTTGAAAAAACATCACGGTGTAGATACAGCCCGCAACTCTTGGCCGCTCTATTTTGTTTGGATGCGGATAATTTTTCGATTGAGACAATTTTGAACATGAATTCGTTTTGCAATTGCGTGATGATTTTTGAAACCATATTTCAAACGGATTCAAAGGCAAAGAGAAACAACGCGTGGCCCAATAAACAGGCGCATCTTTTGTTTCGGAGTTCGGGCCAGGCAATCGGTCAGGGGTGTGTTTTTAGATTGGCTCCAAGGGTAGGGCTCGAACCTACAACAGCCGCATTAACAGTGCGGAGCTCTACCATTGAGCTACCTTGGATTCCAAAGGACGCGTAATTTACAAATGGGTATTCGGTGCGTCAACTGATTTTCCCGGAAAATGCGCAGGCGCGGTCAGTTCAAGGTTTCACCACCACTTTTCCCATCACAGCGCGGTCGCGGAGTTGGGCGAAAGCATTTGCAGTTTCGGCCAAACCATAAATTTTATCGATGGCGGGCTTGAGCTTCCCCTGCCCTGCCCAGAGTAAAGTGTTTTCCAAATCGGCGCGGTTGCGTCCGTAGCTACCCACGATGCTTTGCTCTTTGACAAACAGCGGCCAGAGTTGAATTCCAACTTCGCGGCCGGCCGTCGCGCCGCAAGTCACGATAATCCCACCGCGCGCCAGGCATTCCAACGCTTGCAGCAAAACCGCTCCGCCGACGTGCTCGACGACGAGATCAACTCCGCGTTTTCCAGTGATCTTTCGCACTTCAGCGGGCCACGCTGCATCGGTGGAATCGACGACATAATCTGCGCCAATGTTGGAAGCGAATTCTCTTTTGGCCACCGTCGAACCGGTGCTGATGACATGCGCGCCAAGCTGTTTCGCAATTTGAATCGCCGCCGAACCGACACCGCTTGTGCCACCGATGACCAGAACCCAATCGCCGGAACAAACTTTGGCGCGATTGGTCAGCATGTGCATCGCGGTGCTGCCAGCCAAACTCAACGCGGCGGATGTTTCAAAATTTACGCTGTCAGGCAATAAAATCAGCGCCGCTGCTGGCGCAAGAACTTGTTCGGCAAAACCGCCGTCCCGCTGCACGCCCATGAGTTGTCCGCGCACGCAAATCGATTCTTCGCCACGCATGCAAAATTCGCATTCGCCACAAAATAAATTGGATTGCACCGAGACGCGGTCGCCCGCGCTCCAGCCAGAAACGCTTGTTCCAATCGACACGATTTCACCGGCGATTTCACTCCCAAGCGTGCGAGGCAATTCGATTTTAATCGGCAGCGAACCTTCTTCGGCCCACAGGTCGAGGCGGTTCAATCCACAAGCGCCCACTCGCACCACGACGTCGTCAGGGCCGGGATTTAGCGCGGCGATTTCGCGGAGTTCCATTTTTCCGGGCGCCCCGTGCGAGATAAGTTGAACAGCTTTCATGGATGAATGATGACTGAAGCGCGCACTGGTTTCCAATCCGAATTTGCCTTTCGCACTTTATTCAACCGATTTAGTTTTTTGTCTGTGAAGAAATTTCCAATCGCACGAGAATCCGAATTGGCCGAAGGGCAAGCGATTCAGTTCAAATGTATTCGCGCCGGAAAATATGTGAAGGGCTTTGTCGCACGATTCGGCAGCGAAGTGGTCGGTTACGAAAATGTCTGCCGACACCTTCCAGTCGGCCTCGACGATGGCGAGGGAGAGTTCTTCAGTCGTGATGGAAAGCATTTCATCTGTCAGGCGCATGGCGCACTTTACGATCCGTTGAGCGGGTTGTGCGTGCGCGGCCCGTGCGAGAGAGCGAGTTTAAAAAAACTAAAACTCGAAATTGAGGATGGCGTGATTTGGCTTGGGCAATCCAGCAACAGAATCAAATAATCACACTTTGAAACGGCTGTGCGCGACCGCCTCGTAAACGTCTTTCAGCGAAACATTTTTCTCTTCAGCCAGTTTTTTGCACGACTCGAATTCCGGTGTGGTCTGAACAATTTTTCCATTTAACTTGCCGATCTTAAGGGTGACTTGACCGAGCGAAGTGTTGATGACGACGAACTCGCGTTGCAACTTGCGCCGCTCCAAGGTGGAACGCCGGACGCCGAACGCGCTGGTTTCGCGCAGGATCATTTCGCTGAATTTATCCGCGTCAGAAACCGCGCACAAAATCGTCAGCAAAACGCCCGGACGATTTTTCTTCATCTGAATCGCTGTGTGGAAAACGTCCAGCGCTCCTGCCGCCAAAGTTTTTTCGACGAAATGCCCGAGGATTTCCCCGCTGACATCGTCGAGATTGGTTTCCAAAACGGCAATCGTATCGGTTTCCCAATCGTTGGCGCCTGAACCGGTTTCGCCGAGAATCGCACGAAGAACATTTGGCCGCGTTTTATTGTCGCGGGTGCCGAGGCCGAAGCCGATTCGCGTGGCGGTCAATCCTTGCATCGGGCCAAAACATTCAACGAGTTCGGCAAGCAACGCCGCGCCGGTGGGAGTGATCAATTCGTTTGGCTCGTCACATTGCGTGATTGGAATTCCGCGCTCACCGAGAATGGCCAGCGTTGCCGGAGCAGGAACGGGAAATCGTCCGTGCGCACAATTGATCCATCCGGTTCCCTCGGTGACCTGACTGGCGAGAAGGCGCGGTTTGCCGAGCAATTCCACGGCGATGCACGCGCCAACGATATCCACGATGGAATCGACCGCACCGACTTCATGAAAGTGAACCTGCTCCGGCGGCATTCCATGAATTTTCCCTTCAGCCACGGCGATGCGCTGAAAGACGGCGATGGATTTTTCTTTGACCCAACTGGAAAGAAAACTGTCGCAAATCAGCTTTTTGATTTCAGAAAAATTTCTGCCGTGTTCATGCTCATGGTGGTGATGTTCGTGTCCATGCTCCTGATGATCTTCACGAGCGTGAGCGTGCGAATGGGAGTGAGAATGTTTCGTTCCATCCGTGTGCGCGTGTTCGTGAGCGTGCTCATGTTCATGGTCGTGCGCCAAATGAACATCGAACTTCACGCCCTCGATCTGGGATTTTTGTTTTCGCGCGGAGCGCAGGTGATAGCCGTCGAGAGGCAGCTTTGCGAGTTCGTGTTCGAGTTGATGAAAATCAACGCCAAGATCGAGCATCGCGCCCAGGAACATGTCGCCGCTGATTCCGCTAAAAATATCGAGGTAAAGTGTTTTCATTTAAATATTCTGTCCGCTGGCCAAGGCATTGATTTGACTCGCGGAATAGCCCGCGCCAAAACCGTTATCAATGTTCACCACGGTGACACCACTCCCGCAACTGTTCAACATTCCAAGCAACGCGGCCAGTCCGCCAAAGCTCGCGCCGTAACCAACGCTGGTCGGCACCGCAATCACCGGCTTGGAAACCAAACCGGCCACGACGCTGGGCAATGCGCCTTCCATACCGGCAACGACAATGATGACATTCGCCTGCTGAATGGTTTCGATGCGGCGCAACAATCGATGCAACCCGGCGACGCCAACATCGTAAATCCGCTCGACTTGGTTCCCCATGATTTCAGCCGTCACCGCTGCCTCCTCAGCCACGGGCAAATCACTGGTGCCGGCACATAAAATGGAAATTTTTCCCGCACGTTTGGTTTGCTTCTTTTTTTCGATCGTAACGCAACGAGCGATCTCGTGATGAACTGCTGATTTAAATTTCCGCTGCAACGCCCGCGCATGTTCAGGAGTGACCCGGGTCACCAACATTCGTTGCTCGCGGGAAAAAATCGCAGCGGCAATTTTCACCACCTGCTCCGGTGTTTTGCCCGCAGCAAAAATGACTTCAGGAAAACCTTTGCGCAGCGCGCGATGCATATCCACTTCGGCAAATCCAAGGTCGGTGACCGGCGCACTTTGAAAGGCGTGCAGCACTTTTTCGCGAGTGATTTTTCCACTGCGAAATTGTTCCAGTAATTGAGCGGCTTCATTCGTCGTCACGGACGGATAATGCCACGGAGCCGAAAGTCGTCACGCTGTAAAATCTGGACAGTGGATCAATTTGAACGTGATTCGGCTTGGGGGTTCCGCGTTGCCTCGGCTTCGGACCGCTTGAAGAGGGAACTCCAAACCAACTAACCACGACCAAAATCGGCGGCTTGTTTTCAGCGAAAACCATGTATCATCCACTGATTCACTTTATGTTTTTAACACGCCCAACGAAATCATGGTTCCTTCTGCTCGTCCTAATGGTAGTAACCGTGTTAAACGAACGCGCGCATTCGCAAGTGACGACTACGAATGTGACCTTTCGCGTCATGGCGGCAAATTTGACGAGCGGCAATTATTCCCGCTACGAAACCTATGGCATCAATATTTTACAAGGACTTAAGCCTGACATCGTTGCTATTCAGGAATTCAACATCAGTAATAGCTTCGGCATCAACAACACGCAGGCAATTCGATCGATGATCGACACTACTTTCGGAACGAACTTTGTATATTTCCGGGAAAGTAGCGTTACGGATAATTATACCAAACCCAACGGAATTATCAGCCGTTATGCAATAATTGACAGCGGCTCGTGGACCGATTCCGATACCAACTTGAACGACCGTGGGTTTGCCTGGGCACTCATTGACTTGCCCGGCACGAATAATCTTTACGTGGTAAGCGTTCACCTGAAAGCCAGCAGCGGCACGACCAATGAAAACCGCCGCACCGCCGAGGCTAACGAAGTCACGTCGAAAATTGCAACCAATTTTCCGACGAACGCCTGGATCATCGTCGCTGGTGACATGAATCTTTACTCAGAAACGGAAGGCGCCATCGTCACGTTCAAAACCTATTTGAACGACAGTCCTGTGCCCGCCGACCAAAACGGCGACCAGGACACCAACGCGGGTCGCAGTTCGCGTTATGACCGCGTGCTGCCGAGCTTTTCCTTGAGTAGCAATCGCGTCGCGACCGTGATCGGTTCAAACACTTTCACCAATGGATTGGTTTTTGATTCACGAGTTTACACTCCACTTAGTGAAGTCTCCCCCGTTGTATCAACCGATTCGGGCGCACTTCAAATGCAACACATGGCCGTGATGAAAGATTTCCAGATCAGCTACACCGTCACCAATTCGGTCACGGTGCCGCCGCCGACCTTGACTTTGATTTCGACCAACATTCTTCGCTGGCAAGGACTCAGCAATGTGGCCTACACGGTTCAGGCGAGCACGAATCTCCCGACCTTCTCCACGGTCGGAACTGCGATTTCCACGACGACGAATGTGTCATTTACAAATCAAGTTGGAAGCGCGCCGCGATTTTTTCGTGTGGTCTATCCGTAGTCGGGATTCAATTCTAAATCGTCACACCACCATCGACGAGCCAGTCCTGCCCCGTCCGTTCCCTGTCCCTTCACGAGCGAAGCCAGATGACTTCCGCCTCGCCTCGGGAGGACTTCATTATCGGGGGTATCAGTGCTTGTTTCCCCCTCTTGGACTTGCGGAAGTCTCCGCCAGCGAATAGCAACGGAGTTCACGATCATTTCTCACGAAGATGTTCCGGTTGGCAAAGGCGGGTGCGGACCAGGCAAATTTATTTTCAAATAAGGGTGACGTCGGCTCGATCAAATGAACGCGGCCAAGCTCTCGATATCCAGCAGGAGTCAATTGCGCCCGAATCAGGTCGCCTTGATCGGTAAAAAGAAACAGCGACGATCCATTGAGTGTCATGTGAACACAGGCCCCTCGTCGCAGATTGGTGACGGCGTTGGTTTGCCACACTTCGCGTCCCGTCGCGGCCTCAAGGCAGACGAACATCCCCCCGGAACGCGGGCTGTAAATGAAATCGCCCTGGAAAAGCGGCGTGGAGGTGTCGCTCAGAATGCGGCGGGTTCCCGATGGAGTGTCGGGCCAGAGAACCTTTGCCACCGGCTGATTCCTGTCGAGTTGAAACATCAGGCCGCTGACGAGCAGTCGGTCTCCCTGAATGACCGGAGTGGAGACGGCTGAGAAACCGGGGCTGCCGCCGGACACGGTCGGCTCGCTCCAGAAGACCGCGCCATTGGTGGGATTCAACGAAGTGACCGATTGCCGCATCCAGACGATGAGTTGACGGGTTCCACCGGCGGAAACGATCACAGGTGAACTCCATGTGGCTCCTTCGGCGAGGGCTTTCCAGACTTCACGACCGGTCAGGAGATCGAAGACGATAACACCCGCTGCCGACTTTCCTCCTATCGAGACGATCAGCAGGTTGCCATCGACCAGGGGCGACGCGTCGAGGGAGCTGGGAGGGAGTTGATATTCGGCGGTGAGTTCGTGCTTCCAGACAACTTTTCCTGTGCGGGCATCGAGGCATTCGAGCGTCGTGAACATGCTGATGGCGTAAACGCGACCGTTGTGAATGATCGGCGTTGGCCCGGGACCGCGCATCTGTTCCGGAGTGAAGAACCAGTCCGGTGGGGTGGCGTCGTGTTGCGTCATCCAGACCCGTTTGCCGGAACGGGCATTGAAACAGAGAACGCGTTCGTGAACATTTGTTTTTTCGACGACGAGATCGGACAGGTAGAGCATCCCGTTGGCGATGATCGGGCTGGAATAGCCGAAGCCGACCGGCACCTTCCATTTTGGAACCAGACCCTTGGAAGGAAAGGTCGTAAGGATGCCGAATTCGGTCCAAGTGCCGTCGCGGTTCGGTCCGCGCCACTGCGGCCAGTCAGCCGCAATGATCGTTCCGTGAATCAGGAGGAGCAAGATGAACAAGGAGCAATTTTTCATAGGGTGGCGATTTGTGATGGATGGATTCTTCGAGGGATTATTTATTCATCACCGTTTCTCCAGCGAGGCACAAACGACTTCCGCCTCGCTCCGGGCGAACACATGCCGGTTGGCAAATGCCGGTGGTGCGTAAACAAATTTTCTCCCGTCAAACGGCCAGGTCGGATCGATCAAATGACTTCGGCTTATTTCCTTATACCCCGACGGAGTCAACTCAGCGCGGATCAGGTTCCCTTCATCGGTGAATAGGAAAACCCCACCGCCTTGAGGCGTGATGTTAATGGCCGCTCCATTTTTCGGCGTGGTCACAACGTTCGTGCTCCAAACCTGCTTGCCGGTGGCGGCTTCCAAGCAGACCAGCTCGCCGGGCTTCTTGCAGCTATAAACGAACTCCCCTTGCAGCAGCGGGGTGGATGTGTTGCACAAGATCCGTCTCGATGGCACCCGATTTTCCGGCCAGCGAAAACTCACGGCGGGAGGTGGCCCGCTCAACTCCATCATCAACCCGCTCACCAATAACCGGTTTCCCGAGAAAACAGGACAAGCGACGTCGTCGTTATTGCTCGTGTACATAAGTTCCCGCCAAAAAATGTGACCGTTGACCGGATCCATGGAAACGAGAGCACTGTCAGTCCAAACAATCAACTGCCGTTGGCCACCGGAGGTGATCACGATGGGTGAACTGTTGGACGCATGGTCATCAAGCGCTTTCCAAACTTCCTTCCCAGTCAGTTTATCCAGAGCGATGACCGTGGCACCAGGCTTCGCGCCTGTGAACACGATCAGCAGCGACCCTTCGATCAAGGGCGAAGGTCGGCAACCCATTTCTTCCACCGTGTATTCCTGCCAAAGATTTTTCTCCCAGATTACTTTCCCGGTTTTCACATCCAGGCAGTGCACAAAACCATTCGCGCCGACGGTGTAAATCCTTCCCTGCTCCACGATCGGAGTCGCCGTCGGGCCGGCTCCGCGCTCGGGCACAAAAGTCCATTCCCCGTAATGCTCTTCGTAACTAAAAACCCAAAGCACCTTGCCGGTCTTTTCGTCGAAGCAATGCACCCGCTCCCGGGATGTGGGTTGGGTCAATTCTACATCGAATATAAACGCCCTGCCCAGAGCCACCACCGGACTCGAGAAGCCGCCACCGACCGGGTGCCGCCAGCGGATTTTCAGACCTGTCTTGGGAAATGATTCAAGGATTCCCGTCTCATCCCAAAGGCCATCGCGATTGGATCCGCGAAACTGGGGCCAGTCCTTGGCCATGGCCGCAGGCGTCACCAAGAGAAGACCCAAAAACGCCGCCATGATCGATTTGAAAAATATCATTACGGAACGCATGGAGGGCATGGCGTCATGCATACCATACCCGGTCTCCCATGCAAGCTAACGCGTTTGTGCAAATTTTCCTGGTTCTTGCATTCCTCCAGGCCACCTAATCGAGCCGCGCAATTCAGGGTCGCAGAATGCTCGTGTAGTGGGAGAGGTTGAAATCAGATTTAAATCGTTACTCCACCATCGACAAGCAATGCCTGCCCAGTCACGAGACGCGATTCATCACTCGCCAGATAAACGACCATCGGCGCAATCTCTTCCGCAGTGGCGAAGCAACCCATCGGTTGTCGCGCGAGGAAATTTTTTTCAGCCACCACCGGGTCGGGGGCCGAGGCAATGCGCTGACGCAGCGACGGAGTATCCACAGTTCCAGGGCAAAGTGCGTTGCAACGCAGCCCCGACCTGACAAAATCGGCGGCAATGGCCTTGGTCAAACCAATCACTGCGGCCTTGCTCGCTCCGTAGGCGAAACGGTTGGGAAAACCCTTAATCGAAGAAGCCATCGAAGCCATGTTGATGATGGAAGCCGAGTTCGTGGTTTTCGCTCGTTCGAGCATGGCGGGCAAAAAGGCTTGCACCATGCGATACATGCTTTTGACATTCAGATCGAAGGACATATCCCAATCCGACTCACTGCATTCCAGCGCCGAACCGTTGTGGACGATCCCGGCGCAATTAAAGAGCACGTCCAAAGCGGGCCAGCGCCGGGCAAGCTCGGCAATGGCTGACGCATCGCAGACATCCAACACCTCGGTTTGGATTCTCTGATTCTCCTCGGCGAGCCGGACGAGGAGCGGCGCGTTTATGTCCGTGGCAATCACCTCCGCACCTTCTCTGGCACAGGCGATGGCACTGGCACGACCGATACCTTGTCCGGCAGCGGTGATGAGGATGCGTTTACCCTGGAGGCGACCTGAATTCATAACGTGTTAATTTCTGAACAATAAATTTTTCGGCTCAAAGCGGTTGAAAGAATCATCTCCGTCCACCTTCTTCTTTTGATAGCTCTGGTAAAAACAAACAAACCACGGCCGCCGCTAAAAATAAAAAACCTATTCCCATGAGGGTGGTTTGAAAATCCACTTTGATTTTCAAAAACAAAACCGTGCCGGCCGCAGCGGCAATGCGCCCGATGTTGTAACAAAATCCTGCGCCCGTGGTTCGTAACAACGTCGGAAACAGCGGCGGCATATACATCGTGAACAATCCGAACATGCCGGAACAAAATCCGATGATCGGCAGCCAGAGCAGAAGCGATTCGTAATGACGCGGAACAGAATACGTTCCGTAAAACGCCAGAAAGAATCCGATGCACATCCAGAGAATAGTCCGGCGATAGCCAAGAAAAATAGCCAGCCATGCCGCGAAAAAATTGCCGACGATGGACACGGCGATTACCGCGAAGAAAGCTTTGGTGATGAGTTGACGTTTCGCGGTCTCCGTCCAGTCCGCCAGTTCGGGCAGGGTTCGCAAATGTTGCGGATGCCAGAACATGAAAGCCCACCAGCCGCTCAAGGTCAGGGCGCAAACGGTAATCGTCAGCAAAGTGGTGCGCCTAATTTCTCCGCGAAATAAATCCGCCACGCCCGGTTCTCGTTCCGAGGTGGCTTTGGCCGCGTGCCACTCCGCTGTTTCAGGAACATTTTTTCGTATCCATAAAACCATCAGCGCTGGAATCACGCCCACCAAAAAGACATATCGCTCCGGCTGTTTAGCCAGGGCATAAGCGGTGACGCACGCCAGCAACACACCGAGATTTACGCCGGTTTGCAAAACGGCCGCGATCCAGGGACGCCATTTCTTTGGCCAGGTTTCGGAAAGTAAACTCGCTCCGACTGCCCATTCGCCACCGATGCCGAGCGCGGCGAGAAATCGGCAAATCAAAAGCTGCCACCATGAGGTCACGAAGAAAGATAAGCCGGTGAAAAGAGCGTAAGTCAAAATCGTCAAACTGAGAGCGCGGCTGCGACCGAGCCGATCCCCTATCCTTCCGAAGAAAGCGCCGCCGACCGCCCACCCGACGAGAAACGACGCTTGAATCCACGAACTTTTCTCGCGCACGAGCGGATCAGCCGGGCTGGAGATGAACATCAAATGCGCGACGAACGGCGCGGCAACGAGCGTGTAAAGATGCATGTCGAGTCCGTCAAAAAGCCAGCCGAGCCAGGCGGCGATGCCGGATTTCCATTGCTGCGGCGAGAGATCGGCCAGACGCGCCGACGGCAAAATATTTTTCTCGTCGATCACTTCGGGCGGAAGATTGGGTTTTGGTGCGCTCAAATTTTTTGATGATTGTTTGGCGGTGGCGGAGAAGAACGTGGTCTTTGCCGCCGCCGCCGATTCGTGTCAACCAGTCTTGGTAATTACGTTTTTTAGAATAATTTTAGCGACCTTTCAAGATTCGTTCGTACATCGCGTGAGTGCCAATCCAAAACCAATGATAAATGTCATTTCGCAGCAGGGCGAGCGAGCGGTAATCTTCCGTGATTCTGGCCGACCAAAATGGCCCGACTTTTTTGAATTGCAGTGAGGGATGGCGCGGATGGTCTTTCCAGAGACGGTATTGCTTGCGCGCGGCCAGTTTAACTTCCGGCGGCAAATCCGCATACGTCTGCCAGAATTTAGGAGTGGTCAATGATTTCATCCAAAGGCTTGACCCGACCGGCGGCGATGTCCCCTTCGACCTCCTGAATCAGATGATCCAAACGACCGGCGGCGGCGTCCGCTTCGATCTGCTTGTCCCAATCCTGCCAGAGAGCATCGTGCAGACGATGAATCAAATTCCACTTTTCGTTAGGCGGAAGCTGTTCAATGGCCGACTCGATTTCCAACACCGTGCTCATGTGGAAAAAATTATCTTGTTTTACAACGCGAGGCAAGGCGTGTTCGGGGCGCTGCAATTCCTGCTTTCTATAGCAATTGCCAAAAGTAATTTCCGAAAAGGTAGGGAATCGCTGCCGCGATTCCAGGCAAACCGGCAGGTTTGCCCTACCTTTTCCGAAATTACTTTTGGCAACCGGTATATTGCTGCGGTAAGAGATGAGAGAAGTGTGACGCAGGAAGAATATTTTTCGCATCATTCACTTCGGATGGAAGACTGGTTTTTGGCGCGCTCAAATTTTTATGTTTTATCAGTGTTTAGGCAGTGGCGCACCCAGACAGTAACTGCGAGGCAATTGGCGAAATAAACCCAGGTTCGCTTTGTGCAATTTTCCCGTGAGCCAGTGGCGGAAGAAGGCATACAGATAACCGCGCCCCGCGTTTTCTTTGCGCACGAGATGGCGAAACTGCCGATGTTTGGCGTAGCAATGCTCCGCGCGTTGGTCGAGCCAATCAGCCCATGCGAGCGGGAGTGGCGCGTCCAGAAAAATACTCGCTTCGTGAAGCACGGATTCAGCAATGACCCACGGCATCAGGAGCGTGTCGCGTTCGATGCCGGGACGAAGTGAAATGCCCTGTTGCGCCAGTTGTCTGATTTCGCGTTGGGAAATACAGGGCTTGCTCTTCCAAGTGCCAAACGGATGCAACGCCGTTCGCTGGTTCTCCGGTGATTCTTTCGGAGGGACGCGCTCCGCAAGTCCCATTTTACTTTTATGATTCGCGCGCCGCGAAGAAGGCAAGGACTTGCGGAGCGCGTCCCTCCGAAATTTCGTTGTAGGGCGTTTGTCCTCAAACGCCGGGGCGTGGCGGTTGGGGACAACCGCCCTACAAGTTTTGGATTTGCCGGTGCGACGTTTCATTTGTTTACTTCGATCTTTTTATGGCTCAGAGCGAAAAAACATCCCGGAGGGATGACGGATATTAGCCGGGGGCAAATGAAATGCCGCCCCCGGTGTGATGTCGCGAAAGATGGTTCGTCCCGGAGGGACGAGGGTACGGTGGACATTTCCAGCGTCCCTCCGGGACGCATGTTCTTGCGATGCCAAATCCGGGGGTGGCGCGTGCGCTTACCCCCGGCTAATTTCCGCAAGCCCTCAGGGCTGATGAAAGATCGGTTCATGCGTTACGATTTGTTCCCTTCCACGAGGTTTTTTTGTTGGGGACAAACGAAGGTAGGGCGCGTCACTCCGTGCGCGCCGCGCTGGTTCAACCGCACACGTCTTCCCGCAGAGGACGGCGCGCGCGGAGCGACGCGCCCTACCTTCGCTTTCGTTCTTCGTGATTTCATTGGTTCCCTTCCACGAGGTTCTTTTCGTCCTCGGTCAGGCTGTAGAGGTCATACACCAATTGGTCGATCTGGTGGTCGGTGGCGGTGACGGCATTTTGCAAGGTCTCGCGTTCGCGGTCGCTGGTGGCGGCGCGCAGCTTGGGCACCAGCACCAACATCTTGTCCACCAACCCCACCAGCTTGTCGTGCCGCGCTTTGTCGGAGCCAGAAAGGTCAAGTTTACAGACTGGTAATTGGGCAAGACTGAAAATGGTTACTTGGGGGAATGAAGATTTGAAATCAGCAAACATCGTCTGCCAGAAATAAGCCGTCAGCTTGGAATTAATGATCGCGAGAAGGAACTTTTCCTGAACTAATGATTCCGCTCTGACGGTAAAAATGTTCCCTGTAACTGCAATGGGTTTCGTTATCAGACTCGCAGTTGGTTCCGTGCCGATTTGTCGTATGACTATTTTGTGTGGCGCGAGATGAACATCGGCATCCCAGCATCCACCGGAACTCTTTGGCCGTTCAAACTTAACAAATTCTGAACTTGGATTGGTGCTGTAGCGATGAACATCGGAGCCGGTGAGAATTGGTTGGTATGCTTTTGTAAGTTTTGTCGGTGAAAAGAATTTATCTCGGTCACCTGTGATTAGCCCTCGATTTATTGTGCTTAAATGCTCTAAAGGAACACATTTTTTTGTGAGCCTCTCAATCAGTGGCGCGTTGTCTTCGTTCAGTAAGATGTTCCAAGTAGTGCCGGGAAGCGCGTTGAACCGCTCTTGTCGTATGCGAGCGAAACCGGAGGGCGCGACAGCAAACTCTTCACTCAACAAAGCAGTAGAGAGAATTTCGGAGCTTCCCCGCTTTCGTGCATCCGGTTCACACTTGAAAATCAAAACACACGTATGGACATCGGCATCTTCAAATACGCGGCCTTTAGCAACCGCAATTTGCTGAATAGCGCACCGTTCCATCAGCCACTTTCGCAAATTCTCAGCGTAAACATTATTTAACAATGTCGTTGGGACGATGTGGCCATGAAAGCCATTCTTTTTCAAAAGCCCCACACCCCTTTGCAAGAACATATGGAACAGTTCGATCTTAAACTCGGCCGCGACGTAATGTGCTTTTAAGTATTCCAACTCTCCTTTTTCCGTGTTGTGCGGTTGCAACATGCGATACGGCGGATTTCCTATCACGGCATCAAACCCTCCGTCCTTTCCTTTCATAATCTTTGGAAAACCGACGTTCCAATCGAAGGCTTTGATGCGGGTCAATTGTTCGGCACTTTCGTTGTTGAACAAATCGCCGTCGCCAAAGTCGGAGGCGATGAGGGAGTTGCCGTTTTTGATGTTGTCCTGCAAGGGCGGCAGGAGCGCGATTTCCTCGGCAAAGAGTTCGCGTTCGCGGGCGAGCGTGTTGCGGTTCTCGTTCTCCAGCATCTTGAGGTAAAGGGAGAGTTGCGTCACTTCCACCGCCGCCGTATCGAGGTCCACGCCGTAAATGTTGTTGGTCAGAATCTCGCGCTTGAGCGAAACGGTGAGATGCACGTCGCCGGTGACGGTATCGACCCAGCAGTATTTGCGATGTTTCTTTTCCCAGGCGGAAGTGATTTTAAGAGTGGTGCTGGTAGGGCGCGTCACTCCGTGCGCGCCGTCCCCAATGGGTGGGGCGAGGCTACTGACGAGCTGGCTCGCGGGGACGCTCGCCCCACCGACGGCGCGCACGAAGTGACGCGCCCTACCTTCGTCGTCGAGTTCTCGTTTGAGATCGCGGGTGAAGTATCGCTGCCAATGTTCGCAGACGCGTTCGTAAGCGCGGATGAGAAAGGAGCCGGAACCGCACGCGGGATCGAGAATTGTCAGCGCGTGAGTGCGGGTGGCGAGGTCTTTGATTGTAGGGCGGTTGTCCTCAACCGCTGCGGGGATGGCGCTTGGGGACAAGCGCCCTACAAGATCTGGATTGCCGCTGATGTCATTTAACAATTTCCCGACGGTTTGCTCGACGATGTAATCCACGATGTAGCTGGGCGTGTAATAAACGCCGCCCGCTTTTCGCACTTCGGGTTTTTCCTCGATGACCACGCCGCGTCCATGCGGGCGCACGACTTTGCCGAGGAAGCGTTCGTAAATGGTGCCGAGGATTTCAACGGAGATAACGTTGAAAAGATAAGGTGATTCGTCGGTGCTGAGTTCGCGGATGAAGTCGGCCAGCCATTCGTCGGAGACAAGCAGGTCTTCGCTGAAATGTTTTTTGAAAAGGTTGCCGTTGAAGAAAGGAACATGCGTCGGCGGACGACGATCCAGCGCGCGGAAATGCCGGACGACGGCGTGCCACAGTTTGTCCTTCGGCGCGTTGATGCGACCGAATGCGCCGTAAGCCGGTGGCTCTTCGCGCAGGAACGATTGTTGTTTTTCGCGAAGACCCGCGTCTTTGCCGTAATTCTTGCGCCACGTATCTGCAATGGAATCGAGACGAACACCGGTATCAATGTCGCGGTCTTCGCAGATGCGCAGGAAAAGAATTCGGTCGAGGATGTGTTGCGTGGCTTCGTTGAGGCGATTGTCCACGAGCAAATCGTCGCGGTCGTTCTGGTTAATGAGGTCGGACGCAAGCGAGTGGCGCGCTTCGTCGAGAAAGTTTAGGAAGTCGTGATCGAGCGAACGGGAACGGTCGGGTTTGATGAGCCATTGTTGACGGGCTTTGCCGGAGCCGGTCGCTTTCTTCGGAAGACAATCGAGCAGTTTATCAATGCTGCCGCTCTGCACCTTTTCGTAAGCGAGCAGGTCCCAAAGTTCGTGGACGATGAGCGGGTATTGTTTGAAGTGATAACTTTTCCAAAGGCCAACGTCCGGCGAATCGACAAACGGTTTGCCGCCCACGACATAGATTTTAATTTCTTCAAAGTCGGTCAGGACAGCGAGCGGGAGATTTTTGTTCCAGGCGTAGCGCTTGGCTTGAAAGGCGTAACGCCCGTGCAATTCTTCAGCGGGCTTCTTGGCTTCGCAAACAAAACGGTCTTTGCCATCGGTGCGGAAAAGATAATCGGCGCGTTTGTGTCCGCCTTCGATGGTGGTGCGGCTTTCGATTTCGACTTCGCGGTTCTTGGGAATATGGCCTTCGCGGTTTTCCAAATCCCAGCCGAGAGCGCGGAAGAAAGGATTTAGAAAATCATCGCGAAGTTGCGCTTCGACGTAGCCCTGCGTTTTGTGATGATGAAGATTTTTCTCAAAATTGCCGACGAGTCGTTCGAGTTCTTTTTTGAAATTCTCGAAGTGGGTTGGGACTGGCATGTGCCGGATGTTTTAAAATGTTTGTGCGAACGAAGCGAGTCGGAATTATCGGATTGAATGCAATTGAAGAAATTACTTTTGGGCAATGGCTATACCGCTTGCATCAACCCGCGCAAATAACCGGCGGCATAGAGACGGCCCAACATTTCGTAGCCAGGAGTTTCATTGGTTTCACCAGCCATCGAAGGAGCGTGATCGGGGCGCAGCGTGCCGGAGTATCCGATATTTTTGAGGGCGCGGACGACGGCAGGCATGTCGATTTCACCATTGTCGTGCCATGTTTCCACGAAATGTTTTGCGGTGCCGCGCACATTGCGGGCGTGAACAAAGAAAATTTTGTCCGCGAGCAAATGAATTCCAGCGATGACATCCTCGCCTGCGGGATGCAACGAGCCGACGCAATAACAAACACCGTTGGACGGGCTGGGAGCGAGTTCGGTGACGCGGCGCAGCGTGGCGTTGGAATGGATGATGCGGGATTGGCCGAGCAGTTCCGGCAAGGGCGGGTCGTCGGGATGCAGGGCGAGTTTCACGCCGGCACTCTCGGCCACGGGCAGAACTTCATTTAGAAAACGTTCGAGGTTTTCCCACATCGTGGCGGCGGGAGTCGGTTGGGGCGGACGGCCATCGGCGTCGGTGACGTTGTGCCCGACATCTGCGAGGTTGAATTCGGTGACGCGAGATCCGCCGCGTTCGAGCACTTCACAACTGGTGCGCTGCCAGTCTTCATCGGGCATCCAATTGTAGCAGAGCAGGTTCATCCCATTGTCGGCCATCAAGCGGATGAGCGTTTTGAAATCGGCGAGTTGCGCCTCCCAACCGGGGAGACGATGGACCAGTTTCAAGTGAGGCACTTTGCGTTCGAGATGGGTGAGTCGCATTCCAAACGATTCCACCATGCGCCTGGCGTCTGAGAACAGGGCCGGATCAAGTCCCGGATAAGTCATGACAATTTCGCTGACGCCAACCTGGGCGGCGAGCTGGAGGTTCCGTTCCGTGAACGGATGGACGATCATGGAAAGCTTCATTCGAGAACAAAGCGCGGCGACGGTGTTTGTATTCTGGAAACCATGCGAGGATTGCAACACAGCGAAGTCGCTTTGTCAAAAACCGCGAGCACGTATCAAACTTTCAGGCAGGAGACCAACGCCTCGCTCTTTTTCATCGGGCTGACGAGGGCGAGGTTCATTCGTTCGGGTTTAAAAAACTCCCGCGCAACCGCGCGAATTTCACTGGGCAGAACTTCGCTCAGCCGCTGCTTAACCTCGTCCGGAAGTTGAATTCTTCCGTAGCCGAGCAGATGTTCGCCGATCCACATCATCTGCGATTCCGTGTTTTCCATTGTCATTTCCAATTGTCCGATCACGTAGTCGCGGGCGCGGCGGAGTTCTCCCGGAGAAACCAGTTTTTCCGTGAGCACTTTCAATTCGTGCGAAATTAATTTCAGCGCTTTGGCGAGTTTGTTGGTGTCGAGTCCCGCAGAGATGACCAGGTCGCCGGTGTCGGCGAAAAAGCTGGGTGAACTGTAAATTGAGTAGGCCAAACCATGTTTCTCGCGAACGGTTTGGAAGAGGCGCGAACTCATGTTCTCGCCGAGAACGGTGTTCAGTAAGCGAAGTGCGTAGCGACGTTCGTCATGCCGCGAACAGGTATGAATTCCCAGTGCGACCTGGGTTTGCTCCACATTTTTACGGAACAACCGGACGCGCGGCTCGGTCTGGTTGACCAAAGCCGGGGCGAAGGAAAGTCGTTCGCCCATTTTGAAATGTTTTCCAAATTTTGAAACGGCTTCGACAACTTTTTTATGCTGTAGCCGGCCCGCGACACAAATCATCGAGGTCGATGCGACGTAATTTTGCTTCTTGTAATCCATCAAGCGCTGGCGATCGATGGCGTCGAGCGTTTGCTCCGTTCCAGCGAGCGAACGGCCCAGCGGATGATTTGGCCAGAGTGTTTCATTCAACAATTCCTGGACGTATTGCTGCGGTTGATCGCGATACATTGCGATTTCCTCTTTGATGACGTTGCGTTCGCGATCTATTTCGACCGGCGCAAACGTGGAGTTGAGAAACATGTCGGCCAAGACATCCAGAAGTTCATCAAAGCGATCGTGCCGCGCCTTGGAATAAAAACAGGTATTCTCCTCCGAGGTAAATGCGTTTAAATAACCGCCGATCCCTTCCACATCCTGCGAGATTTTTTCTGCCGAACGTTTTTTGGTTCCTTTGAAAAGCAAGTGTTCGATGAAGTGCGAGACGCCGCTGATTTCAGCAGGCTCATAACGCCCCCCAATGCCGACCCAGATTCCCAAACTGACGCTCGCCATGTGGGGCATTTCCGCCGTGGCGATCGTGAGTCCATTGTTAAGCCGCGTAACCTGATACATTGAGTTTGATTTAGCCACGGAGGTAGATTGACCGATTCTGCATCGAAATCCAGCTTGCTCCCGTCCTCGGGTAAAATAGTCCGCTCGATCGCTCGTTGTGAACCTGGTTTCAAAAATACTTGGAAAAATCAAGCCAGCGAGCTCGGGATGACTTCCGGAGGACCAACCCGCCGTTTGTAATCCAAAATCATGTCCAGGGCGACTTGCGCATCGTCCGTCACGGTGATGAGATCCATGTCGTCAGGGCTGATGTATGCATTTTTCTCCAACGTGTTTTTCGTCCACTTGAGCAAGCCGGACCAGTAATCCTGCCCGATGAGAATCAAGGGATAGCGGGGAATCCGGCGCGTTTGCACCAGCGTGAGCACTTCAAAAAATTCGTCCAAAGTTCCGAAGCCGCCGGGCATGAAAATGAACGCAAGACTATATTTGACGAAGCAAACTTTGCGGGAAAAGAAATAGTGAAAATTAATGGGAATATTTATGTATTTATTTCCCATTTGCTCATGGGGCAACTCGATGTTCAACCCGACCGACTTGCCCTTCGCCTCGCTTGCTCCGCGATTGGCGGCCTCCATGATTCCAGGCCCGCCGCCCGTGACCACCGCCAGGTTTTGTTTTGCCAGCATTTTTCCCAAAGCGACCGCCATTTGGTAGTGGGGATTTTTGGGGGCGAGCCGGGCTGAACCAAAAATCGTCACCGCAGGGCCGATTTGAGAGAGCGTTTCAAAGGAGTCAACGAACTCAGCCATGATTCGAAAAATCCGCCAGGGATCTTCCTTGGTGAACGGAGGATTGGAGTGGAAATTCATACAAACAAGAGTAGGAATCACCGGATCAAATGTCGAATTACGAATTTGAAGGGTTCACCAAACGTTGCGGGTTACGCCAGCAATGGAAGCGGGAATTGCAAATCACATCTGGACTTTGGACGAAATCGTTCGCCTACTTGATTGAAACTGTACCGTTACCCAGAATAAGCTTGTGATTTACCCGCATCCTGTTAGAAAGTTGCTGTTCACAACTGAAAACAAAGGGAGGGAAATATGAAACATCTAATTGGATCAATTACAACCGTCGGATTCTGCATGCTGCTCAACGTTGCGCACGTCTCATCGTCCTTCGCTGCTTCCACAATCACAAACGAAGTAATTTACGCTGCCAACTTCGGTAATGGACTGGTGCGTGGATTCACGATTGGCGGGTCCGACTTGGGGAATGTCACGACGAACCCTATTATTCAAGCGGAAGGCATCGGGGTCGATAAATCCAACAATTTTTACGTGGTGAGTGCATCCGGAGGTTCCGTTCGCCGATTCTCGCCAACCTGGGCCGATTTAGGTCTATTCATTACAAACGGAATCAGTGACGCCCGTTCAGTGGTTTTCGATAGTATTGGAAATATTTATGTCGATAGTGTTGCCAACAACACGGTGCGAAAGTTTTCCGCAACGGGAGCGGATTTAGGAAATTTCATCACGAACGGATTGTCGAATCCGACCGGCATGGCTTTTGACGAATTTGGGAATTTATTTGTTTCGAATTATTACCTCAACCAAGTCAAAAAATTTGCTCCAGATGGAACCTATTTAGGGGTGGCGATTTCGGCAGGTTTAAATCAACCCGTCGGGGTGGTTGTCATTCCGCAGGCGCAAGGGGGCGGGTTTTATGTGGCCAATGATTTTGCCAGCACGGTGATTCGCTATAACAACGCTGGCGCGATTGTGGCCACTTTGACCAGTGGAACTCTTGGACGTCTCGGTTTCATGGCGAGAGATTCAGCAGGAAACTTATATGTAACCCGCCTGACAGGGAATGCCATCCGCAAATTTTCTCCAGCCAACGTGGATCTTGGGGATATCGCCATAGCGGGACTCAATCTTCCTTCTGGAATTGTGATTGCTCAATCCGTGGTTTCTGATTCAGTCGAGAGTGGACTAGTGGCAAAATATACTTTTACTGGAAACGCGAGCGACACGAGCGGTAACGGGAACAACGGCTCAATCTCGAATGCAACTCTGGTTCCAGATCGTTTTGGAACTCCAAATTCGGCTTTTAGTTTCAACGGAATAAATGCCCGAATTGGCGTCAGTGACAGCGCATCCTTGCAGAGCATGAAGTCCAACTACACGTTCAACGCCTGGGTAAATTATGCGACTGTTCCAACTTTGGATAGTTGCATTCTGATTAAAAGCGCCGGCGCTGGTTTCCAGAACAAGTGGACGTTTTGGAGGCATGTTCAGGCGGCTCCTCTTGGTATTGGACTTCTCCTGAATAATGGCTCCAGTAACAGCCAATGGACCTCTAGCGTCGAGATCCAGACTAATCGTTGGTATATGCTGACTTTCAGCGCCTCTGGAACGAATTGTTTCATTGCCGTCAATGGATCAGTCGTCTCGGTGCAAGCCGGTAATCTTACTTTGCCCAATACTACAGGCGTTGCTCTCTTTATAGGAGGTGCTGAACCAGGTGGGAACCAATGGTTCCGAGGCGGGCTTGATGACATCAGAATCTACAACCGGGCCTTGTCTTCAAATGAGGTGGCTCAGGTCTATGCCGCCGAGTCAGTTCCCTCTATCCCTGCAACTTCGAATGAGGTCGTTTACGTGGCGAACTACGGTAATGGATTCGTTCGCGGTTTCAGTCTCGCTGGAGCAGATCTTGGAAATATTATTGCGGCACCCGTGCCCCAAGCTCAAGGGATCGCGCTTGACTCTTCCAACAACATTTATGTTGGGAGCTCGTCCGGCAACTACATCCGCCGTTTCTCTCCTTCAGGGGTTGACTTGGGAGTGTTTGCCAGCACCGGCATCAGCGACTCCCGCGGTGTGGTTTTTGACACCAATGGCAACCTGTACGTGGCGAACGTGGGCACCGCCACCGTACGACGATTTTCACCAACCGGTGTTGATTTGGGTAATTTCGTCAGCAATGGCCTTTCGAACCCAACCGGCATGGCCTTTGATGAGGCGGGAAATTTGTATGTGGCGAATTATAATCTCAACCAGGTAAAGAAATTTGCCCCCAATGGGGCGTTTTTAGGCGTCGCAATCTCGGCTGGCTTGAGTCAGCCCATAGGTTTGGTGGTCATCCCGCAAGCGCAAGGCGGCGGGTTCTATGTGGCAAATGATTTTGCTAGCACGGTAATTCGGTATAACGCGGCTGGAGCCATCGTTAGCACGTTGACCAGTGGAACCCTTGGACGCTTGCATTATTTGGCATTGGATTCCGCAGGAAACGTTTATGTGACACGGATTATCGGAAATGCCATCCGCAAGTTTTCTCCAACGGGCGCGGATCTGGGCGATTTTGCGGTGGCAGGGCTCAATTTGCCTGCTGGTATTGTGGTGGGGCATTCTGCCCCCGCGCCTCTTTCTCCTTGTGAGAATACGGTGACCCTATTACAGGCGCAATTGGCTGGGGCTAATGCGACCAACGCACTTTTGCAGGCACAGTTAACTGCGGCCAACAATGCTAATGCCACATTACAAGCGCAAATGGCTTTGCTGCAAGCAGCCAATTCCAACCAGCAAACGCAATTGATCACCGCAAGTAATACCATTGCGAGCTTACAATCAGATCTGAGCACCGCAAACGACCTCATCTCGACCTTGCAAGCAAGAATTGCGTCGCTTGAAGCCGCGAACGCAACCTTGCGAGCACAACTGGCGACTGCAAACGCTCTTAATCAACAGTTGCAGCTCCAGATAACCAGTATCGCCCAGTCCATCACACTATTGGAGGATGCTTTTGCTGAGGAATATGGGGATCCCACTTTTATGATAGAGGGTGCCACGCTTGAACTACAGGTTTCCAATCTGGTAATGGCTATTGAAAGCTTGAACCACGGACATCAACTTGCCCTCAAGAAAGCGCTCACAAATCAGAAAAATGCAATAAGAGGATTTTAGAATCCTGAACGCAGATCTATGCTGCCAAGAAGTGGAGAGGATTGTTCGGTGCAGGGTTGGGGACAGAATTCTTGAGCGAAAACGATGCTTGGTGATGCCAAAAACTTTCACCTGATACTTTCACCGGAGGACAGCTCAGATGCGATAGGAGCGCAATTACCAGATCTGAACGGGCGGTCGGAAAAGTGGCTTGAACCCTCTTAAAGTAAAGCTATAACAGCCTTGTAACGGAGTGTATCAGGTTCGGAATGGTAAAGCTTCCTCGTTCAATTCCGACCCTCACTTCCACCTGAAGACCCTACCAAATAAGCGTACAAAATGATCTCCCATTACGAGTGTTGTCGCTTGCGCAACCGTCCGGGTTTTTGCCAAGCTAAACCCGATGCCAGATGAAGTTGTTCTGAAAGCCAAGAATTTGTAAGAGCGCGACTATGAAACTGGATGCCATTTCGCGTCTGCAATGTGACGCCCGGCGAGTAAGCGAGATTATCGTTGTTCTGGCCCGCTACGGCCTGGCGGACTGGTTGAAGGGATTGAACTACGCCTGGATTCAAGAACGGTTGCGAAGCGCCGATGGCCAGGCCATCTCCGGGCTGAAAACCGAGGTTGGCGGTTGTTTCGCGCCATCCGCCGGTCTGGGGATATTGATTCGTCCGACGACAAACCCTAAGTTCGCCATGGAAGGAGCGGAAACGCCAAGCGACATTAATTGCCGGCGGGTTGAAAGCTCGACGAAACCAACAACTCTTTCCTGAGTTCCAAATTCTAAAATTGTACCACCACCAGTTGCGGGCGGAGAAACAGTGCTTCCAATCCTGAACAGCGAACCTATTTCCGATGTCGCGCCATGAATCCAGCCTCGTTCCCTGCGAGATCCTTCGTACGTTGTTGAGCGATTAATTTCCCGTAAACTGAAATGTCGCGAACAAACATCTCGATGCGTTGTTCAAATTGTTCGACCGGTATTTTGCCTTCTTTCAAGTCGCTGTTCTCAGAAAAAGAAACCCCATACGGCAAGGTCCACGCATAACATTGTCGCGCGACGGTCCGAAGCTGGTCGGTCACAGTTAAACCCTTCTCATGCGAAGCAACAATCGTCGCGAAAAGCTTGCCCGCGAATTCCTTCCAGAAATGATCGAGAAAACTTTTCATCGCGCCGCTCATTGAGCCGTGATAATCGGGCGTGCCGAGCAGTAAAACATCAGCGTCATCGACCCGTTTTTTCAGCAAGGGAAACATCGGCGCATCGTAAGCGGTGTCGGGATTGTAGAGAGGCAACGGCTCGATTTCGAAATCGAGGACATCAACAACACAACCGGCGGCTTCCAGCTTCTTCGCGATTTCAGCAAGAACAATTCGCGTGACGGACTGGCGATGCAGACTTCCGATTACGGCTAGAATGCGCAGCGGTGGATGGCTCATGGAAAATCAACCTTCATTAGAAGATGCAAGCGCTTCGCACTCGTTATGAATTTTTCAAGACGATGTGATTGATCACGTTGCCAGCATCGCGACAGCGGTCGGTGACCTTTTCAAGCAGGTCGTAGAGTTCCTTGAGAAAGACAACTTTGAGCGACTCGTGTTTTCCAGAATATAAATCGCGCAACAATTCCAAAACCAGTTTATCGGCCTCGCCTTCGATGGCCTGAAGTTGGTCGTTGTGGGTGCGGATTTTATCGGAATTCACGCCACGCCGTAATTCCTTGATCATGAGCAAAAGTGTGTTGGTGGATTTTTCCATCATCGCCAGTTGCCGCGAGAGATCCACGCCCGTCAAAAATTGAGGGGCGATCAAGATGCGTTCGCCCACTTTCTCCACGGTTTTTGGAATGCGATAAAGCGCGAAAGACAATGCCTCGATGTCTTCCCGCTCCAAGGCGGTGACAAAAGTGGTCGCCACGGCTTCGCTGATCTGATTGGCAATCTGTTTTTCTTTTCGACGCGAGACCGTGAAATCCTCCATCGACCGCGCCGCGGCCGCGCTGTTCACCAGCTTGAGGAGCGCCTGCACGCTCGCCCTGCCCTCCTCCGCGCTGGCCTCCAACAAGTCGAAAAATTTATCTTCTTTGCCGAGCAGTTTTTGTAGTGAAAACATAAGTCAATTTGCGAACTGGATTTTCGTTTCCGCGAAACGTTAGGCGAGCCTCCCATCGAAACAAGTCAAAAGAAATTTCCCCAAAGAATCGTTTCGAGTTCCGTCTTCAGGCGGCCCGGCTTGAACGCGAATGCCCCAACCGCGTGAACGCGGAGCTTCAAACGGTTGCAACCGCGCGATCACAATTTTCCGACAGCGCGGCTCAAGGTGTATTGCGCGGAATTAAAATCAGCGATGGCTTTCAGGTAATCAAAACGGGCGCGGGTCAAATCCTGTTCGGCCTGGATATTTTCCAAAACAATTCCGACGGCAAATTCTTTTCTTAATTGCGCGAGACGCAAACCTTCTTCGGCCGTCGTCAACACGCGCTTGGCGGAATCGATTTGATCGCGCAACGATTGCACGCGCACGAAGGCATCGACCACTTGCCGCGAAATTTCGTCATTCAATTTTTCTGAGGAAAGTTCGGTGGTTTTCAGTCGCGATTCCGCAGCGCGTGTCCGGCCAACGTCAAATAATCCACCCGGCCCAATTCGCCAGCTTGCCCCGACAAAATAATCTTGTTGTTCATCAAATTTGCTCGAACCAGCGCTGCTGTCGCCGCCAAGTCCGCCGACAAAGGCTTGCGCGCCGAGAGTCGGAATTAGCGGACCATAGACCGCGCCATTTTTTGTCGCCCGAGCGCCAGCAATCGAAGCTTCGCTTTGTTTTCGCTCTGGACGGTTCTCAATTGCTTCTGCGATCAGCAAACCGAGCGAACTCTTTGTTTCAAAAATGGTGAGAGGCGCCAAATCTGAATCCGTTGCGACGAGTTCGATCGCAGGATCGAGATGCAATGTTTGCGCGAGTCGCGTCGCAGCGATTTGTTTTTGTTCGACGGCTTGACGCAACGCAAGGCGATTTCTCTCGGCCTGGGTGCGAACGCGCAATTCATCACCCTTGAAAATAAGTCCAGCCTCAACAGCCTGACCGACCTGCGCTTCGTGATTGGTGGAAATACGGATCGCTTCGCTGGCGACGCCCACCGCAGCCTGCGCGAACAGCAGCGCGAAATAATTTTGCGCAGCGGCGAGAGTTGTATCCTGTCGTTGCGCCGCAAATGCGTGTTCAGCGAAATTTACCTGCTGTTTCGCCGCAAGATTTTTGAAAATCGCATCGCCGATGTCCACCTGCGCCGCCAGCGTCACTCCCGGCGCATACGATTGCTTGTGAACGTTGATGAATTGGCCGTCCACCGCCTGAATTGAATTATCGTGACGGCGGTAGCTGATGCCCGGTGCCAGCCACGGAAAAAATTGGGAAACCGCGCTGGTGTGATTCGCTTTGGCTTCGTTCAATTTCTCCCGCGCGATTTGAATGTCGAGATTCTGTGCCTTCGCGAGTCGGAGAACCGTCGGCAAATCGATCACATACGCGCCGCCACGTTTTTCCAGTTCAATTTTTGCGGGAGAAGCCGACGTTTGCGCTGACAAATCTTTCGTCAGAAACACGATGACAAATCCGAAAATAAATGCGGTCAATTTCATTTCGCCTCCGAAAGATTCACGGCTTGTCCGTTCGTCAAGGTCATTTTGCCGACGAGAATCACTGGAACATCTACTGAAGCGCCTTCGAGTATTTCAACAAACGCGCCGTCGTTGAAACCGGTTTTCGCCGGAATTTTTTTCGCTTTGCCATCCGCAACCGCGAAAACGGATGCACTGGTTTTTTCCATGAACACGGCTTCGACGGGCAACAGCAAAACAGCGGAATGTTTTTCGACACCAATTTTGGCAGTCGCATACATGCCGGGGCGAAGTTCGCTGCTGGCATTTTCCAAATCAACTTCCGCAAGCATGGTTTTAGTCGCGTCATCGAGCGCCTGCGAAAATCGCGTGATAGTTCCGTCAAAATTTTTACCAGACAATCCTTCGACGCTCACTTTTACCGGCAAACCTTTTTTGATGCGCGGCACTTCCATTTCAGGAATCGCGATTTGTACGCGCACGGTTTTAAAATCGGCCAGCGTGACGAGCGCGGCGTTTTGAGCAGCGCTACCCGAAGTGGCGGCGGGAACAAAAGCGCCTTTGTCCACAAACCGTTTTGTGATCACACCAGAAAATGGAGCGAGGATTTTGCAAAAGCCGAGAAGCGTTTGGGCGCGATCCAAATTGGCCTTGGCCATCGCGCTCTTCGCTTTGACCGCATCGACAGATTGCGAAACGATCAGATCGGGTGCTTTCTTTTGCGCTTCACTGGCACGCTTGTATTCGAGTTCGGCAATTTCTGCTTCAGCTTTAAATCGCGCGAGGTCGGCCAGTAATTCAGGCGCTTCAATTTCGGCAAGCAAATCGCCGGCCTTCACTTCGTCACCGCGATCCACGGTGATCTGTTTCAAGTAGCCGGTGACTTTGGAGTAGAGCGTCACTTGCTGATTGGCGATGACATTGGCCGGAAGCGAAATGTTGCGGAGGATGTCGCCGGTTTTTGGTTGGATTAATTTTACGCTCACGGGCGGCTCGGTTTTTTTTGTCGGGGCATTGTCGGCGGGTTTGCAACCAACAAAAGTCAGGATGAAAAACAAACTCATCGTTGCCGCGGACGTGAGGAGAACTCCGCGATCTGCAATCGGACAGGTATGGCGCGTCACTCCGTGCGCGCCGCTCAGGTGATTGAAGAACGGCGCGCACGGAGTGACGCGCCCTACCATTTGTCGTTCCAAATATGTTTTCATGAAGTTTTCAAAATTATTTCGTGCCAATCGGTGAAACATAGTGGCCGCTCAACGGATCGCTTGGATCAAGCGAACGTGATTTCGTGTTCGAACGACGCCGCAGAATGGCAAAGACCGACGGCAAAACAAATAGCGTTGCGATGGTCGCCGAAGCCAAACCGCCGATGACAGCGCGACCCAATGGCGCGGTTTGATCGCTGCCTTCGCCAAGGCCGAGCGCCAGCGGAATCATCCCGGCGATCATCGCGCAACTCGTCATCAATATCGGACGCAATCGGCTTTGCGCACCGTCGATGGCCGCAGCGCTGGCGTTCTTGCCATCGATACGGCTGCGCTCGGCGAAAGTGACGAGTAGAATCGCATTCGCAACCGCGACGCCGATGGCCATGATTGCTCCCATCGCCGATTGGATGTTCAAAGTTGTTCCAGTCAGCCAGAGTGCGAGCACGACGCCGGCGATCACGGCAGGCACAGTCGCCACCACAACCAAGGAGAGCCGCAGCGATTGGAAATTCGCGCCAAGCAAAAGAAAAATGACAACGACCGACATGATTAAACCGCTCTGGAAACTGGTGAGCAATTCATGCAACGGCACGGTCTGGCCCCGGACATTGACTTTGGTCTTTTTATCTGGCGGATCGCCGACTTCAGAAATGGCTTTATCAATCGCTTTGGCCACCGTGCCGAGGTCTGAGCCGTGAATGTTCGCAGTGATGCTGACCACGCGCGCCATATTGTAACGCTCATATTGGCCGACAGCAGTTCCGGGCGTGAGACTCGCGACGCTACGCAACAAAACGGATTCTCCATTACGATTGGCCACGGGAACATTTTTCAAATCTTCGAGCGATGTGGTTTTCGTCTGCGGAATCTGGACTTGCAGATTGTAACTCACGCCGGAATTCGGGTCGGCCCAGAAATTTGCCACGGTGAAACGGCTCGATGTGGTTGCGGCAACGAGCGAGCGCGTGACGTCGCCAACTTTCACACCGAGCAAACCGGCGCGTTCGCGATTGATGTTCACGTCCACAGTTGGGAAGTCGAGTGACTGAGCGAATTGCACGTCGCGCAACACGGGAATGGTTTTCAATTTTTCATAAAGTTTATCGGCGTGCGCTTTGCTGACGACAAGGGTCGGCCCGCTGACCGCAACTTCAATCGGCGTGCTCGAACCAAAACTCATCACGCGATTGACGATGTCGCTCGGCTCGAAGGAAAACCGCGCATCCGGCAATTCGCTCGCGAACACGGCGCGCAATCGTTCCTTGAAATTTTCCACTTTGATGCCAGAGCCGGATTTGAGTTGCACGGCGAGCCAGCCTTCTCCGGGTCCGCCGTTCCAGAGATGAATGAGGTTCACCGGATAATTCGGAGCGTGAACACCAACCAAGCCCATCGTCAAAGCGACATTGTTTGAACCGGCTTCTCGCTTGATGATGTCCAGGACTTTGAGAGCGATTCCTTCGGTGATGTCCACTCTTGTTCCGACGGGCGCTTTCAAACGCAAGGCGAGTTGGCCGGAATCGGTTTTTGGAAAAATATCCACGCCCAACCGGTTTCCAAAAAACCAAATCACGCCTGTCGCAAGCAAAAGATAAATAAACAAAACGAGCCAGCGAATGCGTACAATTTTTACTGTCAAATTACCGTAGCTCTTTTCAAAACGGGAGAAGGAGGTGTCCCGCGACGGACGCGAAGGTTGCGAAGGAGAAATCTTTTCTTCGCGACCTTCGTCTTCTTCGCGGGACAATTTTTTTTGCCCGCGCAAAAGCCAAACGGTCAAAATGGGAACGAACGTGCTGGAAAGAAAATACGAAGCGATCATCGAGAAGCCAACCGCCAGCGCCATCGGCACGAAGAGCGCCTTGGCCGCGCCGGTCATAAAAAACGCCGGAATAAACACCGCGAGAATACAGAGCATCGCGAGCAATCGCGGCACGGCGGTTTCCAACGTGGCGTCGTAGGCCGCGCGCGCCACATTCGCGCCGCGAGCGAGATGCGTGTGGATATTTTCAATCGTCACCGTCGCTTCATCGACGAGAATGCCGATGGCCAGCGCCAATCCGCCGAGAGTCATCAGGTGAATGCTTTGGCCGGTCATCCAGAGCGCGAAAATCGCCGCAGCCAACGAAATCGGAATGTTCAACACCACGATTAATGCGCTCCGCCAGTCGCGCAGAAATAGCAGCACCATCAGGCCGGTGAGAATTGCGCCGAGCAAACCTTCCTTCGCCAGATCTTTAATCGCGCGCAACACGACCGGTGATTGATCGAATTCGTAACTGACCTTCACGTCGTCGGGAACCACGCTTTGAAATTTGGGAAGATTTTCTTTAACCAAATTGACGACTGAAAGCGTGGAAGCGTCGGAACGTTTCGTGACCGGGATGTAAACGGTGCGACGCCCGTTGACGAGCGCGTAGCTGGACACGATGTCAGAGCCGTCCTCAACTGTCGCAACGTCGCGGAGAAAAACCGCGCCGTTCGCCGTCGTGCGCAACGGAACGGTTTCGAGGTCTTTGATATTTTTCACAATCGCGTTGGCGGGCACGATTGGATATTTGCCGTCGAGATTGAGGTTGCCGGACGGACTGATCGCGTTGGCTTGTGAGACTGCGACGACGATTTCGTCAGGCGACATATTGTAAGCGCGCATGCGATCCGGTTTCACGTTGATGAGAATGGAACGTGCGCTTCCGCCAAACGGTGGTGGAGCGGAAACACCGGGCAACGTCGCGAACAACGGACGCACCAGATTCAACGCGGCGTCCTGCATCTGGCCGACGGTACGATTTTCATTTGTGGTGGAAAAAGTGAGGTAACCGACCGGCACGCTGCCCGCATCGAAGCGCGTGATAAATGGCCCCGGCGCACCCGCAGGCATGAAAGCGCGCGCACGATTGACGTAAGCCACCACTTCGGAAAGCGCGGACGACATATCGGTGCCCGGATGAAACTGCAACTTCATGATCGACGCGCCTTGAATGGACTTTGATTCGACGTGTTCGATGCCGGTGATGTAAAGGAAGTGATACTCGTAATAATAAGTGAGATAACCTTCCATCTGTGCCGGGTCCATGCCGCCATACGGTTGCGCGACGTAAATGGTGGGAATGCCGAGCGGCGGAAAAATATCGCGCGACATTTTCTGAAGCGCGAGCCACGCCCCCAGAGAAACGGCTACGATTAAAACCATGACGGTCAACGGACGTCGCAATGCAGCGGAAACTAAATTCATTAGGTCAATCAGATTGCTGTCAAATTCCGACGGATTACAAATGTTTTCGTCATGTACAAAACCTGTCGTAAAACAATTTCCGCCATCGCCGAAATTCATTTCTTAGAACCTGCTTGAAAAGCGTGGCGTCGGGAGTCTCGCCTGACATGGAGGGTGCGAGTCCCGCCATCCGGAACGGAGATACATGGTTTCCGGGATGAAGAGACGTTCCAAGGCCCAGGTGCCTATTGCAACTTTTCCGCCGGGCGAGACGGCAAGACGAGTTCCAGGGAATCCAAAAGTTACGCTTGCCAAGGGGCGGAAACCGGCAAAAAATTGATTTCAATGAACCTGATGGAAAAACAATCGTCCGTCTCTTCGCAGAGCGTCAAAAGAAAATCCCTGGCGAAAAAATGGAACGGCGGTATTTCTTCGCGCGGCGCTGGCCGTGCCATCCGATCGTTGGCGGCTGTCCTTATCGGAGTTTCCCCCCACCTCGCCTCCCCCGCCCGTGCGGCGGACGATCCGGCGCTGCTCGACATCGAGAGGAAGGTTACGCATGGCTACGCGACCAACGAAGGGGTTCGCATTCACTACGCCCGGCTGGGAAAGGGACCGCTGGTGGTTATGATTCATGGATTCCCGGATTGCTGGCTGACTTGGCGCGAGCAAATGGAGGCACTGGCGAAGAATCACGAAGTCGTGGCGATCGACCAGCGCGGCTACAATCTGAGCGACCGTCCGAAGGGAGTGGAGGAGTATGACATCAGCCTGCTCGTGGCGGATGTTGCGGCCGTAATTCGCGAGCGTGGCCGGGAGCGGGCCGTCATCGTGGGGCACGACTGGGGTGGGATGGTGGCTTGGGCCTTTGCCATGACCCGTCCTGAGAT
The DNA here is from genome assembly GCA_043775015.1 of Verrucomicrobiota bacterium. Lineage (GTDB taxonomy): Bacteria > Verrucomicrobiota > Verrucomicrobiia > Limisphaerales > CANJXF01 > CANJXF01. The sequence continues at coordinate 91,231 of JAYVSV010000094.1, forward strand.
GACCGAGAAACTGGTGATCCTAAACCTGCCGCATCCGCGCGGGCTGCAGCACGAGCTGGCAACCAACCCGGAACAGCAAAAGAACAGCGCTTATGCGCGGCATTTCCAACAGGAAGGAGCGGAGAAGGAACTCACCGCCGAAGGTTTGACATTTTGGATCAAGGACCCAGCAGTTCGCGCGCGTTACGTGGAGGTTTTTCGCCGCTCGGATTTCGAAGCGATGCTGAACTATTACAAGCGCAACTATCCACGTGAACCTTATCGCGAGGACACATCACCGCTGGTGAAGGTCAAATGCCCGGTGCTGATGATCCACGGGTTGAAGGACAAAGCCCTTCTGTCGGACGCGCTGAACAACACGTGGAAGTGGGTCGAGAAAGACCTGACGTTGGTGACCGTGCCGGAAGCGGATCATTGGGTTCAACAGGACGCATCAGACCTAGTCACGCGAACCATGGTCAACTGGCTGAATCGATAGGAACAAAGCGCACAAACATTTCCCTCCATCTGTTTCCCGTGCCAGCATCCCCTGCCGCAAAGACGCGCGAAATTTTTCTGGGCCGCGTTGTTCAGTCCAGCAGCAACACCCGATAAAATCGTTGGCTCAGGCCGGATGGCAACATGTCCACTTTTGTGGACAGGAGGTTCGTGGCGGTAATGTCGCCTGGAAGACTTTGCCAGACAGCGTCGGTCAGGTTGGTTTTGTATTGCACGCGATAGCGCAGGCCGGAGCTACCGGACCAGTTCAAAGTCACCGTGTTTCCGGTCTCGTTATACTGCGTTTGGGTGAATTGCGGAGGATTGATTACACTGAAGTAGCGTAATACGTCGGACATGTAGGCATCGCGCGCGAAGGAGTTCGTGATGGCTTCAAAGGGGAAACCCCAGTTCATCACGCGGCCTCCGCCGGACGAACCGTCGTATTGCACCGCCGCCGTGCCGCCGGTGCCGCCGGAATAGGTGAGTGCCGCTACGCTGCCGTTTGTGACCGTGAGCACATCGGGGAAATCTACGTTGTAAGTGCCCTGCGTACCGTTGTCGAACCCGCTGGGGGGATTGTTCGCAAAAATGCCGCCTGCTGCGGGCGCGAAGGCGTAGGTGTTCGCGTCGTCTGCGCTGTAGGCGGCGCGCAACACGGTGCGATAGAAATTGCGGTCGGCCACGGTCGGGCCACTGGCGCGGTCCAGATCCCAACCCACTTCCGCGCCGGACACGAAAATATTCCCACCTGCGTTGAGATACGTGGTCACCAAAGCTTGTTCGGTGGAGGAGAAAGTTTCATCCGCCGTGGATTCCTCGCCCAGCAGCCAGATCACTGCCGCGTAATTCGACAGCGCGACGCTGCCGCTGGCGATGGCGGTATGGTTCACGGTCTCAAAAACCGGACCGCTGATGCTCTGACCAGCGATGGCGGCGAAGTTGTGGTTGGTGCAGGACGGATTTTCCGTGGTTTGGAATTGCCAGCGATCATCGCCGTCCACGACGAGCACACGGGCTAAGCCGCCAACCTGTGCTCCATAAATCCGCGACGGTTTACTTTCGCCACCACTGCCTACCACCGAGACCATGTAATACTTTTTTGCGCCGGGCGTGAGACCGGTATCGGAATAAGTCTGCACGTTAGCGGCCACATTCACCGGCGCGTTGAAATTCACCCCGTTGGAACTGGAATAAACCCGGTAGCCGGTGCGAATGAATTTTTCATCTGACCAGGCCAGTTGCAGCGAAGTGCCGTTCGTCCCGCTGCTCACGCGGACAAGCTGCGGACTGAGCGCCATGCCACGTTGGCCAAACAACACGACGGCGGCATCCATGGCATCACGTGTGGCCGTCTGGTCGATCGCAGTTTTATTCGCTATGAAAGAAAACAGATAGCGTTGGTTGTCATGGGGATTGTCAATGTAACCACTCAACGCGATGGAGATGCTGAGTGAACCGGTTTTGGCGTGAACTGTGCCCGAACCGTCCGTGCCGCAGAACCGGCTGCTGATGGTGCCATCCACGCAACCGATGGGCAGGCCGTCGTCCCAACTCGAAAACGCCGCGAGCATATAGCGTGTCAGCGAGACGGTCTGGCGTGCGGTGAAGAGGTTGCCGTGCGAGAGTCCCGAACCGTCATTCATCACGATGCCAGCAGTGGCTACGCCCGCCGTGTTTTGCAACCACGACAATACTTTCACCGAGCCAGCGCTGAAGGAATCGCCCGTCCCAGCTTTCCAGCCGATGTGACGCAGCAGGCCGTCCGCCATGACATTGTGGCTAACCTTGAGCAACGGGATGCACGCCACATCCAGTCGCAGTGGTTTGCTTCCATAAGTCAGGTCCGTGGAGTAGTAGGTGTAAAACAAAGTGCCGAGCGGATTGAAGCCGGTCTGCCCCAACGCCGCGCCAGTAACGGAGATACCTTGAGCATTCAGCGCCGCGAGAAAGGCGCTGGCCGCGCTGGAGTTGTAGGCCAGTTGATTCGGCGCGTCGTGATTGCTCGCGTCAGTGGAGGAGAGGTTGTAGAAGCAGCAGCCGTAACACTGCACATTGCCAGTGACGTTCGTGACGCCGAGTGCCTTAAGTCGCGCGGCGATGTAATCCAGCGGCGTCCGGGCACTGCTGGAAAATACCGAAGTGTTCCAGGTGGGATCGTGTTCGCAGACGAGGTTGAGATTGCCCGTCAACACTCCGGCGCTCAGTGAGCCGTCAACATGGATGCGGGTCTGAAAGGCATAATTTGTCCCGAGCAGACCGAACGCTGCCGCCGTGGTAAACAACTTGGTGTTCGAGGCCGGGGCGAGGCCGGTGGTGGGATTGCGTTGGTAGTAGTTGACCGAACCACTGGCGTTCTCGACGAGGATGCTCCAAGAATTTCCAGCGAGCGCCGGAGCGGCGAGAATGGAATCAATCTGGTCAGGGACACTCTGGGCGACCGCAAACGACGCCGAAAGCATCAAGGCAAATAATCCGATTAACGAATGAGTGCGTCTTGTCGTCACAGGAAGTTGCCGCTTTACGCCGCAGAAAACTTTACGCAGGACGCTGGGACATGTCACGGTGAATTCACCATCAATCGGTGTTCCGTTGCCAACAGAATTATTCACCGAACCGATCCAACTTCGGTTCCCGGATCAGACGCAACCGTGACCACTGCGCTCGAAGCAACTTCATTCACTCAATATGTGTCGCTTGTAAACCAGACTGTATTCGGTCTGATGGTATCCAAAGGGCGATGCACCATATCCAGGCCGCAACAAAGCGGAGAAAATGCTCAGATTGAGCTAAGCCGGGACAATTCAATTGAAACCACGGATGGACACAGATGGACACGGATAAAGCGGTGAGAATGGAAACTTCCGGTGGTAGAGGCAGGCGCACCG
>JAYVSV010000095.1:0-14895 GCA_043775015.1 Verrucomicrobiota bacterium
CGGTGCGCCTGCCTCTACCACCGGAAATTTCCATTCTCACCGCTTTATCCGTGTCCATCTGTGTCCATCCGTGGTTTCAATTGAATTGTCCCGGCTAAAGGGTGCACAGGCGACTCGCCAAAAAAACTCCTTCGTGTTCATCCATGTCCATCTGTGATTTAAAAATTCGCGTAAATTCGTGTTTAAACCTTTTGCTCTCTCTTTCTTTGTTCCCTTGCTCCGTGTTCCATCCGAGGCTTTTTTCTTCCCCAAATTCACAGTTGGCTTCGGAGCATTTCCCGATAATGTTTTTCCCATGCGGAAAGTGGAGCGCGGAATTTTCCGGGATCCCCTTTCCGGGTTCCGGGTTTAAATAACTTATGCAAATCAGCCAACTCGAAGGTAAGTCACCGGGGAAAAATTTTGTTCTCCTGCTCATTATTCTCCTGACCATTCTCTGCGTCCTGTTCCGCCAGAGTTTTGATCCAAGCAAGGTTCTCTTCGCCAACGATCTTCCATTAGGCGCGCTCAAGGCCGAGCAAAGCAAATTGCCCGACACCTTTACCGGCAACTGGCAGGACTCAAATTGGATTGGCGCCGAATCCGTCAGCACGGCTCCCGATATCACCGCACTGTTCGGCACTCTGTTTGCGCCGGAAATTCTGATGAAGATTTATCCGCCGTTCTCGATGCTTTTGCTCGGGCTGTGCGCCTGGCTTTGCTTTCGCGAACTCGGCTTCCGTCCCGTCGTTTGCATTCTTGGCGGGCTGGCGGCGGGACTGAACATGCACGCCTTTTCCATCGCGGCCTGGGGGCTGAGCCAGTGGGTCATTTCCTGGGCGATGATGTTTTTGGCCATCGCGGCGCTGGTCAGCAAATCGATCCGATATGGCTGGATCAAAGGCGTTCTGGCGGGAACCGCCGTCGGCATCGGACTGATGGAGGGCTTCGATGTCGGCGCGATCATCAGTTTGTATATCGGCGTGTTTGGATTATTCGCGGGAATCGTTGGTGAAAAATTTTCCGCGCGAATTTGGGTGAAATCATCATTGGTGGTCGCCGTGGTTGCCGTTTTTGCCGCGTTCACCGCCGCGCACACCATCTCCTCGCTCGTCGAAACTCAGGTGAAAAATGTCTCCATCACCAAACAAGATCTGAAAACAAAAGAGGAACGCTGGATTTGGGCGACGCAGTGGAGCCTGCCCAAAAAGGAAATGTTGCGCGTGCTCATTCCAGGAGTTTTCGGCTATCGCATGGTTGATGGCGAAAATCGGTATAGTGAAAAATCCTATTGGGGCGCCGTGGCGCAGACACCCGGTTATGAAGACCCTGGCGAAAATTATCACAAAGGTCTGGCTCGCCATTCCGGCTCGGGCGAATACGCCGGAATTTTTGTGCTGCTCGTCGCTCTTCTGGCCATCGCCCAATCGTTTCGGAAACAAAACAACCCGTTCAGCGTCATCGAGAAAAAATTTGTCTGGTTCTGGACGGCGACAGCCTTGGTTTCCCTGCTCCTGGCGCTCGGCCGGCACGCGCCGTTTTATCAGCTTTTTTTCGCGCTGCCTTACACTTCCACGATTCGTAATCCCATCAAGTTCATGCACCCGTTCCATGTCGCGATGCTGATTCTTTTCGCTTACGGATTGGAATCCATGGTGCGGCGCTATTTTGAAAATCATGCCGGCAAAGCAAACGCGTCCAAGAGCGGCTCGACCGCCTTTGAAAACAAATGGATCATCTTTAGCTGCCTTGCTTTGGGAGCAAGCGTGCTGGGATGGATGATTTACGTATCGTCGAAAAAGGATTTGTTTGGTTTTCTCGAAAAACATTTTCCGGCGGACATTGCGCGACAAATCGCGGAATTCAGCATGGGTGAGACGGGCTGGTTTGTTCTTTTCTTCGCAGCGTCGGTTGTCCTAGTCATGCTTATCCTGCGCGGAAAATTTGCAGCCAAACTCAAACTCGCCGGCGTTCTAATGGGCGCATTGATCGTTGCTGATTTAGCTCACGCCGATGTTCACTGGATCGTTTATCAAAATTACAAAGAAAAATATCAGAGCAACCCGATCATCGACTTTTTGCGCAACAAACCACACGAACAGCGCGTGATAGATTTTCCATTTCAGGTTAACGATGCCTTCACATTCTTTCAGAACAACGTCTATTACACCGAATGGCTTCAGCACCATTTTTATTTCTACAACATTCAGACGCTCGATGTTCCTCAGGAACCTCGCGCCGCCGCAGACACTTCAGCTTTTCGCGAAACATTTTTCAAGGCAGGCGGCCCCGGAATGGTTCGCATGTGGCAACTCGCCAACGTCCGCTACTATTTTGGAATCGCCGGTAGCTTTGTCGATTCTCTCAACCAGCAGATTGATCCCGAAAAGAAGCGGTTCAAGGTCCTGACTCCATTTGCCATTACTCAGGAAAATCGAAGCGGGCCTTATCTGGTGCAGACCAATTCCACCGGACCATTCGCGCTCATCGAATTCACCGGCGCTTTGCCGCGCGTAAAACTTTACCCTGATTGGCAGGTCGTCACGAATGATGTAGCAACTCTTAAGCAATTGGCCGACCCGGCATTTGATCCGTTTAAAACTGTGCTGGTTGCGAACTCAATTACTGCGGCAATCACCAACAGCTCCACAAATTTGAACATGGGGTCTGTTCAATTTACCAGCTACCACCCGAAACGAGTTGAATTGATGGCAAAAGTCGAGACCTCTTCGATCCTGCTGCTTAACGACAAGTTTGATCCAAAATGGAAAGTGTTTGTAGATGGACAACAAAAACCGCTGCTGCGCGCAAACTTCATCATGCGAGGCGTCCAACTCGATAAAGGTGAACACAAGATTGAGTTTCGTTTTGAACCGCCGCTCAACACACTCTACATAAGCCTTACGGCACTGGGCATCGGCCTGGCGGTTTGCGCCTTCGTCGCGTTCGGAAGGAAAAATCAAACCACTGCCACTCTTTAATCTTACCGTTACTCCTAATCTTATTCTAAAAAAGCAGAGAATAGCTCAAAGAGTCGCGACACGCGCAACGGCAAGATTTCTCGATCATAAAAAAGGTGGTAATTGATCGGGCTAAATTTAAGGTAGGGACGGATTTTAAATTTAACCGGCAAATGAACCAGACCAATCAACCATTCACAGATCATGTCACCAAGGCGGGCCGGGTTACAAACATCGCGAAGCTAGGTTGGGTCATTGCACTGCTCGTGGCACTGCTGGGCGTGGTTTCCTGGTTGCTCTGGTCCTCCTCAAAAGCCAGTCGGCAGGAACTAAAGTCTGGCCGTGCCAAGTTGGATGAAGCGACGATCGCGCTCAGTCAAGCCCGCGTGGAGCATCAAGCAACCAAGGAACAGATCGCCCTGCTAAAAGCACAATTGGCGCAGCTTGAGAATGAGAAGGCGCTGGCTGCCAGGAAGGCGAGGGGACTGGAGGATGAAATGCGCGCCGACCTTGAATCAAAGGATGTCACAATTTCCAAACTACAGGGCAAGCTCACGGTGAATATTCTGGACCGGATCATGTTCGATTCCGGTGAAGCGGTCCTGAGACCAGGCGGCGAGGCGGTGATGGGAAAAATTGCGACACTTCTGACGGATCACCCGGAACTGAAAATTCATGTCATCGGTCACACCGACAACATTCCGATTCGTTCGGAGGCTCACGGACGCTTCGCGAGCAACTGGGAACTTTCCACGGCGCGCGCGTTGGCCGCTTTGCATTTCTTAACCGACAAGGCAGGAGTCGATCCTCATCGCGTCGGTGCGGTCGGTTATGGCGAATACCGCCCGATCGCAGATAACGCGACGGTTGAAGGACGGGCCAAGAACCGGCGCATTGCCATCACAATTTTGCCGGACGAACTGATTGGAGCCGATGCTGCAACCGCAGCGAGACCCGATCTATCCACAAATGGTTTGCCAACATCCGGTCCAGAAGCAACGACGTTTCCAGCGGCAAAGAAATAACCCTTAGCTTAAAACGACATGGATGGCGGATTGACCACTTAACGCGAACGGTCTGATCTTCTGGCTGTGACGAATGCGACTGCCATCCAGAGGATAAGAAAGCCAGCGACCGACAGGCCGGTTCGTGAAAGCCAATGACCGGTTTTGGTGTTTGCCGCTTCAAGTTGGATGGTCATTGGTTTGTTGACCTCGGTTTGTAACACTTGCGTGAACGTGTAACGCAGTCCGCGCGCGGGAAGGTTCACGTGCAAGGGTTGCACTTTTGCCGCGACGATTTCCTGCGCTTGTTGGAGCTTCATCCACTGCCGTTCGGCATCATCGTTGTTATACTGCGCAACGAATTTTCCGCTGAAGTTTTGGACCGGTTCGTTTATGGAAACATTATTGCGCGAACTAAAATTACTCTGGGCGTTGATCAGGTTGCTCCCTTGTGCGACCTGCAATTCCTTCTCCAATTGTTTCACATCAGCGTTTTCGCCCTCGCCCGCGCGATTGCCGTATTGCTTCGCCCGGGCGCGGTTGTAATCAGCCGCAGCTTCGCGCAGGTTGCCGGAAGACAAATTCAGTTTGGCTTTGCTCACGTCTTTCTTTGCTTCGGCTTTGGAAGCGGCTTTGTTGTCGTTTTCCTTTTGTGCGTATTCGGACCAGCCAAAACTGGCCAACGAAATTTTCATGCTCGGTATTTCTCGCGTCATGGTGCCGACGAATTTATTGTAATCGAAATCTGGCGGCAGAAATAATTCCCAGCGGGCGCCTTTCAGCGGAACGTCGAGCTTCGGCGACACAAAACCAACCGCGCCACGAGTTTTTGGAAAGGTGTTGGTGCCGACATAGGTCAGCTCGACGGAGACGGGTGCGTTGTCCGCGCCGGATTGTTCGAGTGGCAATAGTAATTTTCCGTCACGACGACTCGGGCGAACGGGTTGCCCGGCGACGAAGGCAGACCAAACGGTGGTGCCCTGTGGCAGTTCGACTTCGAGAAATTGGCGTCCGTTGTTGCGCAATTCGAGATTCATCTCGGTCATCGTCTGGCCGTCCTCGGCGACGACCGTGGTCAATCGAACGCTGTCCACCAGTGCTTGCAAAATTTCCGCCTCGTCAAATCGCCGTGCTTCCAAGGTCAGCGCGTAACCGGGTCGAACGTAGCGATAAGCCAGCACCGTCGCGTCGTCCGCACGACCGGCCCACTCCGGGAAATCGCGGGTATCGACGCGTTTCAAATCTTTCGCGTCGCGTTCAGAAACTTGCAACGGCGGCTTGGCGATGATGGCGATCAAACCGGTTTCGCGCTCGACGCCGGCAGCTGAGACACCGATGAGTTCGAGTAAATTTGTCTTCGCCGCGCGCGGTTGCTCCCAGGTCACGGTGAGGGTGTAAAAGCCGCGCGTTTTGCTTTGTAATTCCACGCGCCATTCCTCACCGGTCTGGTCGCGGCGACGAATGTTCACTCCGGAAATTTCCACGTTCTTGAACGACCCCGGAATTTTGAGTCGCAATTCTTTGACCGGCGCATTGGCGATGTCATAGCGTACGAGCGCGCGACCGCTGATTAATGATTCGGTGAGCGTGACGGTGTTGACAATTTCAGCGCGCAACCACGGCTCGACGGTTTCCGTCGTCACAGAAAGTTTCCAACTCGCGGTGCTCTTCGGCTCGGTTGCGATAAATTTGTAAGCGAGCGTGCTGCCTGCGCTGCTCAACTTCGCGAGGTCGGGCAGCGAGGTCGCGGGAATTTCCGTCAACCCATCGAACGTCTCAGATTTTGTGGCGACACCCGGTTCCGCTGCGACAGAAATAAAACCGGTGAGCTTGACGGTATCCAGCGGATGCACTCCTGCAATCGCGAGGGATTTGGGCAGATCCTTGAAACTTTTCGCCAGCTCAATTTGCAACGAATAAGCGCCAAGCGTTCGCTCTTTCAAGGTGACTTCCAGCAAGCGCGCCTCGCCTTCGGTTCTCTCGTTCCATTGCAAAATATTAGTTCCAGCGACTTGCTCGACTCGATAGCCAGCCGGCAAAACCGTGGTGAGCGCAAACACGCCGGCGCGTTTGATCGTGTAATCAATGACCGTGTGAATGTTCACTTGATCCGCGCTGACCCGCACGTTGTTGCGAACCAACGCCTCGACTTGTGGACGGACGGTTTCGGCCCTCACGCGCAAATCAAACTCCGGTTTCAGGAAACGAAAAACACTGAGAAGCCCGTCGTTTTTTTGCAACGACACCCGCGCAAATTCCTCGGCATCGACGCGCTGCAATTCTTTCGCGGATTCAACGGAGAGAACTAATTCCTCTGCGCCGCGCAAGGCGGCGAGGCCGGTTTCGCGTTTCACGTCCAGCGCGTGCGGCGTTTCGATCTTCACGGTCGCCGGTAATGTTTCCAAAACTTTTTCCGTTTCGACCGTCAAGCGGTACGCCGGTGAAATTCCTTTGAGCAGTTCGACCACGAGAATTTGTCCGCCGTTTTCCTCTTTGATTTCCCAGGTGCGAATGGCGTCACCTTCCACGCGCAACAATCGTTGTCCGGCGGGGAGTTGCACCCGAACGTTGCGCAACTCGCCTTGCGTCACTTGAAAATCCAGAGTGGCGCGGGCGTTGACGACTCCGCCGCCGAATGTAATCAGCGCGGTGTTCTGACAGAAAATCGTGGCGGCCACTTCTGCTGCGCGTTTGACTCGCGGCGTCCAAAGCAGTTCCACGCGATCGCCGGAACCGATGACTGCTTCAACGCGCGTTTTTTCATTTGCGCTGGAACGTTTCAGAGAAATCGCCGTCGGAAAATCCACATCGGCATCCGCCTGGTCGAGCGTGAGGGCAAGCTGGCTGGAGAGCGCGGGTGGAATGCCGAAGGTCAAATGTCGCTTCGTCACGTCGCCGCCGAGTTTCACGAGCAACTTGATTTGCACCGTCACTGCGCCGCGTTTGCTGAAGCGCACCGCAATATTTTTCCCTTCGCGAAACAGGTTGGCGTCGCCAGATTTGACCGTGAACTGTTGCACCGCGACATCTTCGCCGAACAACGAAATGGTTTGGTCCGGCTTCGTCGAAGATAATTGCAACGTCGCTTCCAGTTGCGCGACCCGGTCGCTCACGACGCCGGAGTAATTCGCCGACACGATGGAAATGTTGGCGGATGGAATCGGAATGACAGAAGGAATCGCATTCTGAACCGCGTTCGTTGTTTCGTTGGCGATTGCGACATTGGCGAAGGCAAAGAAACCAGCGAGCAAAATGGACGCGATGGCGGGCGGAATCCCACCCTCGGGCCGGGCCAGCGGCGCAGTGGTTTCTTGCATCTTGCGACGCGGCCAATATTTCCAGACCAGATAAGAGATCGTGCCCAGAACGACACACGGAAAACCGATGATGAGCAGATCGTGGAGAGCGCGCCATGCAATCAAGAGACTGCAAACCGACGCAATGATTAACGCCAAGGCCAGCGTAAGAACGAAACTGTTTCGTTCCTGTTTGCGCCATTGCCACCACCACGCCACCAGGCCCAGGACAAAGGCGGCGACTTGCCCGGTCATCTGCATCGCCTGGAAGGTGTGTACCGACATCATTTTCGCCTGAACCGAAAGCGGTTCGTCGCGCACGTTTAAAATTTTCGTGAAGAGAAATGAATTTCCAGTGCGCGGAATTTCAATACGAATCGAGCGCAGTCCCGCCACGGTCGGCGCAGGAGTGGCCGTCGCCGCAACCGGGCCGGATGCTCCGCCGCTTCCGCCGCTTCCGCCAGCAGAGGAAGTTACGCGCGGAATAATCGCCGAAGAATCAGCGACCCCATTGGTCGTGAATCCATCACTTCGTCCGGCTGCTGTCTCCAGCCCCGCTTCAAATCTCATTGGGCGTGACGGCGCTGGCGCTTCTGTCAAGGCTGGTTTATTTTCGGCTTGCAGTCTTCGAGTCGGAATCGTGCGCGGCGGCTGAAATTGTTTTTGTGCCACCACGTCGAGTTGCTCCCTTCGTCCAACTTCATCTTGTGGAATCACACGCACCAATCCGCGTTGCGATAATTCCGAGAATTGTGCGCTGCTAAGTTGCGACACGCTGCCATCTGCGAAAGCCACGCTCCTCCTGCCATTATCGATGGGCGAATACGCCAGCACCGAATCCGGTGTCAAATTGCCGAGCGAATATCCGGCGCCCACGTAAATGAATCGCTGGCCGCTTTCGGGATCGACGACGATTTTGTCAGTGCCGAGTTCGTTCATCATTTCTTCGAATGAGGCAGGCAAGCGATTATCGTTATCACCGGCAAAAATTCGAGCAGCCAGAGCAATTTGTTTCAGGTTGTTCACGCCTGAGATGCGTTGCGATTTCTGTTTCGCCTTCGAAAGCGCCGGCAACATCATCCCAGCCAGGATTGCCAGAATCGCGAACACGACCAGCACGGTGAGAAGTCCATTCCAACCGCGTCGCACGGCGGAAATCACCAGCGCGATGACCAGGAAGGCGAGAATCCCCATCACCGCCGCGGCCGGGCCTGCCTCCCGGATGACTTCGCCGTAAAATGTCAGGAATTTTCGCCACGCATCGAGCGCCTCATAAGTGGTGCCCTGCGCCACGCTCATGCTCCCGCCGAAACGAGAGAGCCGTTGCGATGCGGGAACGTAAAGCTGCCACTCCGCGTAGGTGTTCGGCACATCGGTTTTGGGCGCGGTCAACCGCAGCGGTTGTCCCCAACTCGATTTTAGCGCGGCGGTTTTTTCCGCATAAACAATATCCACGGCGAAGGCTTGGTCGCGATTCACATCGCGCGGCAACGAGACGAGCACCCATTCGCCGTCGCGCTCCGGTTTCGCCGGTTGGCCGTTGACGTAACAACCCCACAAGTTCGCGCCCGCCGGCAGTTGAAATTTTTGGAATTGTTTCTCGTTGTTCTTCACCATGAACGAGGCTTGCGTCAACATCTCGCCCGCCTCGGTGAGGACCGAAGTGATTTGAGTGCGGTCGGCCACCGCTTCGAGGACAGGCAATTCGTCATGCCGTTGCACGTCGATGGTGAGATCGTATTTGGTGCCGGTGTATTGATACGCCAACAAAACGGAGCGCGTGATGAGGGCACGGTCGCCGCTCGCCAATTCAAATTCATCCACCCGCCGCAGTGGATCACTCGCGGGCTTCGCGTTCAGTTTGAGACTTGCGGCCGTCGTGACGGCAATCGAGCCGGTCTCGCGTTCGACATCCAGCGCGTGAATTCCGCCGACCGGTAACGTCGCTCCTTTTGGATCGAACTGATAATCATAGGTGACCACCAACGTGTAGCCGCCCCAGACTTTGTCCTGCAATCCAATAGTCCAGATTTCGCCCGACAATTCTTTGCGCCGAATGTTCGGGCCGGTGAACTCGATGTTTTTGCAGTGTGGCGGCAATTGCACTTTGAACTCCTGCACGCCTTGATTGATGAGGCCGTAACGAATCGTCGCGCTACCGCCGACCAGTCCGTCGCCAATCGTCACCAGATTCAAAATTTCGGCGACGATACGGGCGGGCAACCGTTCGCTGGCCAACGAAATTTTCCAATCGGGCTGCTCGGTGGTGAACGCGAGTAATTCGTCGGTGCGATTCGGCAGACGATTCACGGGTATTTCGCGAAGGCCGGAAAGTTCCGCAGTTTTCAACCTAATCCCCGCCGCAGAAGCCGCCCCGATCTGCGCGGTTTCCTTCGCCGCGCCCATGACGCGGAGGGGAGTGACCACGATTTGTTCAGGAACAACTTTGAGCGCCTGTTCGAGTTGAACATTCAGTTTGCGCGGACCGAGAATGCGCGCGGAGAAATTCACGCGCAGTTTGCCGTCCGACATTTTCCAATCTTCGATGCCTTCGCCGCGTACTTCAGCAACTACGAAACCGGCCTGGGGCGAAAGTTCCAACGCGTATATGCCGGCCTTTTCCACGTTGAGTTCGAGGTTGTGCGAAATCAGCAGGCGCGTTTCTTCGAGCTGAGTGGTGACGCGATCGGCGACGTTGATCACCGGTTCGATGCGCTTCAGCCGTAGCGCGAGCGTGAACGGACGGCCATTGAAACGATACGAGGCGAGCGCGCCGCCCGTGGCATTCACCTGGCGCAAACCGGTGATCGAATCAATCTCCACGAGGGTGTCTTCGGCGGTCAGCGTGAACGCACCGGATTCGCGTTCGATTCCCAGCGGCTGCGGCGGATTTAATCGGGCCGTGGCGGGCGTGGTTTCGACGGTCTGTTCGGAAAACAAAGTGACGCTGTATTGTTTTTCAATCGGCTTGATGAATTCGATGGTTAGAATCTGTTGGTCGCCCTCCGCTTTAATTTGCCAATCACGAATTTGTTCGCCGACCAATCGCGTCAATGCCTGAGCCGCCGGCAATGACAGCGTCAAGCGCGCCGCATTTCCCTGGACCAGATCGTAGCGCAACTGCGTGGTGTATTTGATGACCATCGGCGTGACTTGCGCGGAGGCCGTCGTGTCCACGGTGATTAATGCTTTGCGTGCGACCTCGGCCACTTTGCCCTGCCAGCGCAACGCGATCGTCTGGTCCGCGCCGAGGAAACCTTTCACCCGCGATAGCCCATTCGTCTGCGCTGATTCCAACAATGTGCCGCCGAGCAGTTGAACTTCCATTCCGGCTCCGCTGGCCTGTGCCGTGACCGAAGCGATGGCCACCGAAGGCCCGGCAAACGAAATCTGGTTCCACGGTTCGGCACGCTGGATTTTTGCGACGAGTTCGAGTTTGAATTTGAACCGTCCCGGATGCGTGGCAGTGAGCAGGTAACGATTTCCTTCTCGAACAATCCTCAGTTGATCAGACAATTTCGGCGCGAGCACTGCCACGTCGCCTTCGAATAGTTTCGCGGTCGCTTCGCCTTTGCCGATCGATTCGGCGTCGATGTCCACCACGAAACGCGCTTCGTTATCAGAAAGCTTTCCGTCGTAACGCGCTTCGCGCACCGACAAAATGGCTGTGGGCGGAGGAGCCATTTTTTTGGAAGAAGCCACCAGCGCCGGAGAATCGGCCACGGCATTTGCGGAGAGAACGACCAGTGCCACCAACCACGCCATTGATTTCATAAGGAGACCTTTGTTGTTTGTTTGAATTTCAAATTGTTCCGAAATTCGCCGCTGAAAAATGTTTAGCATAACTCGCGCCCACCCCGACGATGACGGGTCGGAACGCTTTTACCAGAGGTTTCGGATGTTGCGCTGTTTCGGCTGGCGCGAATTACACGCATTTTGCGTGAAAATTTCTCCACGCAATAAACCAATCCAGTGCTGCTAAAGGGAATTGTTTCAATGGTTATCGAAGTCCAACACCTGCCGTGGGAAAATGTTGCTTAACGGTTTGAAAGAGCTGAGACGGGACCGGTGTGGGCGAATGTGAAAGTCAAAAATATTTGGAAGAAAGCGTGCAGCCTGTTGGTTCAGTGGTTGTCGGGTGGGGTTAAGTTTTTTGGAATTTTCAAGAGGTATCCAACTTAAGGACGATCGACTTTGGTTCGTTCACCTCGATTAAAGCTGGGCTATTGCCACGCTCGCGGAAAATCCATTATCGTTGCACCATGGAATCCATTTACGACGTGGCCATCATCGGCGGCGGGCCTTCCGGCAGCACGGCGGCCACTTTTCTCGCGCGAAAAGGACGCAAGGTCGTCGTCTTGGAGCGCGAAAAATTTCCCCGGTTCCACATTGGCGAATCACTGTTGCCGCACAGCATGGATGCGTTCCAGCGCCTCGGGGTGGTGGAGAAATTGGACGCGAGATTCCTCCCTAAATACGGCGCGGAAATCACCACCTCCTGCGGCAGCGGTTGCGCCAACAATCTTTTCAAAAACGGTCTTGGCGCGAAACACGATCGCGCTTACCAGGTCACGCGCTCCGAGTTCGACAAGGTGCTGCTTGATCACGCCGCTGAAAACGGTGCCAGCGTGATCGAGGAAACCAGCGTCGATGCCCTTGAGTTTGGAGCGGACGACGTCACCCTCACGATCAAGAACGCGGCGGGCACCGGGAAAATCCGTGCGCGCTATCTCCTCGATTGCAGCGGGCGCGGCTCGATCGTTGGAAATTATTTCAAACTCAAGCGCAGCTACGAAAACCTGAAAAAATTCTCCGTCTTTGCGCATTACGAAAATGTGGCGCGCGCCGAAGGAGTCAACGGCAGTTTCATCCGGCTCATTCGCGGGCGAGACCGCTGGTTCTGGATGATCCCGCTCACCGCCACAAAAATGAGCATTGGCATCGTCATGGACATCGTGGATTTCAAAGCCATGAAGAAGACGCCCGAGGTCATGCTGGAAGAAGCGATTCGCGAGCAACCGCAAATCTGGAGTCGCATGACCGACTCGACCCGCGTGACGGAAGTTTATTCGGCGAGCGACTATTCGTATCGCAACACCACTCTCATCGGTGACCGCTGGCTGCTCGCCGGTGATGCCGCAGGTTTCATTGATCCGATTTTCAGCACCGGAGTTTTTCTTGGGATTCGTTCCGGCGAAGAGGCCGCGAATGCCTTCGACGAAGTGTTGAAGAATCCACGCTCGCGTTCGCGGGTCTTCAAAAAATATGAACGCGGCTTGAAGCGCGTGATGAACCTCTACCTCCGTTTTGTGAACAACTGGTATAAGCCGCAGTTCGCGGAAGTCATTACACATCCCGTCAACAATCTGAAACTCGCTGCGACCGTCAACACCGTGCTCGCTGGCAACCTGAGCAACAGCTTCTCCGTTTGGTGGCGAATGGAAGTTTTCTATCTCGTCGTTTTCCTCCAGCGCTACCTCCCGCTCTGTCCTCGCGTCTCGCTGGATCCTAAAGATTGCCCGGTCATGGCCGCAAAACCCAGGAGTGCCAAGGTGGTCGCAAGCGTCTAATTTATTTCTGATCTTATTGCGAAATGAATTTCTTGCACACCCTCCATCGAATGAAACCTCTCTCACTGCTTATGGCCGGATTATTGGTCTTTGCCGCAAATCTCACTTCACCGCTCGATGCGGCTGAACCAACGGGCGCATCAACCGCGTTCACCAGTAAAGACCCGGTCGTGCTGAAAGCTCGCGCGCTGATGACCTCCGGGAAATTCAAGCAAGCGGAAACGTTGCTCGGCGAGAAGGATGCCAAGGTCAACGCGGAAGCGCGGCGTGCTCGCAGTGAACTCGCCGACATCCTGCATCGAACGCGCTTCGAGTATTCGCTGGAGGCAGCCGGGTTGTTGACGAAAATTAAAAAATCTGTCCCTGACGCCACTGCGGATGACGTGGAGCGTTGGGCCAGGGACAGCCGTGCGCGTTACCAGGTGATTGACGGTCAAAAATTTTTCTTTCGTCGTGAGCCGCAGAATATTTTTCTTTTTTGCGAAGAGGCAAAGCAGCGCCGGATCAAGGCGGGCAAAGCGCCGGACGAAGAAAAATTTCAACTTGTGAATCACCTCGCCGCCGTGGTGGCAGAAGCGGAACACCTCGGAGCGATTGAAGTGTTGCCCGTTAAACATCGTGTCACCCACACCATCACGATCAACAGCAACAATCCTGCAATCATCGCCGGTTCACTCGTGCGCGTCTGGCTGCCGTTTCCGCAAGAGTATCGCCAGCAACGCGACGTGAAACTCATCAGCGCTTCGCCCGCGCCGAAGTTGATTTCTCCGAACGCGGTTGAAGGCAATTCCGTCGGCGGCGGCGCGCAACGCACCGTTTATTTCGAGCAACAAGTCATCGACCCAAACCAGCCGCTCGTATTCAAGGAAGTTTTCGAATACACCTCGTTCGCTTATTACCCGAAGTTGGATGAGGCGCGGGTGCAAGCTCTTCCCCCGGATTGGAACGGCGCGTCTCTCGGCGAACGTTTGCCGCACATTGTTTTTACTCCCGAAATTCGGAAACAGGTCGCCGAACTCGTCGGTAAGGAAACCAATGCGTTAATCAAGGCGCGCAAAATTTTTCGTTGGGTCAGTGCGAATATTCCCTGGAATGCAGAGGACGAGTATTGCATCATCCCATCCTTCGCCATCAAAGGTTTCAAGGCGCGCCGAGGCGATTGCGGCGTGCAGAACACGGTGTTCGTCACCCTGTGTCGCATCGCGGGAATTCCAGCGAGATGGCAGAGCGGCTTCGAGACCAGGCCGGGCGAAAATTGGGGTATGCACGATTGGGCGGAAATTTACATCGCGCCGTGGGGCTGGTTGCCGGCCGATGCCTCTTACGGTGTGCAGAAGTCCAGCGACCCACGCGTTGCCGACTTTTATTGCGGCCATCTGGATAGTTACCGGATGATTGTAAACCTCGATTGGGGCCGGGAACTCTTTCCGCAGAAAACATCCTTGCGCTCCGAGCCGGCGGATTTTCAGCGCGGCGAAGTCGAGGTGGACGGAAAAAATCTTTATTTTGACAAGTGGGACTCCAAAACGGAAGTGGACCGCGAGCCGTTAATGAACCCGTAGCGGCGGGCCTCTGGCCTGCCGTAGAGGACGGCATCTTGCCGCCCGGATTGGGGCAGTATCGCGAGAAGAGATTCAGGTAATCCGGGCTTCCAACACGGCTCGCACCTTTTCCGCCGGGCAAGATGCCCGACAAGAGGAGTTGGCCTAACCCGGTGTGATGGACAGGTAGTGAATGCATGAGGCATGGGTATTTTTAGCCCGAACTCTGAAGTTGGGAACATGTGGGAAGAAGAAATCCGGGGAGCGCACGCCGCTGGCGTGCGATTTTCGGTGGCCCACCGAAAATTTCATCTGACAAACTTTTTGCCACCAGTATCCCGGACGGAGGTGTGGAACGAAGCTTGGGCGAGCCGCCCAAGCCAGCACGCGGGCCGCCAGTAGTGTTCGGCCAATGGTGTGCTGCGTGGCTATTGGAGGAGGCATTGAAAATTTCAGCGGAGTGTTTTGCTCGCCACGAAATGGTCACGTAGTTGTCACACGATTGTAACTTGTACAAGGACCGGGCTTGGGGCTTACTCGTCGCG
>JAYVSV010000096.1:0-10397 GCA_043775015.1 Verrucomicrobiota bacterium
ATGGCGTGCTGCATTCGCCGGAGTATCGCACGCGCTTCGCCAGCGACTTGAAGAAGATGCTGCCGCGCCTGCCCTTCACGCGGGAGACGGCGGACTTCTTCGCGTTCAGCCAGGCAGGCCGCGACCTCGCGCAGTGGCACTTGAATTACGAAACCATCGAGCCGTGGCCCGTGCAGGAATTCGCCAGCGAACTCCTGAGCGACCCGGCGAAGGATTTCCTCGTGCAGAAGATGACCTTTGGCCGAAAGGACCGGCAGGTGGACAAGACGACCATCGTTTACAACGCCCGCATCACGCTCACCGGCATCCCGCTGGCAGCCTACGATTACGTGGTGAACGGCAAGCCCGCCCTCGAATGGATCATGGAGCGCTACCAGGTGACCGTGGACAAAGACAGCGGCATCCGCAACGACCCGAACGATTGGGCGCGCGAGCACCACCAGCCCCGCTACATCCTCGACCTCCTCAAGCGCGTGGTGCGCGTGAGCATGGAGACGATGAAGATCGTGAACGCGCTGCCGCCGTTGAATGAGCGGAAGTGAGTTGGATTAACGCGCCACCTCACCCCGGTTCTCTCCCCCATTTCACGGCGGAGAGGGAGAAACGGTTTCCACGCCTTGGCGTTCTCTGCGTTCTTTTGCGGCGAAGGGTCTTACGGTGTGCGAACGCGGAGAAAATTCACGCTGCCCGTCAAGTTGGTGTTGAAAGTGTAATTTGTTCCGGTTGCGGTGAGGTTGCTGGCCAGCACGTTCCACGCGGCGAGATTGGTGGATATTTCCACGCGATAGGTCAAGCCCGTGACGCTTTCCCATTTCAAAGTTGCGTTTTGGTTCGTTACGGCAAATGAGGTCAGTCGAAATGGCACCGCGTAGGGATTGTTGAAGTACATGATGACCGGCAAATGGTCTGAGGCCGTGATGTCGTCGTTGGCCAGAAGATTGGGCGGCACGAGATTCAACAGGTCGGTGCGGAAAACCTGGCTCGTGACGATGTTGGAATACAAAAGGCCGCACGGCATGATGTAATCGAACCGGACATCGAGCGTGCCTTGAATGGATTCCGTAACTTCGCATTCGGTGATCGGATTAACAGGAATGGTGTGACGCAGACCGGTCGGCGCGCTGGTCATGCGCTGAATCGGTTGTCCGGTGGTGTATTTGATGGTATCGGGACGAAAAATATCTTCATTCATGTCGCCGCTCAAAATGTAGGGATGGGTGCCGTTGGTGCCGGGCAGAAACGTGTTCACAAAATAATTGGAAACGGCGCTGGCCTCGGCAGCGCGTTTGTCTGCGCTGTCTTGGTATTGAACGGAACTTGTGCCGGTGGTTGCTTTGAGATGCACCACAAAAACATGCAATGGTCTGGAATAATTTGGCACGTTGATTTCCGCTTCAAACAAGTCGCGGGTAAAATCTGAAGCGGTGTAGCCAAAGGGAGCGAGATCATCGCTATACAAATGCGTTTGTGAATAAAGAATGGGATAGCGACTAGCAATGCCATTGCGAATGTAGCCATCGGTGGCGGAATTGACCGCCAAAAAATAACCGGGCAAAAACGCTTTGATCCAGTTCGTCATTTGATACGTGTTGGTAAAAGGAATTTCGTTGAAAGTGATGATGTCGGGATTCAGAAACATCAACTGACGCCCGATGGCCTGAACCTGCGCCGTGTTCGTGCTCCAATTAGCCACGCCATTGCCATGCAGATTGTAAGTGACCAACGAGAGCGTGCCAGTGGTGTTCGGTGGCGGCGGTGGTTGCGGCGCATTTGTCACCACATCGGAGAACGCCGTGCCGACAAGAAGATTATCCACGAAGAAAGTGCCGATTGAACCGCTGGCTCCATCTTCTCTAAAACCAAAATAGGAAACACTCGATGCGCCCACCACGTCAGTCGCGGTTGCGCTGAGATTGGTTTCTGCGGAGGGATTGATCCAGACCGTGCTGGTGGCGTTGCTGATCACATAACGCAAAACCACGGTGTAATTGGCGTTGGTGCTTAAATTATTGGTAAGAATAGCGCTGGCGGGCGAGCTTCCATTCGCCACGCCGACACGATAAGTGCCGGACGGCGTCGCTCCTGCTGTGCCAATAAAAATCCGGCCATGCTGGTCCAACGCGCCGCCCGCTTTAAATTCGGCAAAGTAGCCGCCTCCGCTCGTCGGCAGGGTAGAAACATTCAAGGTAAAACTGGCGTATAAAATTGTCTTCGCATCGGAATTGTAAGGCGCGCCCCAAAGCGGCGCGTGAACGTCTTCCGAATTATTTTTGCTCAAAAAAATTCTCTCCCCAATCACGCTCGCCTGGCCCGGCGTCGTGCCGCTGTAAGTCGTCCAAGGGCTGCCACTGACCGTGACGAGCGGGCCGTTGGTGTAGGCAAATGAATCACTCAAGAGCAGCGCCGCCCCGGCCAGCCAAGGCGAGCCGACCAGAATGCAGGCAACGACAAAAAACTTTTTCACAACTTCAACGCGTTTTCAAACCAACGACACAATAATCACTCTCATCTTCTCATAAGCCAATGTGAGTGTAAATCAGGTATCGTCGAATTTGGGAGGCGCAGAGCGCGCTTGAGCGCGCGTGCTGTGCTGTTGGGTTTTGCAAAAACATCTTTGACCACTTCAGACGCGCGACTTAGTTTTCGCCAGTGGAAAACGCATCGGCAACTTCGGGAGAAACCAGCAAGTCGCGTTTTCTTTTTTCCCCTTTGCCGCGCATTTATTTAAATTTTGTCGGGCGGAAGATTTTTGCCTTTACCGAAACTCTCTACGGCCTCGGCGCATTTGCAGTCATCACGCTCGTGGTGATCTTCAAAAAAAACCGCCACTCCAGCCATGTGATTCATCCTCTGATCCGAAGCCAGATTGAGCGCGCCGGATTACGCATGTTGCCGATGACCAGTTTCCTCGGTCTTGCGCTTGGCTTGGTGAGCATCGGCCAAACAGTTTTTCTTTTGAATCGCATCGGCGTCACCAATTTTACTGGAACCATTATGGTCACGGTGGTCGTTCGTGAGCTCGGCCCGTTGATTGCCGCCTTGCTCGTCCTCGCTCGCGTCGGAACCGCCATCGTGATTGAGCTTGGCACTTCCCGCGCGCTCGGCGAAGTCGAAGCGCTCGAAGCGCTCGGCATTGATCCAATCCATTTTCTCGTCGTGCCGCGCGTCATCGGTCTCGCGTTTTCAATTTTTGCGCTGACCATTTATTTAATCATCATCGCGTTACTCGGCGGATATTTATTCGCGTTCCTGCAAGATGTTCCTCTGCAACCGATGGCGTATTTCAACCAGCTCGCCAACTCATTGACCTGGCAGGATTTTGTTTTGCTCGCGCTGAAAACATTTTTGTTCGGAACCGTCATCGCTGTCGTGACTTGCTATCAAGGACTGGCACAACCGTTGCGCATTGAAGAAGTCGCCCCCGCGACAACCGCAGCCGTGGCCCACAGCGTCGTCGCCTGTGTGTTGCTCGACGCGCTGTTCATCATCGTTTATCTCGTCATGTAACCATGGAAAATCCTCAAAAAATATCGGCTGAAATTCCACTCATCGAAATGGTGGATGCTGCAATTTTTCCGATGCAAGCCGGCGGCGGAACTGAAGTCGAAAAAATTAATTGGCGCGTCACGCCGGAAAATTTCTGGGTTGTTGCTGGATTATATGGTTCAGGCAGAAGCGATCTTCTGGCGACCGCTGCCGGTTTACAGCGACCCGCGCGCGGGTTGGTAAAGCTTTTCGGGCAGGAAACGTTCACGCTCAAAGAGGAAATGCTGGTCGAACATCGCCGCCGCATCGGCTTGGTTTTCTCCGCTGGCGGACGTTTGTTCAATCGCCTGACCACTGCCGAAAATATCGCGCTGCCGATTCGCTACCACCAGAATTGGACCGAAGCCGAAGCCGAGGAATCGGTTCGCACCATCATGGAGTTGACCGAGTTGACGTCGCTCGCTCCACGAATTCCCAGTGCCCTCAGCCCGAATTGGCAGCAGCGCGCTGCGCTCGCCCGCGCACTCGTGCTGAAGCCGGAAATTTTGTTATTGGACAAACCGTTGTCGGGACTGGATTTTCGACATCGACGGTGGACGCTCGATTTTTTGAGCAAATTGTCGGAAGGTTCTCCGTATTACGGCGGAAAAAAAATTACGATTGTCGCAACGACGGACAATCTTCAGGCATGGAGAACGGTCGGAAACCAGTTTGCTCTATTGAAAGAGAATCGCTGGAAAGAACTGGGTGGACGCGCCGAATTGGAAGCGAACGGTGAAGCGGTGCGAGAAGAAGCTTGGGCGGATGATATTTAATTTATGGGTTTGCAGGATTTGACACCACAATTAAGAACACGCTTGAGCCGGGTCGAGCGCGCCGTCGGCGTTTTTGTAACCGTCGCGACGCTGCTCCTGCTGGCGGGATTGTTTTATTACATTTTCCACACGGCTCAACGCAAAGGTTGGTTCGACATCAAGGTGGCGTATTCGACGAGCCTCAACAATGCGACCGGATTGAAACCGGGCGATCCGGTAAAATTAATGGGGTTCAACGTCGGGCAAATTCTCGAAGTGAAACCGAACGAACCCGGCTCGTGGTATGGAGTCACCATTTATTTTGAAGTTCGCGAACCCTACTTCGGCTATATCTGGCTCGACTCCAAAGTGCGGGTCGCGGCAGTGGATTTTCTTGGAAACCGCTCGGTGGAAATCGTCAAAGGTTTGAACGGGGAGCCATCCGTCGTCGGCAAAACCAAGAAAGACATGCTCGTGCTCAACAGTGATTTTGTTCAAACAAAAATCAAAGACCTGAAGGCTGACTTGCGAAAAACTGTTCAAAGCAACAACGCCGATTTCAACGATTACGCCATCAGCATGGAAATGGAGCAAGGTTTTCCATCCGTCACGAATGCGGTAAATGCCCTGATCAAAAATCAACCGTCCGTTTTTTACACCACGCTGGAAAAAGCGAAGACGTATTGGATTGAGCCGCTGGAATCGCCTGCGCTCACCGAGCGGCTCGAATCGCTCGTCAACGGCCTGGAAAGCGCGCTCCCGAATATTTTGAATCTGACCAACCAGATTGCCGCCGTGCTGGAGAACACCGCTGGCGCCACCAAAAAACTGGACGCGATCCTCGTGACCGCCGAGCCGATGGTTTCCAACCTCGTGTTCATCAGCAGCAACCTTCGCGATCCGCAAGGCTCACTGGGCGACTGGCTTTTCCCGACGAATCTCAACGCGGAGTTGGACCGGACGCTGAAAACCACCCGCGCCACGCTCACCAACACCGATTCAAATCTGACTTCGCTGGTGACGAATGTGAACCGCACTCTGGAAAATCTGGCGAACGTGACGAGCAATCTGAACGCGCAAGTTCAGGCGAACACGAATATTTTGAGCAACGTTTCCGACGCGGTGGTTCATTCGGATGAGTTGGTCCAAGGTTTAAAGCGTCATTGGTTTTTGCGCTCGACGTTTAAAAAGAAAAAAGAGGAGAGCGCCGCGCCGCCAAAAGTTTTCCGTGCGCCGAGAGATAACGAGCGGTGAAAATTGTCCGCTAAACCCGAACTCCGAAGTGGAATTGGGGAGCGTCCCGCGGCTGCGGGACGGAACGCGAGGCGCGTTCCGCTCCGCCCGGGGTGGGCGTGCTCCCCGAACTTCGGAGTTCGTTTGTATGCTTGACGCCGATTCCTCGGGAACAGAAATCCGAATAGAGGCAACTTGGTGAAATTTCTTTTGCTGCCGCGTGGTTTTGCAACTTGCAATCAACTTTTTGTTGGCTATGTTCTACGCTCCGCTGGCGGGACTTCGTCAGTGTAATTATTTGAAATAAGTTATGGCATCAGCAAACGATCTCCGCAAAGGCATGGCAATAAATTACAATGGCGACATCGCCGTTGTTTTGGACACGCAACATCGCACGCCGGGCAATCTCCGCGCGTTCGTGCAGGCGACCATCCGCAGTATTCGCACCGGCAAATCGTCCGACGTTCGCTTCGGCTCGACGGAAAAAATCGAAGTCATCCCGATGATGACCCGCAAGATGGAATACAGCTACAAGGACGGCGAAGATTACGTTTTTTCTGATCCAGAAACTTACGAAACGGTGACCATCATGTCCGATGTCGTCGGCGACGCCTGCAAATTTTTGATCGAGAACGCGACGGTGACGGTGACGTTGGTCGCAGATAAGCCCGTTCAAATCGAATTGCCGTCGAGCGTGATTCTGACGGTGACCGATGCGCCGGATGGAGTTCGCGGCGACTCGGCCAACAACGTGCAAAAAGCGATTACCATGGAAACCGGAATCACGGTGCAAGCGCCGTTATTCATCAAGACGGGCGAGAAAATTAAAATTGATACGCGCACCGGAAAATACATGGAACGCGCCTGACGGAATAACGATTTACGAATTTCGATTGTCGAAGGAAAAAGCCCGCAGCAATGCGGGCTTAATTTTTTCGTTAAGAAAGATTTGTTAGGGTTTTAGCCGGGACAATTCAATTGAAACCACGGATGGACACAGATGGACACGAATAGAGCGGTGAGAATGGAAATTTCCGGTGGTAGAGGCAGGCGCACCGTTTGGTGGGTGACATCTTGAAACCGTTACTGCCTGCTGATCCGTGTTTATCCGTGTCCATCCGTGGTTAAAAGAAATCCCAACTGCATGGATTCGGATTAGAGCTTGTTTAAAAACTCTCTCGAACCGCCGCGTGAGGGCACGCGGCCTACAAGTTTTGGCGGAAAATACGACCACTTGTAGGCCCGGTGCCCTCACCGGGCGAGTTTTCAAACAGGCGTTGAGAAAACTTTGCATGCTTGGAGCCTGGGTTTTCTTGGCCTAGCGGGATTTGCTGGCGCGGCGTTTCGTGTCTGGCCGGGACTTCGCCATGGTTGCCGTCTGTTGAGCGAATCGCTTCTCCAGGCTGGCTTGCTTGTCTCCCATTTTCGCGGCCGTCGCCCGGGACGCGGTGATGTCCGCGAAGGTGATCACCACGCCGTCAATCCGGTCGTCCAGCGTGCGATAAGGCATGATGCGCACCGTGAACCAGCGGCCATCTTTGCTGCCAATGGGTTTCTCCACCGGGATCAGCTTCTTGAGCACCGTGCGCCCGTCGTCCTCCAGTTCCGGGTAGCACAGTTCCGTGGCCAGGTCGGAGAGGGGTCGGCCCACGTCGCCGGGGATGAGCTTGATGATTTTGGTCGCCTGCGTGGTGAACCGCCGCACCTTGAGATCCTTGTCCAGAAACAGCGTGGCGATGTCCGTGCTGTCGAGCAAATTTTTCATGTCGTTGCTGGAATGTGACAACTCGTCCACCTTGGTCTGCAACTCATGGTTGACCGTCTGAAGTTCCTCGTTGAGCGATTGCATTTCCTCCTTCGAGGTC
Organism: Verrucomicrobiota bacterium; assembly: GCA_043775015.1. GTDB lineage: Bacteria > Verrucomicrobiota > Verrucomicrobiia > Limisphaerales > CANJXF01 > CANJXF01. The sequence goes on from JAYVSV010000096.1 coordinate 7,379, forward strand.
GTGATCTCCTCGTTGGTGGATTGCAATTCTTCGTTGGTGGACCGGAGTTCCTCCTGGGAAGTCTGCATCTCCTCGCGCGCGGTCCGCGTTTCTTCCTGGGCCGTCCGAAGTTCCCGCTCCAGTTCGGCCAGTCGCGGTGGGTGGGCGGGCGGCTTGGGGGAATGGCCCCCCTTTTTCGCCGCTTTGATTTCCACGGGCGCGGGCACGTCCGTGAACACGATCATCACCAACCCCTGCAACGGGCCGACTTCATCAAGCTGCTGGACGGTCACTTCCACGAACTGTTCCCCGCCATGAGTCTTGATTTGGTGGCCGCGAAACGTCACGGGAGGTTTTTGCCGGAGCGCTTTCTGGAAGGCGACGGTCAGTTCGTAGCGCAACCCTTCGCGCGCCATGGCGAACACGTTCCAGTTGGCTTTGCCGGCGGCCGGTTCCAGATATTTGCCGGTGTGGCCGCTGATGTAAAGGATGTCGCCCTTGTCATTGCAAAGTGCGGCGGGCGGGGCATAGCGCGCCAGGACCAACTGATCCGCCACCGATTGGAGACTGGCCGGCGGCTTCGACGACGGACGCGTGTCTAGCCTGCCGGGCATGGGCGCGCTAAAGGATGAGGGAAACTCCAGCGCCGCCGGTTGCACGGGCGAATCCGTCCGCCGATAGAGCCGCGATTTGGCGTCGAGCGGGGCGAACAAATGGGTGAAGCCGCCCACCGTTTCCGCGCTGCCGAGAAACAAGATGCCGTCGGGATTCGGGTTGTAGTGGAAGAGCGGCATCAGCTTCTTCTGCAACTCCGGGCCGAAGTAGATCAGCAGGTTGCGGCAGCACAAAATATCCAGCTTGGTGAACGGCGGATCCATGATGAGGTTTTGCGGCGCAAAAGTCACCAAGTCACGAATCTCTTTGCGGACGCGGTAGCCGTGCGCTTCCTTGGTAAAAAACCGGGCCAGCCGCTTCGGCGACACGTCGGCGGAAATGTTGGCGGGAAAGACGCCCTGCCGGGCCTTGTTGATCGCGTCCTTGTCCAGATCGGTGGCAAAAATATGCAAGGCAAAATTTCGCTTGGACTTCGCCTCCTCCAGCGCCTCCTTGAAAACCATGGCCAGGGAATAGGCCTCCTCCCCGGTGGAGCAGCCCGTCACCCACGCCCGGAGCGCCTGACCGGGTGGCCGGCTGGCGAAGAGTTCCGGGATGGCGTGCGTGCGCAAGTGTTCCCAAGCCGCGGGGTCGCGGAAAAAGTTGGTCACCCCGATCAACAACTCTTTGAAAAGCAGATCCAGCTCCTGCGAATTCTCCTGCAAATACCGGATGTAGCCGGCCATCTTGCCGATCTGATGAATGCCCATCCGGCGTTCGATCCGGCGGAAGAGCGTGTTCCTTTTGTAGAGCGAAAAATCATGGCCCGTGTGGGCGCGCAGCAGGATGACCGCCTTTTCCAGGGTGCTGTGCGCCTGGTCTTCCAGAGGCACTTCGGACTTGGCGATGAGCGGAGTGCGTCTCAGATAGGCGAGGATTTTTCCCGGCAGCTCCTCCGCCGGAGCGACGATGTCGGCCAGACCCGCGTCAATCGCGCTGCGCGGCATGCCGTCGAATTTGGCGGTCGCCGCCTCCTGCACCAGCACCACGCCAGCCTTCTCCTTGATGGCCCGCAGGCCCAGCGTGCCGTCGGAACCCATGCCGGAAAGAATCACGCCGATGCTGTGCTCCTGCTGGTCCAGCGCCAGGGAACGGAAGAAGAAATCAATCGGCAGCCGCAACCCGCGCGGCGCCGCCGGCGCCAGCAAATGCAGATCGCCGTGCAGGAGGGACATGTCCTTGTTCGGCGGGCGGGTGAAGATTTCTTTTTCATGTGCTTATTTTCCTGCGCTTGAATATGGCAGCTTTGATTCCGGTTGCATAGTGCGGCGTCACAAGTTTTGCCCGGCCCGGCGCGCGGTCCCGCACGCGGGACCGCTTCGCTGGCCGCTTGATCTTGGGCGAAGGAACACCGCCGACCGTCGCACCATGAAGCGGTCCCGCGTGCGGGACCGCGCGCCGCGCCGCGATTCGACGTGGGCCGGTTTTTGCCATTTCGGAGTTCGAATTTAATTCACTGCCGGCCCCAACCAGTTCGATCAACTTGGGCGCAATCTCGTTCAAGGGCAGGATAAAATCCACATCGCCGGTCTTGATTGAAGTTTCCGGCATGGAGAAATTTTCCGACGTGGGCCGGTCTTGCGCGATGACCTGGCCGCCCTTGTCCTTGATGATCTGCACGCCGAACGAGCCATCGCCATCGCCACCCGTGAGGACCACGGCAATGGCCTTCGTTTTGTAAATGGCGGCCACCGAAGCAAACAACGGCTCGGCGGACGGGCGGGCAAAATGAACTTTTTCCGCGTCGGAAGAGGAAAGCTTGAGGCGTCCGCTCTTGGCCACAAACAGGTGGTGATTGGGCGGAGCGATAAAAACACTCGATTGGCAAAGCTTGTCGCCCGTATGAGCCTGCTTGACCGCCAGACGAGTGCGGTATTTCAAAATCTCCGGCAGCAGACTTTTATGATCGGGAGCGAGGTGCATCACGAGGGCAATGGCCGCCGGAAAATCCGCCGGTAATCCCGCCAGAATGACGGATAAAGCTTTCAAACCGCCCGCCGAGGTCGCCATGGCAATGACGGGGAATCCCGCAGTGGCGGGACTCGCAGGCGGTGGTGGTGTTTTCTGGGGAACAGCGTTGACCGGCTTCCGCTGCCTGCGTTTCGGAATGAGTTTGCGTTTCACGCGTTATTTTTACGGGCAACCGTGCCGCAAGGATTTAACCAGCCTTACTGCCAAGCGCCGAGCACAGGCAAATTACATTCTCGAAAGTCGCGCATCTGTTGGCGCATCTTGACACCACCACCACAGGCTCTTTCGCCGGGGGATTCAGCGGGGCGCGGCGTTTACGCCGCTTGTATCTTTCTAATTGTCCTCGCTGGCTGAAAGGCCAGACTGGAGTCACCGTTCCGGTTGCAACCGGAACGGTGACGGTGCGCGTGGGAAC
>JAYVSV010000097.1:0-6742 GCA_043775015.1 Verrucomicrobiota bacterium
CGAGGCTTCCACCAGGTTCAGTTCCCCGGCTTTCACCCCGGCCATGATTACAACTCTTCGCCGTTCCTTCGCACTCATTGTTAATGTTCCCATCATGGCGGCGGTTGCTACCGCAACCGCCGCCCAATGGGGACATTTTCATCGAGTCCAATAAGGGACATTCTCAAAGAGTCGAGACACAGGCTGAACTGCGTGCCATCCAAGGCGACCAGCCGCCAGCCGCGCCAAAAGGCATCGGGCTGGGCGGCGGCCCGGGCCAGCGGACGCAGCCCCAGGCGGAGCAACTCGGCGAAGACCTCCCAAGGCAGGCGGGTGCGGCGTTCACTGAGCGAACTCTCGGCCAGGGAGTCCTCGTCGAGCTGGGCGAAATGTTCGGCGAACGTGCCGGCCGCGTTCATGACGTGGAAGACCAGGGCCTGCAGCACCCGGCCCAGTGGGACGCGGGGCTTGCGCCCGCGCCGCTTGGGCAGCACGGGGAGGGTGGTGCCGAAAGCGGCATGGAAAACGGCCGAAAATCCAGTGGCCGCCGCAGCGGCCGCATCCCCGCAGTGACGTACAGACTTTTTTTCATCCCCTCTTTTACACGCCAGGGTCGGACAATTACGGGGGAGGGTTGATTTCCCGAAAGGCATTAGACTTAAACCCGAACTCCGAAGTGGGATTGCTGCAATTCCGTTGAGCGGCGTAGCGCAGACTGGCAGTCTGCGCTACGTCCGCCATTTCAACTTCGGAGTTCGGGTTAAGCGGAATGAAGTCGGGTGCGGAGTTGCCATGATCATGAACGGCCCTCTTTCCATTCAGGTAAAACACGTCAATAGTCATCTCCGACTGCTTTGCGACCCCTTTACCCCTCCACAACTGCGCCTGAAGGTGCCGCACAATTGAACCGCCAGACGTCCGTACTTTTCAACCGTTAAAAGGAAAAAACCCCTCGCGCTGCACCTCTATACAGCGCGAGGGTGGTATCCAAACCAACCCAACGGAACTAACCGTCTGCCAAATCTAAACAACCGGCTATTTGACGGCTAGGCGGTAGAACGTCGCTGAACCCAACGGGCTGGGAACGGCGTAGCTGTTGTTGACCACACCCGACGGCACGTCACTCCAGCTGGTCAAGTCGGTACTCTTTTGCAACTTCCAGGTTGTGACAGCAGTGTTCCAGCTTACTGTCACGTTACCTCCGGGTTTCGCCACGGACAGGGACGGGAGATTGCCCTTAAGAATAGCCCGGTCCACGGCACGCCGGAATATTTTTTCACCGTCGACTGTGACATTCCAAGCACCGGCAAAAAATCCTTGTCCTCTGCCGCCCGTGGCAGCATCCTGAGTGGTGATCTGCGGATCACGCGTGCCGACGGCCATGAACATCCGGTATCCGCCAAACGTGTCACAGAAGGTCGCTGTGCCCATGGTGGGATCTCCGCAATTTCTCCACACTTTGGATCCTACCGGCCATTCTGCGATCGCAACCCCTGTCACCACCCACGTCGGATCCGGGACCGGCGCGGTGCCTTGGGGAGGGTTGTCACCACTCGACGGTGTGGCAGCAGGGTCGGTCATGGGATTGAACTCCATCGTCGCCAGAATCCTGCCTCCTGGAGACAAATCATTCGTGTAAGTGTCACCGGCGCCACCAGGCCCCTGTGACACACCGCCCACCACAATCTTCAGGGTCGCCGGAGTGTTGCCTCGGTTATACAAATCCCCGTTGGCATCCCAAACAATTCCGCCTGCACTTACAGGCCCAGGATACGGAATGCTAGGCTTGAAGTAGTTTACCAACTGTGGATGCGACAGGTTCTGCGAGATATCCACGGTAAAGTAGTTCGACATGACCCGGTTACCACCGCCATCGTTGGTGTAAGTGATTCCGGAGAACAGCGGATTGATGGTATCCACAAACGTCAACTTGCCACTGGCGGTCGTGCTTTTATCGTTGGCCGAATCGAAATCCGACGGAGTAACCTGAGAGAACGAGGCTGTGGCCCAGTCGTTGGAGCCGATGCTACTGAACCATCCCATGCGGCCTGACCCTTGGCGGCCCAAGTTGGCCTTGGTCAGGATTAAGGGAGCGGTAACCAGAGTATTCCATTTGCGACCCGTGTTGGTGGAGTTGCAGAGAGTGCCGGTGTTTGCGCTGTTGCCCATGTTCGCCGCCCCGCTGTTGACGGTGAAGTCCAAGATGACCAAATCGTTGGTATTCAGACGGAGTAGATCTGTATCGCTAATGTTGTTATTATGGATCCAAAAAGCCTGCACATGGTGGCCGGCATTGGTCAAAGCGGCGATGAACGTGTCATCGGTGTTGGTCCAAAGAAGGTCGTTTTGATCAGTCCAATAGCCCAGATGATCGCAATTATTGGTGCCGTACGCGGTGAACCAAGGGCCGGTGTTATCAGGGCCGCTGGGATAAATCGTGTTCGTGCCGCCCCCGAATCTGGCAAGGACGATGTTGCCGGCAAAGGCGGAAGCCGCCGAGCCGAGAACCGCGAGCATGGCTGCGGTGAGGAATAGTTTTTTCATTTTTTTATTTTTTCTGTTTTACTTGGTTTGTCGGCCGCGCTGGAGCCATTCATTCCTCTCTCATCAAGAGCGGGTTCGGTTTTCATGGTCACAGCATTTTTGCAATCCTGATCCGGCAGGCGTGCTAAAATTAAGTGGCTTGTTCGTCGCACTGTGCTACAAAGCCGGAGATCGCGGTAGTGACTAAAATTAGCTACACCGCCGCCGGCGAGCTTTCGCGGGGCGCTGACCGTTGCGCGCGGTTCAACTTCGCCACCGCTTGGGCTCGCGAGTTCACATGGAGTTTTTCGTAAACTCGCCGGATGAAATTGTTCACCGTGAACACGCTGATGCCGAGTTGGGCGGCAATTTCTTTGTAGAGGTAGCCCTGGGCCAGCAACCACAGAATCTCGGTCTCGCGCGGCGAAAGCGAGGTCACCTGAGCTGCCGTCCCCGGTGCCTCACGGAACTGCTCCACCACCTTGCGCGCGATGTGTCCGGTCATCGGCGAGGCGCCCGCATGAACGTCCCGCACCGCCGCCAGCAGTTCTTTGCGCGGCGTGCGCTTGAGCAGATACCCGCTCGCCCCCGCCGCCAAGGCAGTGAAGATATGATCCATGTCTTCGTAGACCGTGAGCATGATGAACTGCGTGTCGGGCACCGACGCTTTGGCTTGGCGAACGAATTCGATGCCGTTCATCCCAGGCAGATTGATGTCCACCAGCATCACATCCGGCGGCGATTCCGTCAGGGAGCGCAGGGCAAGGGCGGAGTCCTCATGGTCCCAGCGCATCTGCATATCATTCGTGCGCCGGAACCAACCCGTGACAATCTCACGGGTGGCGGCGTCATCCTCAAGCATGGCGACTCTAATCGTGTCCACCCCCAACTGTGTCTTTTTGCGACTTATGTTCACAGTGACTAATTCTCACTACACGACGTCGGGAACAGGCAGCGGTACCGCGAACCTCACCGAAGTTCCCTTTTGCGGAAGGCCGTTGATCTCACAAGTTCCGCCCAGCGCATTCAATCGCTCCCGCATATTTTGCAAGCCATGTCCGCCACGCGTCTTGGCCGACGAATTCGGATCAAACCCGATCCCGTCGTCGGCAACTTCCAGCGTGAACCGGTGCTCCTCGATTTGCAGCGCAATCCGGATTTCCCGAGCCTGCGAATGGCGCACGGCGTTGTGGATCGCTTCCTTGGCCGCGAGGAATACGTTGTGCCGCGCCTCCGCCAACAAGGGCACGGGCGGCACGCGCTCCGGCAAATCCAGACGGCAGCCGAGATTTGCGGCGCCGATAAATTCCTGCGCGAACAGGCTCACGTAGGCGACCAGACCCTCAAGCGTGTCCTGCCTCGGATTCACGGCCCAAACCACCTCGTCCATCGCCCGCGTCAGGTCGCACGCCGTTGCGTGAATCCGCGACAGCTCCGGGCTGGCCGGCGCTTCGTCTTCATCGGGAGGTTGGCTCAACATGATGATTCGGGTGAGACTCGTTCCCAGTTCGTCGTGGATGTCACGGGCGATGCGCGCTCGTTCGCGCTCCAACGCTCCTTGCCGTTTAGCTTCTTCCAACCGGCGTTGCAACCGACGCGTCGCAATCCGCCACCAGATGAGGCCCGCAAGCAGAAACACCCCGCTGCTGAAGCCGCCTCGAAACCACCAGGTTTGCCACCAGATGGGAACCACGCTGAATCTCAGGCTGACTCCGCGTTCGCTCCAGACACCGTCGCCGTTACAAGCGGTCACGCTGAATTCGTGGTCGCCCGACAGCAAGGCGTCGAAGGTCACCGTGCGATCCGTCCCAACGTCAATCCATTCCTTTTCCGCACCATCCAAGCGGTAACGAAAACGAACGCGCTCTGGCGCGGAAAAACTCAGCGCCGTGAATCGGAACTCGACCCGCCGCGGATGCGGGCCCAGCCGCAAGCCGGATTCCGCCGCCAGCGAGCGACCCTGCACCACGACCTCTTCAATCACGACCGACGGTGCTTCGCTGCGCGGAATTTCTTTGTTCGGATTCACCACGACAACCCCTTTGACGGTCGGAAACCACAGACGACCATCGCGCGTTCGGCAGGCATTCGGTTGGAAGCCTGCGGCACACTGCAAGGTCGGCAGGCCGTCACTACGCGTGAGAAGCCGCGGCTCGACTTTTCGGGCCGCGCCGTCGGACACCGCGCGACAGTCACTTGTTTTGAGGCGGATAATTCCCTCCAAGGTCCCGAGCCAGAGGTCGTTTTGGTCGTCCTCCAAAATGGAAAGCACGTCGTCCACGGGCAGGCCATTGGTGCGATTAAGGAAGGTGAAACGACCCGCACGCCAACGCGCCAAACCCCACCCTCCCGTTCCGGCCCATAGATCGCCTGCGCGATCTTGGTAGAGCGACCAGACGGTCAGCGGTGCCGTGTTCAAAGCCCGGCCAACCTGTTCCCACGCTCCCTCACGCCAGCGCAAAAGGCCCTGGCCTTGCGTGCCGATCCACAGCGAACCGTCACGGTCTTCAAGCAGGGCGCGAACATCCAGCGTGCCCAGTTCAGGAGGCGCGGTTTGCGCAGTAAGCTTGCCCTCCATGACGGAAAAAAGTCCTTTCGAAGTTCCGATCCACAGGCGACCTCGGGAGTCCGCAAGCAAACTGCGTGATTCCTCGCGGGGAAGTTGTCCCTCATACAGCCGCTGGAGGCCGTTGCTTTCCAGCCGCCAGAGTCCCTCGCGCACCGTGCCGACCCAGAGCCGGTCTTGACGATCCAAGACCAGCGCACGGATGGACTTCGGGTTCGGGGAAAAACTTTTCGGCTTGGCGGAATTGTTTTCGTCCTCCAAGTGCCACAACCCTTGGCCGTCGCTCCCCAGCCACAACCCACCACCGGGTATCTCGGCGAGTCCGGTGGCCACAGATTCGCCCAGGGGTTTGTCCCACGAAACCACATTAATCTGACTGCGCTTCACACGCACTAAACCGCGGCGCGTTCCGGCCCACACGTTGCCTTCGTGATCCTGAGCCAGGCAGAGAATGTAGTTCGACGGCAATCCCTGCTGGATCGCGATGTTGGTCACTTGTCCGTCAACATTCACGGCCACCAAGCCGTGTCCCGCCGTCCCGAACCAGACGCACCCATCTCGATCAACGAGGCAAGTGGCCGGAGTCAACGCGCCGATCACGGCGGGCCATTTGTCGCTAGCGGCGAGCCACGCTCCCAGCCGCAGCCGCCATACCCCTTGGTCACTCCACACCCACACGCTTCCGTCTCTCCCGGCTTTCAAGCCCAAGAAACTGGCTCTTGCCTTTTCCGGCAGCGCCACCGGCGTCCAATGTTCGCCGTGCCAGTTCCAAATGGCATTCTCCCCGAGCACCCAGACTGCACCCGCCGAATCCTTCGCGATTGCGACCATTCGTTGATTGGCCGCGCCCGGAGGGCTGATTGCCTCTAGCTTGCCTTCGCGGTTCCATTCCAGCAGCGCGCCGCTGACGGTGACCAGCCAGCTTCGGCCATCCGGCAATGCGACGGGCGCGGAAGCCAACCCGCCGTAATTCTCGCTTTGTGGCAGCACTTGGGTTTGCGCCATCGCACAGCGGGCCAACGCGCCATTGGCCAACGTCGCCCAAACGGCGCCGTCAGTGCCAGTCCACAAGCCGAGCACGGCAGCGTCCGGGCCTGACTGCTTCAAAGTCGTGAAGCCCGCCTTGTCGCGAAAAATCAGTTCGCCACTTTCCGCGCGAGCCCACACCTCGCCCGTGCCGCCCACGGCGATCTGATTGAATCCGCCGACTTTCAGGCCGGGATACGCGGGACTCACAAAGGAACGAAAACGGACGCCATCAAAACGCACCAATCCGTTGAGCGTGCTCAGCCAGAGATAGCCGTCGGGCGACTGCACCACCGAGGTGATCGTGCTGTTCGGCAAGCCGCGCTCCACATCCCACATCTCAACGAGGAAGGATTCCTCGGCGCCCGGAGCCGCGGGCGATGGAACAGAAATCGCCAGTGAAAAAAAGATTGCTGAGAAGCGCGCTATCATGCTGGCCGACATACTCGCAAAGTACCGGTTCGATAATGTCCCTACCAGATTAATCAGCATCGTAGGATTTTATTGGGTGTGATTAAAAGTGGGTGAGATTAATTCCAGAAAGAGAGCCATTGGTGGTTGGAGCGGAGGACGCGGAGGTGAGCGATTTGATCGGCATGAGGGCGCAGCCAGGCGGTGCGGGCTTTTTTCAATCTGGCCTGGAGCACA
>JAYVSV010000098.1:0-80412 GCA_043775015.1 Verrucomicrobiota bacterium
TCGTCGGGCACACCGACAGTCAGGGCAGTACGGCCAACAACGACACGCTGTCATGTCACTCCGTGCGCGCCGTTCGGTTTCAGATCATGCCCGGCGCGCACGGAGTGACGCGCCCTACCAGCGCCGTCAATAATTATTCCCGTTGGTGCAGGGACTTCGCCTTTTTCACCAAGTTGATAAATTCGGCGCGATAGCCTTCCTTGTCGTCGCCTTTGGATTTTTCCGCCACGTCGAGGACGGACTTGAAGGTCAACTCACCTTTGTGTTCTGAATTTTTCAGGATCATCCCAAAACCGGCGACGGCAGATGCAAATTTGAAATCGCTGGAAGCCTGGCTGAAATTTTTCCCGCTGTCGGTGACAGTCGTTTCACTCAACTTGCTCGTGCTGCCGTCGGATTTTTTGTAACGCAGTTTCAGCGTCAACAATTCAGGGTTGTTATTGCCGATCTCACGTTTCGATTTTACCACTGGCTTCTGATATTTTAAATCATCAACTGCCGCGCGTGGGCCATCTTCTTGTCCATTGGCGGGGACGATTTCATAAAGCGCCGTGACCGTGTGGCCCGCGCCGATTTCGCCAGCATCCTTTTTGTCATTGTTGAAATCTTCCGCCGCAAGAATTCGCTTTTCGTATCCAATCAAACGATACGAACTGACCTGCGCCGGGTTGAATTCAATTTGGATTTTCACATCCTTCGCGATGGTGACGAGCGTGCCGTTCATTTGTTGAATCAAAACTTTGTGCGCCTCTTCCATCGTGTCGATGTAGTGATAATTTCCGTTTCCTTTGTCGGCGAGTTTTTGCATGAGCGCATCTTTGTAATTGTCCGTGCCTACGCCGAGCGCGCTCAGGAAAACGCCGCTCTTGGCTTTGCGCTGAATGAGATTCACCAACTCGCTTTGATCCGTGATGCCGACATTGAAATCGCCGTCGGTGCAAAGAATCACGCGGTTCACGCCGCCTTTGATAAAATTCTCCTCGGCCAATGCGTAGGCGCGTTGCACGCCTTCGCCGCCGTTCGTGGAGCCGCCCGCTTCCAAACGATCCAGCGCTTCAAGAATTTTTTCCTTGTTCGCGCACGAAGTCGATTCGAGCACCACGCCCGAGCTGCTCGCGTAAACGACAATCGCGATGCGATCATTTTCCGTCATCCGCTTCACCAACATACGCAGCGCCTGTTTGATCAGTGGCAAACGTTCGCTCGGCGACATCGAACCGGAAACGTCGATGAGAAAAACAAAATTGCTCGGCGGACGTTTGTCTTGTGCGATTTCTTTTCCTTTCAGGCCAATGCGCACCAGCCGATGCTGCGAATTCCACGGGCAACCCGCAACTTCGACATTCGCGGAAAACGGTTCGTCGCCTTTCGGTTGCGGATAGCTGTAGGAAAAATAATTAATTAACTCCTCGATGCGAACGGCGTCTTTGGGCGGCAATCGGTTTTCATTTAAGAACCGCCGCACATTCGCATACGAAGCCGAGTCCACATCGATTGAGAACGTCGAAAGCGGCTCCTGCAAAACAGATTGAAAATCGTTTTCTGCGTATTTGGGATAACGCGCGGTTCCCTGGCGTTGTTTTTCAATCATCTCTGGTTCGAGGCGAAGGGAATATCCGTCTTCCCCACTTCTCTTTAAGTAAGAATCGGCTTCAACTAGTAGCCGGACACTCGATGAAGGCGACGGGGTTGCTGGAGGAGTTGATTCAACTGTGGGGATGCTACGCAAACCTTCACCACTCAAACCAAGATTGTTTCCGAGGCGGCCTCCATATCTGCTGGCAACACTTCCAGAAGGGTTCGGAGCGACTTTGGATTGTTCCGTTTTGCTTCCTCCGCCGCCTTGCCCACCGCCCTCTTGGATTACTACCCGGTTTGCCTGTTGATTAATCAGTCCCGGGACAAGTGATTCGAGTCCTTTGACCTGATTGACGGCGAAGTTATCACGGCCAGTCGGAATCGCGTTGGGTTTTGCTTCCTTTGCAATTGGTCGTGCAGCTATCAAACCTTTATCGGAAACCGGCCTTGAAATCGTCAAATCCAGCGGAGTTGGCTTTGGCGACGGGGTGACGACGGGCGCAATGGAATCGTTTGTTACTAATACTTTGCCCTCCGCAAAGGTCATGTCTTGCTTGGTTGGGCGGAACCACCCTTGCCACGATAGGACAATGACAACACTTGCAGCGATGGCGCTGATTCCCGCAGTGGTCCAGAAACGTATATTGGGAAATGAAATAATTTTCGCGGCCTCAATTTTTGCGACAATCGTTTCTTTTTCGGTTTGCGAAAATGAGAGCGTCAATTCGTTGGCAAATTCCTTTTTCAGCAACTCAGCGGTTTGCCGAATTTCTTTCACCACCTCGCGCAGCTCGGGATTCTTATCCAACTCGATCTGAATCTGTTTTGCTTCGACTGGATCAAGTTCGCCCAGAGCAAAGGCGGTTAATTTCGGGTCGTCTGGTAGAATATTCATAGAGAGCTCCGCAATTCGTTTTTTGTTTCGGAAGACAGTTTTTGGCGAAGAGATTTAATTCCTGCGTGAATCAGAAAGCCAACATTGGTCACACTGAGGTTCGTGACGCGGCTGATCTCCTGGTAACTCAAATCACTCTGAAATTTAAGGCGGATGACGTCGCGCTGGTTCGACGGAAGCGTTTCGAGCAGCCGCAAAACTTGGCTGGCTGACTCATTTTGCTGCGCCGCCATCGACGGCGAAGGCTCGGGGCTTTCGCGCGTTTCCAAATCCATTTCAGTCAAAGGAGTCATACGTTTTTCTTTTCGTTGCACATCGAGCGCGCGATTTCGGCAGACGGTGAAAAGCCATTCGGTCAGGCGTCCATCCAGCTTCTCCCGTTCCTCGCCGCAAAGTTTCACAAATGTTTCCTGAACAATGTCCCGCGCCCGTTCCGCGTCGCCGGTGAGGGACGTTGCGTAGCGCAGCAGCGAACGTTCGTGCGTTTCGAGGGCTGCTCGCACCCACTCGGCTTTGGCTGATGCATCGTTCATTCGTATGTCTGCGGTCTTCAAAAGGGTTAACGGGCTGAAATCCTTTTTATTAGAAACAAAATAGAAAAAAATGCGCCTGCAAACTTTGCAGAACAAATGGATGCGCCCTGGCATTCTAAAAACATCACAAACTGCGTTTGCGGAAAAAGCGGAGTGGTTTGGTGGATTCTCCTTTCACGAACAGGACTGAACTGAAGTTCGTAACAAGCGGAATCCAGCCTGGACTTGCCTGTGAATAATTTTTCAGAAAAACGTGCGCCTGACCATAAAAATTCATTTTCGCCTGCAGAGACAATCATCGTCCACTCCTCACGCCTTCGCTTGACCTTGGTTTGCTCGCGCTTACAATCTGCAATCGCATGAGAGTTGCTCACTTTGTTTTTGCAGTTTTGCTTTGTTCCGCCGGATTTACCCAGGCTGCCTTGGTCAACGGAATCAATGCCGTTGTCAACGATACGGTGATCACTTACGACCAGGTCGAGCGGGGAATCGAGCCGTTTGCTAAAGGAATCTTTCGACAATATCAGAACCAGCCGCAGGTTTTGGAAGAAAAATTGAAAGGGTTGCGCGCCAATCAGATTGAGGAATTGGTCGAGCGGCAATTGATTCTAAACGAGTTTAAAACGGCGGGATACAAGTTGCCGGAAACATTTATCGACGACGCCATTCGCGATGAGATTCGTAAAAATTTTTACGGCGACAGCGCCCGGTTGACCAAAACATTGCAGTCGGAAGGGATGACCAAAGAGGCTTATCGCCAACAACAAAGGGAACGAATCATCGTCCAATATTTGAGTAAGGAGAACCTTTCGTCACAAAAAATTCTCGTTTCGCCGTTCAAGATCGAAAAATTTTATGCCAGTAATCAGGAAAAATTCAAAGTAGGCGACCAAGTGAAGTTGCGCATGATTGTGCTGAACCAGTCGCCGAGCGCGGAGCCGGGTCGGGCCAAACTGTTGGCGCAGGAAGTTCTCAAGAAAATCCAGGAAGGTGCATCATTCGCTGAGATGGCGACGATTTATTCAGAAGGCGCCCAGCGCGCCGAAGGTGGCGATCGTGGGTGGGTGGACCGGGAGCGGACTGATTTGAAAAAGGAATTGGCGGATGCCGCATTTGCTTTGAAGGCAGGACAACTCAGTGCCGTCATAGAACAGCCGGAAGGTTTTTACCTGATGTTGGCTGAGGAAACGCGACCGGCGCATGTGCGTCCGCTGGATGAGGTGCGCGAGGAAATCGAAGGAACGTTGAAAGCGCAAGAATCGGCGAACCTGCGGAAGCAATGGATTGATCGGCTCAGAAATAAATCGTTCGTGCGCTACTACTGAGCGCGGTAGCGGATTGGCAGAGGTTGGACACGTCGATGAATGCGAACAATCGACTTTCAGAAATCTTAATTCCCATGACGGGTAGAATTGCAATTTCTCTTGGCGACGTGACGGGCATTGGCCCCGAAGTCACCCTCAAAGCACTCGCGGCGGAGGGTCAGCTTGATGACTTTAATTATCTGCTGATTGGCGACGTGGAGTTGACGCGCCGCCTCAATGACCAGCTTGGTTTGCGACTTCCTTTGACTGATTACGATCGCGAAAATGACACGGGCCGTTTCGCCTTGCACAATCCTTTTCCCGATTCTTTGCCGTCCGATTTTGCTCCCGGTTCCCCTGTGGTAGCGCGGGCCGCGATCGCGTGGTTGACCGATGGCGCGCAACGTTGTTTGCGAATGGAGGCGGACGCCTTGGTCACAGCGCCGGTCAACAAGGAAGCCATATTGCGCAGCGGCCAGGCATTCATTGGGCAAACGGAGTTTCTCTCGGAACTGGCGGGCACAGATCAGACGGCAATGATGCTGTTGGGTCAGGATGATCGAGGGCGTTGGCTGCGGGTCGCTTTGGCCACGACGCATTTGCCGCTGAAGTTTGTCGTGGCACAATTGCGCGCGGATAAAATTGATTTAGCGATCACGCTCGCGGCGAAAGCGTGCCACGACCTTGGGTTGGAACATGCGCGAATCGGCGTTTGCGCGCTCAATCCACATGCTGGTGAAGGCGGGCAATTGGGGACGGAAGAAAACAGTTTGATCACGCCGGTCGTGCAGGCCGCGCGAGCCAAAGGGTTGGATGCGGCTGGACCGTTCGCGGCGGACTCGCTTTTTTATTATGCCTACAATGGAAATTTCGACGCGGTCGTCGCGATGTATCATGACCAGGGATTGATTCCGCTGAAAATGGTGGCGTTCGATAATGGCGTGAACTGGACGCTTGGCCTGCCGTTCGTGCGAACTTCACCTGACCACGGAACCGCCTACGATATTGCGGGTAAAAACCAGGCAAATCCTTCGAGCATGATCGCGGCAATTCGACTGGCGAAACAGTTGGTGCAAAAGCGCCGTTGATTGCGGAAGCCCTTCTTAGTTACCAGCGATGATCCTCCAGCCTTTGACATCAAGAATCAGGTTTCTTATTTTGCTTGGGCTTTTCTCAGGCGGTGCCTTCGCGCAAGAGCGGCCAAAAACTCCGGAGGATTTTGCGCGCGATGCCGCGATCGCGCAGTTCACTCGCAAAATGGAAGCGGCGAACTATCCGGCGTTGTTTGAGAAGGCAGCCAAAGAATTCAATGTTCCGGTGGAAATTCTTGAGGGAGTTTCCTTCGCGCAAACGCGCTGGAACCACCTCATCTGGCCGGAGGGAGAAATCTTTTCCCCCGAGAACGGGAAGCCGCGCCCGTTCGGCATCATGTCGCTGTGGGATAATCCATTCTTCGGCCACAGTTTGATCGAGGCGGCGAAATTGATCGGCAAAACACCGGAAGATTTGAAGCGAGATCCGCTGGATAACATGCGCGGCGGGGCTGCGTTGTTGCGAAAAATTTACAACGAAACCGAAAAACCGGCGGGCACAACGGAAGGCGAATTGGAAAGCTGGCGCAATGCCATTGCCGAGTATTCTGGAATTCCGGAGCCTGATTTCAAACATCAACATGCGCTGGAAGTTTATCGGCATCTCGCTGCCGGTTATGACCGGTATGGGATCAAGCTCCCGAAGGTTTCGAATCTCAAGCTGCAACCGATGATCGCGGAGGTGAAGAAAATTAAAGAAGAAGAGGAGAGAAAACGCGCTGAAAAATCAAGCGTGCAAGATCGCCACGCCGCAGGGCTGGGACCGGTCATTCGTCAGGAACTGCGAGATCCGTTGTTGGCGACGGCCGCAGCGCCTCCTGGGAGCGTGGCAAATCCTGAGAAAGCCATTTCTCCCGAGGCAACGAACACTCGAAGTTCATCACCGCGCTGGATAATAATCGTTGCGCTTGCTGTTGTTGGCGTTCTGCTTTTCTACGTCGCTCGGAAAAAATCGCAGCTTAAACGTTGAATTTGAAGAGCAGAACGTCCCCGTCTTTGACCACGTATTCTTTGCCTTCCATGCGATAGAGACCTTTGTCACGGGCAGCAGCGACTGACCCGCAATTCACCAGTGCGTCGTAAGCCACGGTTTCCGCTTTGATGAATCCGCGTTCGAAATCGCTGTGAATAACCCCGGCCGCTTTGGGCGCGGTATCGCCTGCGTGAATGGTCCAGGCGCGAACTTCTTTTTCGCCCGCCGTAAAATACGTCCGCAAGCCGAGCAAATGATAGGTTCCGCGAATCAGTGCGCCGACACCGGATTCCTGCACGCCTAATTCTTTCAAAAACTCCAGCGCTTCGGCGTCGGACAAGTCAATCAAGTCGCTCTCAATCTGCGCGCTGATGACGACCGCCTCGCAGGCGAAATGGTTTTTGGTGTATTCGCGAACCTTCAGGACGTGTGGGTTTTGATCCGCCGTGGCCAGATCGCTTTCCTTGACGTTGCACGCGAAGATAGTCGGCTTGTCCGTCATCAACCAGAACAGGCGCGAGATGGCTTTGTCTTCGGGCGTAAGTTCTAGCGTGAGCGCGGGTCTGCCGGCGTTGAGATGTGGCTCGATTTTTTTCAGCACGGCTTCTTGCGCGAGGGCTTCCTTGTCGCCGCGCTTGGCGTCTTTGGCCACGCTGCCAAGGCGTTTTTGCACCGCTTCGAGATCGGACAGCACCAGTTCGGTGGTGATCGTCTCGATGTCGCGCACGGGGTCAACGTTGCCGGCGACGTGATGAATGTCCGCGTCCTCGAAGCAGCGCACGACCTGCACGATGGCGTCCACTTCGCGGATGTGCGTGAGAAATTTATTGCCCAGGCCTTCGCCCTGCGACGCACCTTTGACGAGGCCGGCGATGTCCACAAATTCTACCGCCGCTGGAATGACAACCTGCGTCTTGGCAATGTCTTTCAGCACGTTGAGTCGCGCATCCGGCACCGTCACAATCCCAACATTGGGATCAATGGTGCAGAAGGGATAATTGGCCGCTTCCGCTTTGCGGGTGCGCGTGACCGCGTTGAACAGGGTTGATTTCCCGACATTGGGCAGACCGACAATTCCAGCTTTGAGCATAAATTTGAGAGTGAGAAGACAGTGGTTAGAACCTGGAAGCAATTACTCTTCTTCAATCGATTCGACGGCTTCACGGATAATTTTCTTAAAGTTTTCGATGCTGGCGTCATCATACGCAGCGGAAATTGGCATCACCGGAATCTTTGGAACTTTGCGTTTGAACTTCTTTAAATTTCCTTCAGACACCGCTTCATCCATTTTATTGGCCACGACCAGACGAGGTTTATCCAACATGGTTGCATCGTAAAGTTCCAGTTCGCGCAGGAGCAATTTGTAATCGTCCCAGGGATCGCGCCCATCGGTCCCGGCCATATCCAGCAGGATGACCAGAAATTTGCACCGTTTGATGTGGCGCAAAAAACCGTGCCCCAAACCGACATTTTTATGCGCGCCTTCGATCAATCCCGGCACATCGCAAACCGTCAGGCGAAAGAAATCTGCATACTCCACAATGCCGATTTGCGGGTGGAGCGTCGTGAAAGGATAAGCCGCCACTTTGGGGCGGGCCTTGGAAATCGCGGTAAGTAACGTCGATTTTCCGGCGTTCGGATAACCGACGATTCCGACCTCGGCCACAGTTCGAAGTTCCAAACGATATTCGCCTTCATCGCCTGGTTCACCCGGTTGCGCAAATCGCGGGGTTTGGCGGGTGGAGGTGGCGAAATTTCGGTTGCCCAATCCACCGCGTCCCGCTTTGCACAGAATAAATTGTTGGCCGTCATGCGTCAGGTCGGCGACGAGTTCATCGTCTTCATTGCTCGACGGAGCAGCGGCTTCGTTCTGGCCGTCGTCTTCCAAATTAAGCTCAACGGCCAACTCCGCTCCGGCGCGGCGAATCAGCGACCGCTTGTTCGAACTGGCCATCAACATCGTTTTTGGCTCTTCCTCCTCGGCATTCTCCTCATCTTCTTCCGGTTCGGGAGCGACGGACGGCAATTTCCAGACAAGCGTGCCGCACGGAACTTTGACGATTAAATCTTTTCCAGCGAGGCCATCCATCCCTTTGCCGCCGCCACCTTCGCCATTTTCCGCGATCAAACGAGGCCTGAAAAATTGTCCGATCAAATTGTTCAAATCATGATCGGCTTGAAGAATCACGTTGCCGCCGCGCCCGCCGTTGCCGCCGCTCGGTCCGCCTTTGGGGACGTAAGCCTCGCGCAGAAAAGCCACCGCGCCCTTCCCGCCGTGGCCGGCGCGCGCGTAAACTTTGATTTGATCGACGAACATAGGTTTCGGTTCTTAATCCCAATCTTGCTCTTAAATTTAATCCGCAGAAATCAGATTATGAGCAAGATCAGGATTAAGGTTTAGAGAAATTTAGAAAACAAAAAAGGCGAGGCTTGCGACCTCGCCGTGAAAATCATTTCTGCGTGCTTAGTTGTTGGCCGGAGCAGGTGCGGGTAAAACATTCACGCGGCGGCTGTCTTTGTCGAAAGCAACTTTGCCATCCACCAAGGCGAACAACGTCCAGTCGCGACCGGTGCCGACATTCTTGCCTGCAACAAACTTCGATCCGCGTTGGCGGATGAGAATGCTGCCCGCTGTGACCACGTGGCCGCCGAATTCTTTTACGCCAAGCCGTTTGCTGACGCTATCGCGACCGTTCCGAACACTGCCTTGACCTTTCTTGTGTGCCATAAAACTCCTTAAGCGTTAATTCCTGTAATTTTCACCACCGTCAGCTCCTGACGATGTCCCACCGTGCGGTGGTAACCTTTGCGGCGGCGCATTTTGAATGCGATTTTCTTTTCGCCACGTTTATGAGCGACGACATCCGCCACCACTCCAGCGCCCGTAATGGTGGGTCCGCCGAAAGTGAACTTTCCTTCATTGCCGACCATCAAGACGCGATCAAACGTAAAAGATTGACCCGCTTCCACGGGCAAACGTTCAATTTCCAAAGTGTCTCCGGCGACGACACGATATTGCTTTCCACCGGTTTCTAATACAGCGTACATAAATTTTCCCATCAAAGGGACGGGGATAAAACCAAAAACGAACCCGAGTGTCAACCTCGGTTTCGAAAAGTCAGGTAACGTGCTTGCGCAAATGAATTCGTCGAGAGACGTTTTCACCATGAAAACCGTGGCAGGTCGATGAATGACGCATTGATTCTAAAACCAGCAACGACTGAAAAAAGACCCAGTATCAGCAAAACTGCCCCTATTAAACGATTTGAACCATCCGGGTCTGTTGGTGGAATAGCCAATTTTTGTATTTGCACGGTTGAACAATAATTGGTTTGAAGCAAACGTAATTCGTGAACGAAAAGGATGCGGTCAAATTTTTGCTTTTCATCCCAATAGGACTGCTCTTCTAACGAACGGTTCGTTGAAACATCGCTTTGAATCTGAAATTTCTGGCGCAATAAACCAACTTTGGTTCGAAGTGCGGAAATCTGCTGTTCTTGCTCTTGGTAACGTTGTCTTTTTTCTTCTTTGACTAATTCATCACCATATTCGACGTAACATTTGGCTATTGTATTAGCGAGCAGCGCTGCTTCATCAGGAGTCTCGCTGGTAACGTCAATTACCCAGAAATGCGAATCGTGTCTTCCGCCGAATAAACACACATCCATTCGTTTCGCCAAAAGTCTGCCCCCATCTTTCAAATTCAAAGCCGCTGCAACATTGGTTAACACGGAGGTTTTAATCTCTTTAGCTACATCAACGATGAAATAAGGGTCGAAGCCACCATCATCGTAATAGATGCCAGGACGAACCTTTTCTTGGGGAGTGCAAACAACATTTATTTCTACCCCTGCTCGATATTTTGCCGGACTCAACAACAGCCACAATCCGAAGGCACAGAGCGCAAATCCAATGAGTAAGAGTGCAAGGTCAAGAATTGTCTCTTGTTGGAATTTCATTAAGCAGTGTAATTTATTGGATCCGTTTGCCGACTGCTCGTTCAACCTCGTTGTCGTTATCTTTATTTACTGAGTCGAGAAATAATTTACCGCCGCAACATCCCAGGCATTCCCCCGCCGCCCTTCATCATCATCTTTTGGAACTTGCCCATTTTTTTCATCATCTGTTGCATCTGGCCAAACTTATTCAGCAAATTATTTAGTTCGGAAACCTGCACGCCGCTGCCCTTCGCAATTCGTATCCGCCGTTTCGCATTGAGAATCGCCGGATTGCGCCGCTCCTGAAATGTCATTGCGCAAATCATTCCCTCCATGCGCTTGAATTCTTTTTCCTGTTTGCCCATGTCCGCGCCTTTCAACATTTCCGAACCGCCGGGCAACATCCCAACCACGCTTTCCAGTGACCCCAGTTTTTTCATCTGGCGAAGTTGCTCCAGAAAATCTTCGAGCGTGAATTGTCCCTTGCGCATCTTTTCTTCCATGCGCTTGGCGTCGGCTTCATCCACGGCTTCCGCCGCGCGTTCGACGAGGCTGATCACGTCGCCCATTCCCAAAATCCGCGAGGCCATTCGTTCGGGGTGAAACGGCTCGAAGTCTTCCAGCTTTTCACCCACGCCGGCGAACTTGATCGGCTTGCCGGTCACCGATTTTAAACTCAACGCTGCGCCACCACGAGCATCGCCGTCCAGTTTCGTGAGAATGGCACCGGTGATATTCAGCGCCTTGTCAAAATGGCTGGCGACATTGACCGCTTCTTGTCCGGTGGCCGCGTCGAGGACGAGAAGAATTTCCTGCGGCTTCACCAAATCACGAAGACGAACCAATTCCTGCACCAGCGGTTCGTCAATTTGCAAACGGCCTGCCGTATCGAAAATCAACGTGTTGCGATTGTTTTGTCGGGCGAAATCAAACGCGTGGCGCGCGATCTTCAAGACATCGGTTTCGCCTTTCATCACGAAAACCGGAATATCCAGTTGTTTGCCGAGCGTTTCGAGTTGATCCATCGCCGCCGGACGATAGACATCCGCCGCGACGAGCAACGGCGTGCGCGCCTGTTTATGTAGAAGCCGGGCGAGTTTCCCGCTCGAAGTTGTTTTTCCCGAGCCGTGCAAACCAACCATCATCACGCAACTCGGATTGCCGGAAAGTTCCAGCGATTGATTGGTCGAGCCGAGCAGATCAACCAATTCATCGTGAATGATTTTGATGATTTGCTGGCCGGGTTGGATGCTTTGAATAACTTCTGCGCCGAGCGCCTTTTCCTTTACGCGCTCAATGAAGTCGCGGGCGACCTTGAAATTCACATCCGCTTCCAGTAGTGCCATGCGAACTTCGCGCAGGGAATCGCCGACGTTGGCTTCGGAAATTTTGCCAAGACCGCGCAAATTCTTGAAAGCATTTTGCAGCTTTCCGCTAAGAGAATCGAACATGGGTTTTAAATTACGGCGCGAGATTAAAAGTGCAAAGGAAAAGGCCGTTCAAAAAATTATCAGTGCGCGGTAGGGCAAAGCTGCCGATTTGCCTCGGCTGTGAGACGGCTGACGGAAAAGTTGAATCAAGCGACGCAGCAGCGCCACCTTACCCTACAGATCGACGTGCTGAAAACATCGGGTGTGATTAAAAGTGGGAGAAGGAACGGAGCGCGGACATTTCTGTCCGCCGGGGCTTGGCTAAAATATCAAGCGCTCTGGGCGGAAGGACGCGCGGGCGGACAGGAATGTCCGCGCTCCGTCGCCCACTTTTAATCACACCCTAAAACATCTGCAATCAGCCAACATTTGACACGTCCAATGAGTTTGGACATATTGCGCCGCTCAAATCGGTTGGTAGGTTATCCAAGTGGCCAAAGGGTGCAGACTGTAAATCTGTCGGCTAACGCCTTCGCTGGTTCGACTCCAGCACCTACCACCATTTTTCTGCGAGGTAATTACTGTTTGCTCAGACTTAGATATACGTTAGCAAATGTGGATTCGTTAGGTGCGGTATTCCGTTAAATTCCACCAGCGAAAATCGGCCGCGTGAGAAAAGAAATTCGGAGTAAGCGGCGTTGCGGACTACCCAGCTCAATTCCAATGTTTTTTCATCGTCGAGCTTTAGTGCAAATCCCATTGCGGCGGCAACGGGACCTCCGGAACTGAACACGGCAACTTTTTTTTGGCTCCCGGCGGCATCGGTTATTTTTGCAATCCCACGGTCAACCCGACTGCGGAATTCATGCCACGCCTCGAGATCGGGAAGATTCAATTCACGGCGCACCCACAGGCGCGTGATTTTTTGAAAAAGCCGGAGGTAATCGCGTTGTGCCGTATCGGAATCGCGTCGCAGTTTTTCCCTCATTTCCCGAATCGCGGGATCGCGTTGCATCAATTCAGGGAGCGACCGGGTCAGAACGTCCTGTCCGCAATGTTCATCCAGTTCCGGCAATTCAACCGGCCCCGGCAAGGTCAACCCGCGTTCGCGATAGGCCGCTGCGACGGCTTCATGGGTTTGGCGGTGGCGTCGTCGTGGCCCGACATAAACGTGATCGAAGTTTAGATTTAATTTTGCCCAATGAATTCCCAACTCACGAGATTGCTCGACTCCCCGCAGTGAAAGTTGATCGTAATCCTCGGCGTGAAAGGAGGCTTGTCCATGCCGAACGAAAAATAAAAGACTCATCGCGGTGACACTTATTCGGCGACGATTCCACCATCCATGACCAACGAATGTCCAGTGATGAACGCCGCCGCATCCGAGCAAAGATAGATGACCGCCTGGGCAATCTCTTCGGCCGTTCCCAAACGTCGCAATGGAACGCGGGAAATTAACTTCGCTTCGAGATCAGGTATTTGTCCCAGCATTCGCGTCAGCATCGGGGTGCGGGTGTAGGCGGGGCAGATGGCGTTGACACGAATTCCCGCCTTCGCATAGTCGATGGCCGCAGTTTTGGTCAAACCGATCACGCCATGTTTGCTCGCGGTGTAAGCGGCGTGTCCGGGAAAGCCAGTGACACCCGCGACGGACGACAGGTTGACGATGGCACCGCTGCCTTGCTTGACCATGATGGCAAGTTCGAATTTTAAACAAAGGAAAACGCCCGTCAGATTGAGGTTGATGACCTGATGCCAAACGTCCTCGGGATAATCGGCGGTGCGAGCGCGCACGCCGTCGATGCCCGCGTTGTTCAACGCAAAGTCGAGTCGGCCAAAATTTTTCACCGCCGCCTGCACCATCGCTTCCACCTCGTTTGATTTCGTGACGTCAGCTTTCACGAAAATTGCCTGGCCACCGGCTGAGGCGATCATTTGCACCGTTGCTTCACCTTCGCTCACGGTGATGTCGGAGACGACCACTCGCGCGCCTTCCCTGGCCAGCGCAATGGCGGAAACCCGGCCCAAACCGGAAGCGCCACCCGTCACCAATGCCACCTTCCCTAAAAATTGTTGCGTCATGATTTGTTTTCTCAGTTGGTTGTCAGGCGTGTGATGCGTTTCTTTTCAATCGCGAGGCAGGCAGTCTGGCTGCCGGAGTGAACGAGGCGAATTAAATCCGCGAACCGCGCGTCTTGAGTCAGCCCTTGTTTGTAGCGTGCGTAAATTTGTTGGACGATCACCGCGATTTTGAACAGGCCGTATGCGTAATAAAAAACCGGGTTGCTCGCCTTGCGTCCGCTCTTCTCGCAATAGCGCGCCAACAGTTGTTCGCGATTCAAGTTGCCGGGCAGCGTCGTCATTCCGAACGATTGTTTCTGCCAATCGTCGGGATCGTCGGCATCCACCCAATAGCCCAAGGTCGAACCCAATTCCATGAGCGGATCGCCGATCGTGGCCATTTCCCAATCGAGCACTGCTTTGATCTGAGCGACGTCATCGGAATCCAAAACTAAATTGTCGTATTTGTAATCGTTGTGAATCAAACAAGCGCCGGCATCGGCTGGTTTGTTTTCTGCGAGCCAAGTGGCGATGCGATCCATGTCGGGAATGTCATCCGTGCGGGCGTTTTGATAGCGCTTGATCCAGCCTTCCACCTGTCGTGTGATGTAACCTTCCGGGCGGCCCAGTTCACCCAATCCTGCGGCGACGTAATTCACTCCGTGAATTTCCGTCAGGTTGTCCACAAAACTTTCTGAAATACGCCGCATCAACGCTGGCGGCAACTCCAATCCCTCCGGCGATTTTTTCCGCAGAATAATTCCCTTCACCCGTTCCATGATGTAAAACGGCGCGCCCAAAACGGATTCATCTTCGCAGTAGGCGAGCGGTCGCGGAACTTTGGGATAAACGCCGATGAGATGGGAAAGAATTCGATACTCGCGCCCCATGTCGTGCGCCGATTTGATTTTTGCGCCAAACGGTGGGCGGCGCAAAACCAACTCCCGCTCACCGACGCGCAGCAAATAGGTGAGGTTGGAATATCCTTTTGGAAACTGTGAGATTTCAATGCTGCCGCTCAATTCTGGAAGTGACTGGCGTAAATAAATTTCCAGTTTTCGGGCATCCAGTTCTTCGCCCGAGCGGGTTTTCTGCGGTTGATCGAGCAAGTCGTTCGGCATATTCGATCTGGGTTAAATCGAAATGTTGCAGCCGTATTTTTTCAGGTGAATGCGTGCGACGACTGATTTGTGGACTTCATCCGGTCCGTCGTAAATGCGCGCGGCCCGTTCGTGCCGATACCAATGTGAGAGCACCAGGTCATCAGTCATGCCCAACGCGCCGTGGGTTTGGATCGAGCGATCCAGAACTTTTTGCAACACATTCGCGACGTAAAACTTGATGATCGAAATATCTTCGCGCGCGGCGCGGCTGCCTTCATGTTCGATTTTCTCGGCGGCTTGCATTACCAGCAATCTGGAGGCGTTGATTTCCGCGCGGCTTTCCGCGATCCATTCCTGCACGATTTGCCGACTGCCGAGCGGTTTTCCCGGCGCGAGCAGGCGCGTGGCGGCGCGTTCACACATCATTTCAAAAGCCCTTTCGCAAATGCCGATCCAGCGCATGCAATGATGAATTCGCCCCGGCCCGAGCCGTTGTTGGGCGATCTCAAATCCCTTGCCTTCTTCGCCTAATAAATTTTTCTGCGGCACGCGACAATTCTTGTAAGCGATCTCCGAGTGGCTCACGTAATCCTCGCCTGCATCGCCCATGATTGAGGTGTTTCGCACACGTTTGAATCCCGGCGTATTCGTCGGCACAATAATTTGACTGGTGCGCGCGTACGGACTTTCAGCATCAGGATTGGTGATCGCCATGACGATGGCAAACGCCGCGCCGTCCGCTGCGGAAGTGAACCACTTGCGCCCGTCGATCACGTAATCGTTGCCGTCCTTGCGAGCCTGAGTGTCCATCCAGGCAGGGTTTGATCCGGCGTAATCGGGTTCAGTCATCGAAAAACAACTGCGGATTTCCCCACGGGTCAGAGGAGTGAGCCAGGTTGCCTTCTGCTCCGGAGTTCCATACGTCATCAAGACTTCCATGTTGCCGATGTCCGGTGCCTGGCAGTTGAAAAGATAATGGCCCAAGGGCGTTCGACCCAACGCTTCGCTGATGCGAGCAAATTCGGGGAGGGAGAAACCTTGCCCACCCAATTCCTTCGGCAGGTGCGGTGCCCAGAGGCCCAGTGTTTTGACGCGGTTTCGCTTCTCATTGAGTTTGGGTAAAAGCTCGCGAAAAGGGCGGTGAAGAAAATCCTTTTCCAGCGGCAAGGCTTCTTCGTGAATGAATGCTTGAATTTTTTTGAGTGCTGAATCCAAGGGTTCGCTGGTCATAGAGTTGACATAAAAATTATTAAAGCAGGAAAAAACTAAACCTGCCCTTGGCCGGATTCGAGAAAATTAATTCCATCGTGGCTAAAATTCCCGCAGTGCCTCGTTCGATTTGAATCGTTCGAGATGCGTACTAATTTGTTCGACCAATTTGTTTTGGCCTACTTTGTCTGCTAGGCTTCGCGCTTGTTCTGCCGTTTGGATGGCCTCTGGAAATTGACCGGCTTCGGCGAGTGCCGCTGCAAGGGTGTCGAGGTAAACAGGATTCTCGTAGCGGACCAGCTCGCAGGAGCGCCTGGCCAACTCCACCGATTGCTGGCCGTTCCTGATTTGCGGATCGCTCGCGGTAGCTAGAATACGAGCGAGAAAATTCAGAGGCGCGGGCCAATTCGGTTTCAATCGCATGGCGGAACGGAGATGCTCAATGGCGTTAGGAAGCTGTTTTTGGCTCGCCAGTAGAATTCCCAATTGGAAGTGCGCTTGCTCATTTGCCGGATCCAAACGGACAACCTCAGAAAACTGCTGGATAGCCTCAGCCCTGCCCTGCCGAACCAGGAACAAGGCATAATTAAAATGCGCTGCGCTGTTGTCCTGCTGGAGACGAATTGCTTCTTGAAAGTGCATTTCAATCTCCTGCGGTGCCCCTGACTTTTGTAACGCGACTGCTAAATTATTATGCGCTTCAGCATCTTTCGGATTCGCTTTCAATGCGGCTTGATAATGTGAAATTGCTTCCGTCGTCTCACCGATTCGCGCCAGCGCGTTGGCCAGATTGTAATGGGTTTCGCCGTGGTCCGGCTTCACCTCCAACGCTGCGCGATAATGTTGGATGGATTCAGCCACTTTGCCTCGTCGTCCAAGAACCACGCCGAGATTAAGGTGAGCGGTGAAATTTTTTTCCGTGACGGCCAAATCTCTTTCGAAAACCGTGACGGCGGTTTTCCAATATTGAAGTTGAACCCGGGTGATCAGGACGCAGGCGCAAATCGCAACGGCTGAGAGGATGAAGGAAACTTGTTTTGCAGTTTTGGCCAGGAGTTCTTGGGCGCCCCAAACCACGGCGATGAAAAGACCGATGAGCGGCACGTAGGAATAACGATCAGCCATCGATTGCGCGCCAACTTGCACCAGACCGATCACCGGGACGAGTGTTCCGAGAAACCAAAACCAACCGGTTGCGAAATAGGGACGGCGGCGGGCAGCGCGAATTGCAATTAACGTAACCAGCAGCAAAATCATCGCTGCGCCCAAACTCTGCCATAGCTCCCATTGTCTCGACGGATAGAGCACCGCGAGATCGAGCGGCCAAATCGTTTTCCAAATATATCTGCAATACGAGACCAGCGCGTTGGCGAGGCGCGGTGCCAGTGGCAGATGGGTGAGCGGCGCGACCGCGCCCACTTGTTTTTGGGCGTAAAAAGTGATGATGCTGGAAATGATGGAGAGCGCGAAGAATGGAATCTTTTCGTAAAGGATTCGGCGATCGAGTCGGAGCGGAGGAAATTGAATTCGTTGCAGCGGCCAAAAATCGAGGAGCAACAATAAAAAGGGAAGCGTGACCAGCATTGGTTTCGACATCAAACCGAGCGCGAAAAAGGACAGGGCGAGCATGTAATTGGTTCGAGCAGGCGACGTTTTCGCGGTGGGTTCCGTTGTGTTCGTAAAAATTTTGGCGTAGCGAAAATAACTTCCCAGCGCGAGCATGAGAAAGAATGTGCTGAGCACATCTTTGCGCTCCGAGACCCACGCCACGGATTCGACGTGCAATGGATGCAACGCGAAGAGTGCCGCAACCACCGCGCTTCGCCACATGGCACCGGTAGCCAGCCTCAGAATAAAAAAAAGCAGCAGCGTATTTGCAATGTGAAAAAGCAGATTGGTGAGGTGATGGCCGGCCGGTTTGAGGCCGTAAATCTGGCAATCGAGCATGTGCGAAAACCAGGTGACAGGATGCCAGTTGCCCGTCCGCCCGGATCGAAATGCCCACGCCATTCCTTCTGAAGTAATTCCGCGCTGAACGATTTTGTTTTCCGTGACGTAGTCGGGATCGTCAAAATTAATAAACTCGCTGCGGACGACCGAAAAAAAGGTTGTGAGCGTGACCAGCGCCAGAAAAAAACAAATCAGGTAAAAATGTTTTTGGTTGAGCGAATTCATCAGCGGGCAAAAATCTGGCGAATGACATCTTCGATTGGCACCTCTTGAATATCAATGTCGCTCACGGGTAAATCGTCCAGCAGCGCTTTGCAAACGGAGATGACGCGGTCCCGTTTGACCTTGAGCTTGATGGTGTCTGAAGTTCGTTCGATGACTTCTCCATACTTGGAGAGATCGGTGTTTTGGCAATTCGTCGCAGCGCCACAGGAAATGGTGACCAACTTTGAATCCGCAAACCGGTCGAGAATTTCACTGAGCCGGCCATCGAAGAAAATGGTTCCCTTATCAATGATGATCACGCGCTGACATAATTCCTGGATGTCAGCCATGTAGTGACTCGTCAGCAGAATGGTGGTTTTTTTGGTGGCATTATGATTGCGCAAAAATTCGCGGACTGTTTTCTGTGAAATGACATCCAGGCCAATCGTGGGTTCGTCGAGAAAAAGCACTTTCGGTTGGTGAAGCAGCGCGGCGATTAACTCCATTTTCATTCGCTCGCCGAGAGAGAGTTCGCGAACGTTTACGTCCAGTTTGTCTTTTACGTCCAGCAATTCCGTTAATTCACTCACAGTCCGCTTGAATAGCTTTTCGTCGATGCCGTAAATTTTGCTGTTGAGCTCGAGTGATTCGCGCGCAGGCAGATCCCACCAGAGTTGATTTTTTTGGCCGAGGAGCAGGGCGAATTGCCGACGATAACCGTCATCACGTTCCCATGGCACATAACCGAGAACGCGCGTCGAACCGCCGGTCGGGTAAAGTAAACCGGACAACATTTTGAGGGTGGTCGTTTTACCTGCGCCATTGGGTCCCAGAAAACCGACCAACTCACCTTCTTCAACGCTGAAATTAACGTCTTTGACGGCGAGGGTTTGTTCGTATTTGCGGTGAAACAACCCGCGCACTGCGCCCATGAACCCAGGTTGCTTTTTGTAAGTGCGAAATGCTTTTGTCAGCCCCTGAACTTCGATGAGCGGCATAATTTATAGAAGAGAATCATAAAATTCACAAAAAGCTTTGTGAATTTTTCACCTCTAGCGCGAATGAGTTGCGTGATTTATCGCAGCAATTGCTTTTCCAGATAGCTGACGACCTGGCGCACGTTGGAATCGACTTCCATCCGGCCTTTCACCAAGCGGCAGGCGTGCAAAACAGTTCCGTGATCACGTCCACCAAACGCTTCGCCAATGGTGTTGAGTGAACTTTCGGTCATCTGCCGGGCAAGGAACATCGCGATTTGTCGGGGAAACGCGATGTTTTCTGGACGGCGTTTGCTCGTCATGTCAGCAAGGCGAATATCAAAATGTTCGGCCACGCGTTTCTGAATGACATCTATATTGATGGTGAATCGGCCTTCTTCGTGGAGAACTTCGCGGAGCAATCCTTCGATCATTTCCAGCGTTAATCTTTTTCCGGTCAACGAGGCGTAAGAAGCGACGCGGATCAATGCGCCTTCCAACCGACGAATGTTGGTGCGGATGCGATGGCCGAGGAAATTTATAATTTCTTCCGGCAAATCAACACCCATCGCGGCGGCTTTTTTGCGCAAAATGGCCAGACGCGTTTCCACATCAGGCGGTTGCATGTCGGTGACCAAACCCCATTCGAAACGGGAGACGAGGCGATGCTCCAGATTTTGAATTTCACTAGCCGGTCGATCGCAGGTCAAAACGATCTGTTTGTGGGCTTCATGCAAGGCGTTGAACGTGTGGAAAAACTCTTCCTGAATGCGTTCTTTACCAGCGAGAAATTGGATGTCGTCGATCAGGAGAACATCGGTCTGGCGATATTTTTTTCGGAATCGAACGAGTTGGTTATTTTGAATGGCGTCGATGTATTCGTTGGTAAATTTCTCAGAGGAAACATAGGCAACTCGCGCCGTTTTTTTGTGGGCAGTGACGTATTGGCCAATCGCGTGCAGTAAATGAGTTTTGCCCAAACCAACGCCGCCGTAGAGAAAGAGGGGATTATACGATTTACCCGGTGCCTGCGCGACCGCCATTGCCGCGGCGTGCGCGTGATTGTTGGTCTCGCCGACGACAAATGTTTCGAACGTATTCTTCGGGTTGAGAACCAGTTCGCGGTTCAGTGCCGCGCTCCGTTCCGCTTGGTCGGAGTCGAGTTTCGCTTTGCTCTTCGGCAGAACGGGTTCGCTGGAAATTGATGTGCCCGAGCCGACTTGGAATTTAACTTCGAGTGGCTGACCAGAACTATGGAGCAGAACGTCGCGAATCAATCCGAGGTAATTGTCTTTGAGCCAAACTTCGCAAAAATCGTTGCTGACTTCCAAGGTGATAACCTCGCCGTTCAACGCGGTGGCGCGGACCGGCATGAACCAAAGGTTGTAGATATCGGCGTTGAGCATCGTGCGAAGCATCTGCTGCGCGCCGGTCCAAATTTTTTCTGCGGAGACTTGCATTATGATTTCTTGCCCTACTTTATTCACCGGGCAACGTGCGTGCCCTTTAAAATCAATTGTTTGTTGCGGTTTTCGGTGATTTTCATCGGTTTAACTGTGTCAAACATAGTTAATAATGAATCGCTCCGGAAAATTTGTTTTTAATTGTTTGTAAACACTTCTAAAAAAGGCACTTGTAACTTCCATAAAATGGTTGCCTTAAGATTGCTTCATCAAATTCTAAACTTCATTTGTCCGCCCGTTTTGAGCGGGAGTGTTGTATGCAATGCGAACGGCAGTGACGAGGACAACATATTAACTTTTATTCACGACTTATTCACACCGCTAATCCCCTTTAAAATCGGGCTTTTCATTATATTTTGTCCAGTTGGTTGACTGAATAAAACCACTTTCGTTAATAACTTTTTCGATACGTGATCTTTCCTGTTCTTGCGAGAGTTGCGCCTATACAGCTTGCTCGCCGGTTTCTGCTGTGCGAATGCGTATCACATTTTCAATCGGGCTGACAAAAACTTTGCCGTCGCCAATTTTTCCGGTCTTCGCGGCCTTGACGATGGCGTCCACTGCGGCCGTCACCATGTTATCCGGAAGAACGACTTCGATTTTAATCTTGGGAAGAAAATCGACGGTGTATTCGCTACCGCGATAAATTTCGGTGTGACCTTTTTGGCGGCCGAATCCTTTTACCTCGGTCACCGTCATTCCCTCTACTCCAAGAGAGGCGAGCGCTTCTTTTACCTCTTCGAGTTTGAAGGGCTTAATGATGGCGTCGATTTTTTTCATTCTTCGTTCGGTTTGCGGATAGTAACAATGGAAGCGGGGGTGTAAACATGAAAACTTCATTTTGGAAATTTATAAAAATTACAGTTGTATTCACTAAAAAATCAGTCGCGGAAGATCATTCGTAAACCTTATCTGCCTTTATTATTTCTATAATACTTTTAAAACGCGCTTGACGTAAATTAGGGGCGATGATTAACTGTTTTCAGATTACGCAACTGAATTTCGGGCAAGTTAAAATTGTTCTTTCTGCCCATTGTTTTCGGCCGCTGCTCAGTACAGGTACGCGACCGGATATCTACGTGATCCACATTTGTACTAAATTCGAAAATTCCCCGGGCTTCTCAGTCATCCCCTGACTGCTTAGCCCGGTTTTTTTATTTATTTGGGATGCGCAACAATTGATTGATCCGCACGAAACTTTCCTTGGAGAATCCCATCGCTTTTTTCAACTGGTAATCTCGTTCCAAAACATTCGGGTGACGGTCCCAAGTTTTCATATCTTGATACGGCAACAGTCCGCGCATCCATGCCCACCTTCCATAAACGGGCACCGGAAAATCACTCCCGTGCAACATGCGATCCGAGAGCGATTCATGCAGGCAAAGAGGAATGCGGCGTCCTCGAACCGGAGTGTTGAATGCGCTGTTATCAGCGTAAAGTCGCGGATGACGGCGCGTCATATCAGCAAAAACCGCAAAGTAATCACGATCAAAGAACCCGCTTTTCGTTCCTGCATGTGCGGCGATGACCGTTACACCGCACTGGAGAGGCAATTCCAAAGTTCGCGGATCGGCGAATTCCTTGCGCACCACTGGAACCGTATGCTCGCCTCCCGTATGGGCGAGCAAGGGAAGGCCCGCTTCGGCCATGCGTTCCCAGAAACGGGTGTAGCGGCGGTCATTGCAATCAATATTTTGGCAGTTCGGCAGGCATTTCATCATCACGGCACCGTCGGCGAGGCATCGTTCCAATTCTTCCAACGCATCGGGACGGGCTGGATGAATCGAAACTGCGGGCAGAAATTCCTTGTGCTCGCGAGCCAATTTCAAAACGTAATCGTTCGGGACGTAGAGCGAGCCGATTCCTTCCAAAACGCGGCCATTCTCATCCCGAACTTCTTCGTGCGCCAGAATGACGACTTGCTCGAAAGAAGAACTGCGAACCAGTTCCAGCAGACGATTGATGTAGAGTTGATCCAGGTCGCCAGCCAACGTGCTCACGGGGAGACCAATATGCCGCAGCATAAATGCCGCGAGCAGCCGATGCCATCCAGTCACTCTCATCCGACAGCCGGTTCCGCCCGTGCCGTTTCCCACGATATGCACATGCATATCGATCGGTTTCGCCTTCGTTGCTTCAGTTTTCACTTCCATTTTGATTTATGTTCGCCTTCGGAAATTTTATGAAATATAGGTGACTGCCATTCAATGAAACCAGA
This sequence comes from Verrucomicrobiota bacterium, assembly GCA_043775015.1. Lineage (GTDB taxonomy): Bacteria > Verrucomicrobiota > Verrucomicrobiia > Limisphaerales > CANJXF01 > CANJXF01. The sequence goes on from JAYVSV010000098.1 coordinate 22,868, forward strand.
TTCTATTTTAGCCCGGGCGCTTTTCGCCGCCTTTGTTCTCTCTGCCATTTCGGTCATGGCGGATGAAAATCCTTTCGCCGACATCATTCGCAAAACCGAGCCGCTCGCTCCGGCCGAAGAACAAAAACAGTTCCATTTGCCGCCCGGTTTCGAAATCCAACTCGTCGCCGCCGAACCGGAAATCGCCAAACCAATGAACATGGCGTTCGACAACAAGGGGCGTTTGTGGATCACGCAATCGCGCGAATACCCATTTCCCGCGCCTTTGGGTAAAGGCCGCGATGCCATCCAGGTTTTAGAAAATTTCAACGCCAATGGTCGCGCGGAAAAAATTTCCACGTTCGTCACCGGCTTGAATATTCCGATTGGACTCTATCCGTATCGCAACGGAGTAATCGCATTCAGCATTCCGAACATTTCATATTACGAAGACACGAACGATGATGGCCGGGCGGACAAAACCAATTTTCTCTTTGGCCCGGTTGGATTTGATCGTGACACCCACGGTATGACCAGCGCGTTTCGTCGCGGCTACGATGGCTGGCTTTACGCGTGTCACGGTTTTAACAACAACACGACCCTTACCGGCAAAGACGGCAGTTCCATCACGATGAATTCCGGCAACACCTATCGCATGCGGCTCGACGGTTCGCGTGTGGAACAATTCACGCACGGTCAGGTGAATCCATTTGGCCTCGCCTTCGATCCGCTCGGCAATTTGTATTCGGCCGATTGCCATAGTTCGCCGATTTATCAACTGATTCGTAACGCATATTATCCGAGCTTCGGCAAGCCGCACGACGGTCTCGGCTTCGCCCCCACCATGATGGACCACTCGCACGGCTCCACTGCGATTGGCGGAATCGCTTATTATGCTGACACGCAATTTCCGGAGGCGTTCCGCAAAAACCTTTTCGTTGGCAACGTGATGACTTGTCGGATTAATCGCGATTCCATCATGGAACATGGCGCAACTTGGCGCGCCAAAGAAGAACCCGATTTCCTGAGTTCTGATGATCCTTGGTTTCGCCCGGTCGATTTGCAACTCGGGCCGGACGGCGCGATTTACGTCGCCGATTTTTACAATCGCATCATTGGTCACTACGAAGTGCCGCTCGATAATCCAGGCCGCGATCGCGATCGCGGACGCATCTGGCGGATTGTTTATCGCGGCACCAATGCAGTGCAAAAATTTGTCGCGCAAAATCCCAAACTGCGCGACGACAAAGCGTCCACCGCCGATCTGATCAAAGAATTAGGCCACGCCAACATTACCCGCCGCATGCTGGCCACGAGCGAATTGACCGATCGAGTCGGCGCATCGGCCATCAAGCCGCTGGAGAAAACCGTTTTGAAATCGACGAACGCATTTCAAAAACTACAAGCGCTTTGGGCGTTGCAACGGCTCGGCAGCAAAAATGAAAAAGTTCTGAATCACGCGGCCAACGATGCTGCGGTCGAAGTTCGCGTGCATGCGATGCGAATCATGGGTGAAGCAGCGGAATGGAATCCTGCTCGACAAAAACTCGCGCTCGCCGCTCTGCATGATTCTGATCCGTTGGTGCGGCGCGCGGCTTGCGAAGCACTTGGATTGCACCCGGATTTCGCGCACATCCAGCCGATGCTCGACGCACGTGCGCAAATTGAAGCCGAGGACACCCATTCGATGCACGTCTCGCGCATGGCGTTGCGCAATCAATTTATTGCCGCAGAAATTTTTCAGCGCGTGCAAGATTTAAATCCAAGCGAAAAGGAGGCTCGCGCCATCGCAGAGGTCGCGCTGGGTGTGACCAATGCGGGCGCGGCAGATTTTCTCCTGGCGTATATTCAAAAATTCCAGAACGAAGACCGCGAGAAGCTGAATTTATTCTTGCGCCACATCGCGCGCTACGCTCAGTCCGATTCAGAAAAACTCGCGGCCTTCACTGAAAACAAATTCGCTGACGACCTCGATTTTCAATTCGTATTGTTCAAATCGATCCAGGAAGGGGCCGCGCAGCGCGGACGCGAACTTTCCAAGGCGACTCGCGATTGGGGCGCCCGCCTCGCGGACAAGTTGCTTGCGTCGGCGGACAAGAATTCGCTCGAATGGCGAAACATGCCGATTCCTGGCAACGACACGACCAACCCGTGGTTTGTGCAACGCCGCATGGCCGCTGACAAAAAAGGGGGGCAATTCATTTGCAGCCTGCCGCCCGATGGCGAAAAACTGACCGGTGTTCTGCGCTCCAAGTCGTTCACCATTCCGAAGTCGTTGCGATTTTATCTTGCGGGTCACGATGGTTTTCCTGACCAGCCGATGCGCAACAAAAATTTTGTTCGCCTGCGTGATGAGGCCACTCAGAAAATTCTGGCAAGCGCGGTGCCGCCCCGAAATGACATTGCGCAAATCGTGACCTGGGATCTTAGCGCGGTGGCCGGCCAGAAAGGATTTCTCGAACTCGTCGATGGAAATACCGGCACCGCTTTCGCCTGGCTCGCTTTTGGGCGATTGGTCCCATCCGTCGTTTCGGTTACGAACATGAGCAACCAGGTCGAGCAGCGCCAGCAGGCCGCGGCGGAACTGGCCGCGTCGTTTCACCTCGGCAAACTGGAACCGCAACTCGCGCAAATTCTCCGCGACGAAACCGCCGATGTCGCAACACGATCTGCCGCCGCCCATGGTTTGGCCGTGCTCAACCCAACGGCGCACGTGGCTGAATTTGGAAATGTTTTGCAGGAAGGCACCGCACCAGGAAAGTTGCGCGATCAACTGGCGCAGGTTTTGTCCGACATTAATTCCGCCGATGCGCGAAAAATTTTGATCGAAACGTTGCCGAATTCCCCTTCGACTTTGCAATCGAAAATCAGTCTCTCTCTCGCCAGCAGCGCCGATGGCGCGGAAGCGCTGTTGTCGTTGGCCGAGCAGGGGAAAGTTTCCGCGCGCCTGCTGCAGGAAAGTGCCGTGCGCGATCGTCTCGGCGCGTTGAAAACGGCCGACATCAAACCACGACTTGAAAAGCTGGTTGCGGGACTCACGCCGCCGAGTGTGGAGAAACAAAAATTGATCGACGAACGCCGCATGAAATTTTCGCAAGCGGAGAATAATGCGGCCCTTGGCCAACAGATTTTTACGAAAAATTGTGCGGTTTGCCATCAGCTCGACAAACAGGGCGCGGTGGTCGGTCCGCAGTTGGATGGCGTGGGCAGTCGTGGCGGCGACCGGTTGATCGAGGATATTCTCGATCCGAATCGAAATGTGGACCGCGCGTTTCGCACGTCGATCGTTGTTCTAAAAGATGGCGATGTGCAAAGCGGGCTATTTCGTCGGCAGGAAGGCGAAACGGTGGTGCTGGCGGATGCGACCGGAAAAGAAATTTCCATTCCGCAACAACAGATCAAGGAACGACACGAATCAGAATTGTCGCTGATGCCGGACAATTTTTCCGACCTGATCGCGCTGGATGATTTTAACAACCTGATTGCGTTTCTCATCTCAAAAGGAAGCAAGGCTCCGAAGTGAACTTCTTCTGAATGAAAAGAACGTTTCCGTTTTGCGTCGCCGCGATGTTGGCGCTCAATCTGTTTTCCGCGACGGCGGCGCAGCTTCAAAAGGAACGTGAACTGATCCAGGACAATCACTTTCACCGCGGGTTTATTCTTTGGAAAGCGGAACCGGGAAAACATGTGCGCTACGGAGAATTGAAAGGGTTTGATTCAAAAACGAAACCGGTCTGGGGTTTATCGCAATGGAGCAGCAAATTTCCGCTGGCAAGCCTTGCGGTGGAAAAAAGTGAAGCCGTTCTGGTTTACAGCAATTCAGCTAAAGCGATCACGATGGGGGCTTCGCGCACGACACGAGCCGACCTCTCCATGGCGCTCAATGCGGGGGCGGAATATGGCGATCGCGCACGCAAAGCGGGCGATCCGTGGGTGCATTTGTTGTTGGAACAGGAGTTTGATCCTCCGGCGGCGCTGCACGATTTGTGTGCAGCGAAATTGCATGTTGAAGCGCGATTGCTGCGTTCGCGGAATCTGCGCGAAGTTGATTACCGTCCCGATGTTCACGCGGCGCAGTTTCAGATTTTCTTCACGGTGCAGAATCGAAATCGCAATTCACCCGGCTTCGGAGATGCGCTTTGGTTTGGCATCCCCATTTATGATAACCGCCATCGTTTTATCCCAGAATTCAAGGAACAGGATTTTGGAGGCACGGCTAGATTCATTTTTACGCCCGACGGAAAAACGTTTGCATCGACCAGTACGCACGATGGTGAATGGGTGACGATCGAAAAGGATTTATTGCCGCTGATGCACGAAGCGCTCGCGATGGCCTGGGCGCGCGGCTTTTTGAAAGAGTCAAAAGATTCTGGGGATTACTTCATCGCCGGCATGAATATGGGATGGGAATTGCCCGGAACGTTTGATGTGGAAATGCAGGTGCGCAACCTGAGCCTCAAGGTGAACCAGCGTGGTCCTTGAAACGCTTCGAGATCTACCGCAGTTTCATCGAGCAAAAAATCAATCAGCAACTGGTGGGAACTTCTCCCAATACTTCGACACAATGTGGAATTGCGCCGACCACGAAATCCAGGCATTCAACCGCGCCGCTCGGTTTGCCGGGCAGGCAAACCACAAGTGATTTTTCCACCACGACGGCAAGATTGCGCGAGAGAATCGCGTTCTTCGTAATCTTCATTGATTCGATGCGCATGATTTCGCCAAACCCGGGTAACTCGCGGATCGAGATTTCGCGAACGGCTTCTGGCGTCACGTCGCGCAAGGCAACGCCCGTTCCTCCAGTCGTGAGGATGAGTTGGCAACCTTTGTTTATTTGCTCGCGAATGGCTCGTTGGATTTCCCGTTTTTCATCCGGCACCAGCGTCTCAGCCAGCACGTTCCAACCATAATCTTCGGCAGCGCGTTTAAGCGCAGGTCCGCCAAGATCGTCGTACAACCCTTTCGAGGCGCGATCAGAAACCGTGATGATGCCAACTTGAATTTTCATTCTGAAAGCTTAGTGCATCCCCTACGTCGCTTTCAACTCACGGCAGGCGGAGAATCCTCGGAACAAACAGAAGAGCGCGAATCCGTGGAACCCGAGCGCAAGCCAATCCTGTCCGAGCAGGGCAATCAAACTATCCAAAGCATAAAGTATCATGCCGACGATGAACGCCCACGAGTGGCCTTTGTTCGCAAAAATTCCAAACATGACAAAAAGTCCGATCACCAAGAGGTCGAGACCAAGGGCAACGACCTTGCCGAGGGATTGAAATTCGCTGGCGATGGCATCGAAAACTTGCGTGATGCCCAGCCCGAGAATGAATCCCCAATTAAAGCCGCCCAATGCGATGAGTGAGTTAATCAGCGACAAACCGGCGATCCAATAAAACCATGACGCACCGGATTTCAATTGCGCTTCTGTTGCCGGATCGCTGCGCACAGTTGTTGGAATTGCGACGGCGGCTGCGGCGATGGCGGAAGGTGCGCCGACGGGCAACGCCACTTTGAGTTCTGAAAAATTCCCGGCGGCAGACCAGTAATCCATATCGTTTCGCATCACTTCATTTTGCGCGGTGACGCGTCCCTCCCGCAGCCACGCGCTGAGTTGGTCCAAAGTGACTGGGCCGTATTCTTTTAAGTCTGTTCCGCGAACTTTGTAGGTGAGTTCCATAAGGCTGTGAGCGTTCATATCAGACATCCGCATGAACATTCAACGGAAAAGGCAGATCATGTTCCGATTGATCGGATCTAGCGGTTGGCTGGATGGGTGGTCCACTCGTTTAAACCGCGCTCATTTGGCGCAATGATTTTGCTGCCGTGCAATAACTCAAGCGCTTCGCCCACCAAATAGAGCGAGCCGGCAATGACGACGAACGGATCTTGAGCCGTTGCTTCGAGCGCTTGCGCCAAAGAATTTAAGGCGACGATTTTTGCGCTCGCGTTTTTGTGACGGATGGCTCGTTCCAACTCTTCCGGGGCAGCCGTTCGTTCGCTGCTCACGGGGACGACAAATAGGTTTTCGGCAAGCGGCGCGAGGATTTCGCAAATCGAAGACCATTCCTTGTCCTGCAAAATACCGACAATGAGCGTTGGTTTTTTTCCGGGAAAATGTTTCGCAATCGCATCGCGCAACGCCCGCGCACCGGACGGATTATGCGCGCCGTCCAACAGAATTGTTTGGCCGGATTTCGTTGTGATCTGCTGGAGTCGTCCCGGCCATTGCACTTGCGAAAGCCCGGCGCAAATCGCATTTTCAGAAGCCGGAATTTTTGAGGCGAGAACGCACACCGTTGAAATCGCGAGCGCAGCGTTGAGGCGTTGATGTTCGCCAAGAAGTGGAAGCTCAAGTTTATCGAGCAGCGTTGTTTTTGTTTCTGCAAAACCAACCTGCGTCAGCGGAGAATTTCTTTCGCGAGCAGTTTGGGCAATCACAGCAAGCGCTTCGGACTCGCTCGCTGCGGTGATGACAGGAATTTCGGGTTTGATGATGCCCGCTTTTTCCGCAGCAATTTCCGTGATCGTGTTGCCGAGCCATTTCTCGTGATCGAATTGCACGTTCGTAATAACGCTGGCGAGTGGCGTGACGATGTTCGTCGCATCGAGTCGCCCGCCCATGCCCGTTTCCCAAATCACCAGATCACATTTTTGTTCGGCAAAATATTTCAGCGCCATCACGGTGACGACTTCAAAAAACGTCGGATGTGCGTCGGCGGAGAATTGTTTCAACAGCGGTTGAATTTCAGCAACGAGCCGAACGATTTCCAATTCGGAAACAAGTTGGCGGTTTACTTGGATTCGTTCCGCAAACGAGACGAGATGCGGCGAGGTGAAAAGTCCCGCGCGCAATCCCGCCGCGCGGTAAATGCTCTCCAACATCGCGCAGACGGAGCCTTTGCCATTCGTTCCCGCGACGTGAATGAAGCGAAGTTTCTCCTGCGGATTTCCAGCGAGCGCGGCGAGTTTGCAGGTATTTTCCAAACCAAACTTCGCACCGAACATGCGAAGCTCGTAGAGAAACTGAACTGCTTCAGCGTAGGTCATTTCAAAACTTGATTCGCGAGGAATCGATATCGAGCAGCTCGTAGGTTTTCCAATTCACGTCGTCAAAGTGCCACCATTCCGTGGGCAGCCCGACGAAGCCGTGTTTGACCATGACGCGTTCGAGCAGCTCGCGATTTCGAAGCGCCTCGGCGGGTGCGCTCCTGTAATCGCGATGCGCTCTGTCCGTGAATTCGTCGTAGCTCGAAGGCATCAGTAATTCCTTTTTATCCCGGAGATGGATCAGCGTCACGTCCACCGCCGCACCGCGATTGTGCCGCGAGCCTTTGGCTGGGTTGGCGACATAACCTTCGACCGGATAAACCGCCCACATTTTCTTTTGCACGGAAAGTGGCCGATAGGCGTCGAAAACTTTCAAGCCAAGTCCCATCGAATTGAACTCGCGTTGGGCGCCGCGCAATTTAGTTGCTGCCGATCGGCGCAAAAAAGCACGGTTACTTTCGTACAGTTTTTGCCCCGTAAAATTGTTGGTGGTGGCATAACGAATATCGAGAACCACCATCGGCACAACTCGTTTTACTTCGACCAGATCGCTTGGTGTTTTGGTGACGCACGAGGTTGCGATCAAGCAAAAAGCCAGAAAGAGCGTGAGCGCGGCAGAGGAAAAATGGAGCGAGGTTCGTTTTAAATTCACGGCAGGGACGGATACTGTTTCCAACAGGCGGCGTCAACCCAAGCATGCGATTTTGCTGGCAGACCTCGCTCGGAAGATCGCTCTGGCAAGTGATTCCACAAATTCCAAACGGAAACTATTGGGAAGTTCGGAGGCTCAACTCAAGAAACGTTAAAACTCTTTTTTCGTATTGTTCACGATCGAAAGCGTAAAGATCGGTGTGTTCAGCACCTTTGATTTCCAAAAATTCTTTTGGTTCGGAGGCCGCGTTGAAAAGTTCCTTTGCCTCCGTCAACGGGGTGTGTTGGTCCTGGTCGCCCGCCATGAATAATTTTGGAACCGCGATTCCTCGAACCTGATCAATGGGCCGTAAATCATCCGCGTTGAAGCCAAGTCGCAGTTTCAATTGGCAGGTGAGCAACGGGGTGAAAAGCCCGCCTGCTTTTCCAAGTTTCATTTTAAGTCGAGCGCTGATGGCTTGCTTGATCGTTGGATAAACCATTTCGAGAACCATCGCGTCAACTTTCAGCGGTGGTGTCGCGAGAATTGCGGCAGCGCCACCTAATGATCCACCGATGACGGAGAGTTTTTGCTCGGGAAAGCGGTTGCGGGCAAAATCGACGACGGCACGAGCGTCGCGGCTCTCCAAATAACCGAACGTGATTTTCTTTCCCGAACTTTCGCCGTGCGCCTGGAAATCGAAAAGTAAAATCGTATAGCCGTGCGTGTGGAGAAAACGAGCGCGCTCCAACATGTCGAGTCGGCAGCCCCGAACGCCGTGCATCAGAATGACGACCCCTTTCGATTTTTCCGCGTTGAGCAACCAGCCGCTTAGTTTGGATCCAGACGAACTCTCCACCTGAAAATTTTCCGCAGGGAAATTGCTGGGTGGCGGGCCGATCTGCCGGTGTCGGGCGGAACACAGCGCACCACCGATTAACCAGACCGTTAATGTCGCCAGTAAAACAAAACCGATCAGCATTGAAGAAATGATTTTGCGTTTCCGGCTCACCTTCGCGGGCTATCCGCCCAATTGCGGATTCTCCATGAAGGCGTAGCAGAGGATGTGGCAGATGCCCATTTGCACATCTTCGACGCGGCCGTAATGGGTGTCGTTGATGACAATGGTTTGGTCGGCGATTTCCGCCATGCGTCCGCGTTTTGCGCCGACGAGCGCGATTGTTTGCAAACCATTTTTCTTCGACCATTCCAGCGCTTTGCTGCAATTGGGGGAGTTGCCGCTGACGCTGAGTGAGAGAACGACGTCGCCCTTGCGTCCGTAGTTTTCCAACTGGCGAACGAAAACATCGTCGTAGGAATAATCGTTTCCGATGGCGGTCATCCAACTGACATTGTCATTCAGGGAGAGCACGCGAAAACGTTTGGGCAATTTGTCGGAAGAACCTTTCCCGAGGTCGGTCGCGAAATGAGAGGAGTTCGCCGCGCTGCCGCCGTTGCCAAAAACAAAAACCTGACGATCCTCTTTGAGCGCTTGTTGAAAAGTTTTGATAATTTGCTCCACGCCTTCGACCGGGATGGAATCGAGCGCCGCTTTTTGTGCGTTAATGTAGTTGGTGATCCATTGATTCATTTGTGGTGGAGTGTAATTCAAGCGCGGCTCATTTCAAGCTTCGCGACCGCGCCAATTCCAAAGCGCCCACCGGCACGGCATCTTCGCCCAATTTGGACAACTCAATTTTTGGGCGGGGCGTGAAGGCTTCCATGACGTAGCGGGCCAGAGATATTTCGACTGCGCCTCGAAGCGGTTCGCCGATGAGCGATAAACCGCCGCCAAGAATAATTTTTTCCGGATGAAATAAATGGGCCACGTGAGAAAGGGCAAACGCCAGGTCGTCCGCCGTTTCATTTAAGATTTGTTGCGCGAGAGAATCTTTCTGGTCGAGAGCTGTCTTAAGAAATCGAGCTTCGTTGCCGACTGCATTCCCCATCAATTCGGACAATGCGCTCTTGGGATTTTCAGCAACAATGGCACGCACTCGCTTATCAACCGCCCACCCCGAGCAGCGCGATTCCACAATCGTCCCGGCTTTGTCCAAACGAAGGTGGCCGATTTCCGATTCGCCGGGCGTTGCTCCGTGGTAAATCTCGCGATCCACCACCGCTCCTCCGCCGACGCCGCTGCCGAGCGTCACGTAGAACACCGGATTGCTCCCTGCGCCCGCGCCGTGAATCGCTTCGCCCAACGCCGCGACGTTGGCGTCGTTGTCCACAAAAACCGGAACGCCGCTGCACGATTGCAACCACTGCGCCATGGGAAATTCCGACCAGCCCGGAACCTGATGAGAACAGCAGATCTGGCCGGTTTGCCAATCCACCGGCCCACCGAAACCAACGCCGATGGCTGCGGGTTGAAATTTTTCCAGCAGCGTTGTTAGACCGGCTTCAATTTGTTGGCGAATTCCTTTCGCACCGGCCGTCGGCGCAATCGAGAAGCGAAGTCGCTCGGAAATGGTTGCTGATTCATTGCCAGCGACGATTTGCAATTTCGTGCCGCCAATTTCGATGCCGAGAAATTTTTTCATGGGTCAATTGTGAACGGCACGAAAGACGCGGGAGAGAAGATGTTATTCGTGGGTTCGCGTTGTTCGTGGATTAAAAATGTTTTGGTGTGTTGCCGGACTTCCATTTGATATTGCAGCCGACGCTCGGAGCCTGGTTTTCCGAAACCGGTTTGCCAGCAAGCGCCGCATCGAGGGCGGCGCGCAAATCTTTTCCCGTCACCGGAACTCCGTTTCCAGGGCGGCTGGCGTCGAGTTGTCCGCGGTAAATGAGTTTCAAATTTTTATCGAAGAGAAAAAAATCCGGCGTGCAAGCGGCTCGATACGCTTGGGCGACAGATTGGGTTTCGTCAAAAAGATACGGGAACGTGTAACCAGCGCTCTTCACTTCATTCCGCATTTTTTCCGGGCTGTCGTCCGAATAATTGGCGGCATCGTTGGAGTTGATGGCGACGATGCCGACACCTTTGCTTTGGTAGTCGCGACCGATTTTCGCCAGTTCGCCGCGCATGTGTTTCACGTAAGGACAGTGGTTGCAAATGAACATCACGAGCACGGCTGGAGCACCGTTGAAGTCGCCGAGCGCGATCGTTTTACCAGTCGTATCTGGCAACTGAAAATCGGGCGCAGTGGTGCCGAGCGCCAGCATGGTGGAAGGGGTCAAAGCCATGTGCGGAATTTCGATTGTGGAATTTCGATTGTCGAGCGCGGAGTTGGGAAAAAGAAGGCTGAATTAACAACACTTGCCGGATTTTATTTCGGAGACGGACACCAAATCCTTTGGGAATTTTGTAAATTCTGTTAATTCTTTTCCATGTTCAAACCAGCCGATTTGTTCGACCTCAGCCAGAGTGAACACGCCCGGATTTTCGATGGATGCGAAAATGCCTGGGATGCGTTGAAGATTTTGAAGGCCTATATTACGGCGAATCTTCGGCGCGAATTGCACAATCGTTGTGAGGGAAAAGTTTTTATCGGCAACGATGTCTTCATTGGAGAAGGGACGGTCGTCGAAGATGGCGCGATGATCAAAGGCCCGGCGATCATTGGAAAAAACTGCGAGATTCGTCACGGTGCTTATATCCGCGATCACGTCATCATTGGTGATAATTGCGTGATCGGGAATTCCAGTGAGATCAAACATTCGATTTTATTCAACGGTTGCCAGGTGCCGCATTTCAATTATGTAGGAGACTCGATTTTTGGCTGCAAAGCACACCTTGGTGCGGGTGTAAAAATTTCGAATGTGAAACTGGTGCCGGGAAACGTGTTCGTCGAAATGGACGGCAAACCGTTTGATACTGGATTGAGAAAATTCGGAGCGCTTCTCGGTGATTTCGCAGAAATTGGATGCAACTCGGTTTTAAATCCAGGAAGCATCATCGGGCGCAACTCAATCATCTATCCGAACACCAATTGGCGAAGTATCTTGCCCACGAACATGATTGTGAAAAATAAAGCCGCACAGGAAATCGTGGAACGCCATCCGCGAGACGACCGATGATCAGTTTTATCGAACAACAACCTGCTGGTTCGGGCGTGGATCTCGTCAAGCAGGTCGAAGAAATTTTTTCATCAAGCGGTATTTTATCGAAGGCTAAAAATTTCGAATTTCGCCCGGAACAACAGCAGATGGCCGTTGCCGTCGCGAAGGCGCTGGAGACGAAAGAACATCTCGTCGTCGAGGCGGGAACCGGCGTCGGCAAGAGTCTCGCTTATTTAATCCCGGCAATTTTGTTCGCCGTCGCCAACAGCAAAAAGGCGGTTGTCTCCACGCACACCATCAATCTTCAGGAGCAGTTGGTGGAGAAAGATTTGCCAATGCTCGAAGCGGTTCTCGCGCAACTGCCAACGCCGGTGAAGTTCAGCTTCACGATGTTGAAAGGGCGGCAAAATTATTTATGCACGCGACGTTTGCACAAAGCGATGCAGCAGGCGGACAGTTTGTTCACGTCGCCCGAAATTCAGGAGCTGCAACGCATTTACGAATGGGCGAAGCGCACCCAAAACGGAAGCTTGTCTGATTTCGAAATTGAGCCGGATCAAAAAGTCTGGTCGCAGGTTTGTTCTGAACGCGGTCTTTGCACGCCGAAACTTTGTGGGCACCAATCCGACTTTGCGAAAAGTGCGAACAACAATGCCTGCTTTTTCCAGCGCACCCGCAGTCGGATTCTTTCTTCCGACGTGCTCGTGCTGAATCACACGTTGTTCTTTATGAACCTCGGCGGCGTGGATGAAGAAGTCGAAGGTGGCGTGCTTTTCAAAAATGATTTTGTGATCTTCGACGAGGCGCATCAGGTGGAAAATGTCGCTTCGCGGCACATCGGCCTCAGCGTTTCGAGCGGACAAATGCGTTATGCGTTGCAACGGCTCTGGAATCCCCGCACGGAAAAAGGTTTGCTCGCCACCTTGCGAAGAGGTTCTGCCGTGAAACTCGTCGCGGATTTAATCGGCGAAATTGATCAGTTTTTTCACGCGGTGGAAGCGGCTTGCGAAAATCTCGTGGCGGCGCAAAAGAAAATTCAAAGCTCGACTGAATCCCGCTCCAGCAAGGAACGCAGTTGGACGGAGTTGCGCATTCGCCAGCACGATCTGGTGGAAGACAACCTGACGTTGCCGATCCAGCGTTTGCGCGAGGCGATCAGCGAGTTGATCAAGATCAGTGAGGACAAGGACACGGGTCAGGAACTGATGGAATGCAATCGTCGCCTGGCGGAGTTGAGAAACGAGGTTGCGACTTTCCTCAGCCAGACGGAAGAGGAATATGTTTATTGGGTGGAGCGGTCGGGGAAAACGCAAAAAAATCTCGCGCTCAATGCCGCGCCGGTGAACGTCGCCGAGTTTTTGCGCCAGCGTCTTTTTGGTTCGGACACGTCGATCATCATGACGAGCGCGACGTTGGCGGTGGCGAATGAAGTTCAAGGTTCAAAGGTAAAGGTTCAAAGTACTTCCGGCTCCGAGCCAACACGGAAATCGCAAATCGTAAATCGCAAATCGGGTTTGAATTATTTCGCCAGGCAAGTTGGCGCGGAAAAATCCGCTCTGCTGCAAGTCGGCTCGCCGTTTGATTACGAGCAGCAGATGAAATTATTTGTCGCGGGCAAAATGCCTGATCCGCGCGAACCCGGTTACGAAGACGCGTTGGTCCATTGGATCGAACATTTCCTGCGCATGACTCATGGCAAAGCGTTTGTGCTCTTCACGAATTTCAAATTGATGCAGCAAATCGCGCTGCGCATGGAGCCGCTTTTTACGGAATTAAATTTGGAATGTTTTGTCCAGGGGACCGGCACGCCGCGCTCGCTCATGCTGGAAAAATTTAAGGCGGATGTCGATTCAGTCTTATTCGGCACGGATAGTTTTTGGCAGGGCGTCGATGTTCCGGGCGAGGCCCTTTCCAATGTCATAATCACGCGGCTCCCGTTCGCGGTTCCTGATCACCCGCTGATCGAGGCCAGGATTGAAAATATCGAAGCGCACGGCGGAAATTCGTTCATGGATTTCTCATTGCCGGAAGCGATTCTAAAATTTCGACAGGGGGTTGGCCGATTGATCCGCACGAAGAGTGACCAGGGAATTGTCGTCGTCCTCGACAATCGCGTGCTCACAAAAAAATATGGGCAAGCGTTTCTCGATGCCTTGCCGAAATGTCCGTTGGAAATCGTTTAGCTGAGTGGGGCAAGGCAGGGCGAACTCGCATTTCCTCAGCGGCCTGCCACCCGACGGTCGAATAGGTTGAGAACCCACTTGTTTAATTCCCTGTGTTGCTTAACCCTTGGGGCATGGGTGAAATCGTCAAATTTGTTCATAACGGTGCCGGCAAAATTTCTCCAAAAATTTTGCGCGGCGTTCATAAAATATTGCCGCTGCTGAAATTGGAGTTTACCGAGTTGCAAGACCCTAAATACCCTCATCTCCCCGTGCAGTTGGGATTTCTGGCCGACGTGGTAGAAGATTTTGTTGAAGGGCTGGCCGATGATTTGCCCTACGTCACCGCTGCGAATGCCGCCTTTGCGCTCGTTTACGCCCATCGCGAATTTGATTTGATCCCCGCTTCCGTTCCTGAGTTCGGCCATGCGGATGATTCCTCCGTTGCCCGCGCCGTGCTGATTGAACATGAGAGAGTCCTCGCTGATTACGCCGAGAAACACGGTAAGAAGTGGAGCGCCATCACGACTGATCCCTGATCGCAATTCGCCGCCGCGAACTTTTCCAAATTTCACGGTCAATCTTGACCCAAAAGGCGCGCCCGGTTGATGCGAAGAGGCAGCCAAAATGAAATTTGTATTTGCCAGGCTCTTTCCTAAGTTGGAGATGTGGTGAAGCCGCTTCGCAAACAGATGAACAATCAACTGCGCAAAATCCGTCACGTCGCCCTCGACCTGGATGGAACCGTTTACAAAGGCGGAACGCTGTTTGATTTCACCAAACCATTTTTGTCCCTGCTGAAGGAGCTTGGGATCGGTTACACGTTTCTCACGAACAATCCATCCAGGAGCGTCCAAGATTACTTAACGCATTTGCACAAACTAGGGATTGAGGCGGACGAAACGCGGCTTTACACCTCTACGCAATGCACCATCGAATTTCTCCAGAATAAATATCCGGCGGCAAAACGCATTTTTGCCCTCGGCACACCGAGCATGTGCGGGCAATTTGTCGAAGCCGGATTTCTTCTAACCGAAGACAGTCACCTCGACGAACCCGATGCCGTTATCGTCGCATTCGACATGACTCTCAGTTATTCGAAGCTTTGTCGCGCGGCGTATTGGATTAAAAAAGGCAAACTCTTTATCGCCACAAATCCCGACCGTGTTTGCCCAACGGATCAACCGACGATTTTGGTGGACTGCGGTTCCATCTGCGCTTGCCTGGAAGCGGCCACGGGTCGTGCGCCCACAGCGGTTTTAGGCAAGCCTGACCCGGAAATGCTTCGCGACATTCTCGCGCGCCATTCCCTGCAACCCAACGAACTGGCAATGGTGGGCGACCGCACCTACACCGACGTGGCGATGGGTCATCGCGCTGGAGCGCTGAGCGTGCTTGTTTTAAGTGGCGAAGCAACCGCTGAAGAAGCCGTAAAATATTTTCCCGCGCCGGATTTGGTATTGCCGAGCTTGAAAGAATTCGGAATTAAATTACGCGAGGCAAAAGCTGAATTGACAACCGCGTGATCCGACAAAAATCCAATTCGCGTTCTGGCCTCCGCCACTGGTTTCGTCCCGCTCCGCCCCGGCCCCGTTTGCCTGATTCCGAAATTAACCGACTCTATCCGCGATATCGCTGGCAGGTTTTTGAGGCCGCGTTTCTCGCCTACGCCATGTTTTATTTGGTGCGAAATAATCTTTCGCCGGTGCAAAAAGAAATGGGCGAGGCGCTGGTTTACACAAAATCGATGATCGGCGACATCCTTGCCGGAACCGCGATCGCGTATGGCATTGGTAAATTTGTCATGGGCTGTTTCGCTGACCGCAGCGATGCGCGTAAATACATCGCCACAGGATTATTGCTCAGTGCGGGCATCAATTTTCTTTTCGGCGCGACCTCAAATTATTGGGGGCATTTAATTCTCTGGACGATCAACGGCTTCGTGCAAGGCATGGGCTACGGCCCGTGTTCGCGCGGATTGTCGCACTGGTATAGTGCGAAGGAACGCGGAACCGTCTTCGGCGTTTGGAATATTTCCCACAACGTTGGCGGCGGAATCGCGGGCTATCTCGCGGCGAAATGCGCGGAACATTGGGGCTGGCAATCGGCATTTTATGTTCCTGGAATTATCGCAACACTGGGCGCGATTTATCTTTTCTGGCGAATGCGCGACACGCCGCAATCGGTCGGTTTGCCCGCCGTGGAAGAATATAAAAACGATTGGCCGCCCGACGAAAAAGAAGAACACGAAAGGGAACTTTCCGCGCGCGAACTTCTGCTGAAATACATTTTGCCAAACAAAATGCTTTGGCTACTCGCGCTGGCGAACGTCTTCGTTTACATCGCGCGCTACGCCATGGTCGATTGGGGGCCGACCTATCTTAAAGAAGTGAAAGGCGCGTCGCTCGGCGAAGGCGGATTCAGCACGACCATCATCGAGTTTGCGGGTGGCGCGGGCATGCTCACGATGGGCTGGCTTTCGGACAAACTGGGCGGACGCCGCGCGCGGGTCAGTGTGATCGCGATGATTCCGTTGCTGATGGCGTTTTACAGCATCATCATTGTTCCCGCCGAGAAACTTTGGATCGACATGGTTCTGTTCGGCATCATCGGATTTTGCGTTTACGTGCCGGTGATGTTTTCCGGCGTGATGTCGCTCGATTTAACTTCAAAAAAAGCGGTTGGCACGGCGGCGGGATTCGTCGGACTGTTCGGTTACATCGGCCGAACGATTGAGGGCAAAGGAATCGGCTGGCTCGTGGAGCATCACGGTTGGAACGTTGCGCTCTGGAGCATTCTCGGTTGCACGTTTATGGGGATTATCCTGCTGGCATTTCTCTGGAATGTGAAACCGCGCGGTTAGTGATCTGTTTGAATTTTCGTCCGACGTCGTCAGGCAACTCAAGAAATATCAGGACAAGGCGCATTTGTTTGGCGTCGTAGTGCAGTTCCTCTTTGAGTCCGGGAAAGGCGATGCCGAGATTATTGCGGCAAAAATAAAGCGAGTACTTAGTCAGCCAGAGGACCCAGAGAACAGTGCGTTGCTGCGAGGAAAAGCGCGTCTCGTAGTTGGCTGGCAAATGCAGCACGGGCGTCAACTCTGGCATGGGTAGGGCCGCGTTGCTGCGCTGCTAATACTACGGCAAAGCAGCAGCTTTGCCCTACCGAACTCTCTGCTTCCAATAACCCGGCTCTCGGCTGCAATGCATAATCGTCACGATGAGAATGTAATCAGCTTCGATGGTGTATAAAATGCCGTAAGGAAAAACGTGCGTCAGGCTACGGCGAACATCGTCATCCAGAATGCGCCAGCGGGTTGGGGCCTCCTTCACAAGTTCGATTGCTTCTTCCACTGCGCCAATGAAACGACGCTCCAATCCCGGTTCGCGCTCTGCGTAAAAAAGTGCGGCTTCGTGATACTCGGCCAACGCTTCCGCATGGAACTCAAACCTCATTCCATTCCAACCGCGCGGCGAACCTGAGCTAATGCCTCGTCACCGGGAATCGTTTTGACCCGACCGGAACGCACTTCGTCTCGACGCCGTTTCGCCTCTGAAATCCAAAGGCGGTCAATTCGGTTGAGTTCCGAAGCATCAAGGCTTTCCACAATCCGATCAGCCAACAGCGCGCGCGCTTCCGATGAAAGGGTCAGCGCTTCCTCGGCGAGTTGCTCAATAGTCATTGCCATGACAAAAGGATAAGCGAAGCCGTGGTGAGGCTCAAGAGTTAGAAATGTTGCGAGGAAAAGCGCGTCTCGTTGTTGGCTGGCAAATGCAAGGCGATAGGCAACTCAAAGGCAGGGCGGGCGTCAACTCTGACTGGCAGAAAGCCCTCCTTGACGCCGGCTTCTTTGCCATCCACAAATAAACTTATGGGAATGGACGGTGTAGAAATTGTGATGGCAGTCGAAGACGCTTTCGATATTCGCATCGAAAATTCGGAAGCGGAAAAACTTCTCACGCCGTTTCAATTGATTGAATTGGTGCAGGCAAAAGTGGCGAATGTGGAAACCGAGATTTGTCTCAGTCACCGCGCCTTCAATCTCGTTCGCCGCTACATCCTTCAAAGGTTCAATCTTCCAAGGAGCGAAATTACTCCTTCGACCCCGCTTGGAACCATAGTTCCAAAAAAGGAACGAAAACTTTTCCTGCGTGACCTCAGCGCCGAGTTGACGACTTTCAAGCCCCCAGTGCTCGCAGTGCCGCGGTGGCTTTCGAGAACACTTCCCGTATTCATCATCGGCGGAGGATTCGCCAGCGCTTGGACGATGACAACACGCGTGGGTTTTCAAAGCGCAGCCGGTTCCTTCGTTGGTGGTGCGATCGCTTGTGGTCTGCTGTCGATTTTTGCGATCAAGCTGCTTGCAACCGAGTTCCCCACAGGTCTCTCGACGATCGGCGACTTGGCACTCTGGGTCAAACGATACAAGCCTGATCTCTCCAGCAAATCGGAAAGGGCGTGGACACGCGAACAAATCGCGGCGCGAGTGCGCGAAATCGTCATCGACATTCTTGCCTGCGAAAAAACTTACCGCGAAGACGCACGCTTCGTTCAAGATCTCGGTCTCTCCTAACTTCGCGCCTTCTTGGTTTTCTATGGATTAGTCTTCGCTGCCGATTGCGAGGCCTTCTGCGCTTAATCCACGGCGCGGCAACGGTGTCTTCGACCCAGCGGCTTTCGTCTTCCACGCGGGACGCTCATCCACCACTTTCCGGCCTTGGTCTTCGACGCGACGGTGTTGGCCTTCGACCTTGAGCTGATCTTGCGCGGTTACCGGCGCATGTTTGGAACAACCCGCCGATGCGGAAATCAATAATGCGATCGCGATGAAGAAAGGATGCCCGATTTTTCATAATGTGTCGCCGTTGGATTTTTAGATGACGGCGGCGAACGCAGGTTGTGTGTTATTTTCGACCAGCTTTTTCCATTCCGATGAAATGTCCCGCGAAGGCGCGAAGATTGCGAAGGGAAAAAAGGCGAGCCGAAACTTCATGCTCCTTTCCCCGCTTCGCAATCTTCGCGCCTTCGCGGGACATTTGAATCTTTACCAAACTTCTACTGGCCCTTTTGGAACAGGAATCTGCTCGCGGCGGACGGCGTCGGGTTCCTGCATGAAGGAGGCGATCATCGGCGCGAGTTGGAAACGCGGGAGAAGTTCGCCGTCGCTGCCGAGAAATTGCGCGCGCCACTTTTTGTAGTGGGCGAGAATTTCCCCGAACTCGGCTTTGCTCGTGAGGCGGACGATGCGTTTGTTGAATTCGTTCGCGGGCCCAAATCGTTTGGAATACCACGGAGCGACTTTGCGGAACATGCGGCAGCCGTGTTCCTCACCAAAAACTTCAATCATCAAATCAAGGTGGCGACACATCACGCGGATGCGTTCGTCGAAACTCGGTTCGGGCGGCAGGTGTAGCGTCGAGCCTGTGGCTCGATCTTCCTCCGAGCGATCCAATTCGGTCAAATTAGTTTGAGATTCGGCCACAGGCCGAACGCTACAATTCAGATACTCCAACGTCCGCTTGAAAATCCACGGGTCATAAAACGCGCCGCGCCCGATGCTCACGCCCGCGCAACCGGTTTGCTCGAACATCATTTTCGCCGCCTGCGGACAGGTCACGTCGCCGTTGCCGATGACGGGAATGGTTTTCACCGCCTCTACTACTTTACGAATGCCCGCAAGATTTACGGTTCCCGCAAAACCTTGCTCGCGTGTTCGGCCATGAACAAAAATCGCCGCGACGCCGACATCCTCCAAAGTGCGCGCGAGGTCGGGCGCAGTTAAATTTTCGTCGTCCCACCCGAGGCGCATTTTCGCGGTCACCGGAATTTTCACGGCGTTGACCATGCCTTTGACGAGTGCGGCGGTTTTGTCCAACTCGGTCATCATCGCGGAACCGCCGCCGACTTTGCAGACCTTGCGCACGGGGCAACCCATGTTGATGTCCACGGAAGCAATGCCGATGGACTCGAGGTAAACCGCCGCGTCGCGCATCTCTTCGGGAACGCTGCCGAACAATTGCACGGCCAGCGGGCGATCGGCTGGACACGTTTCGATGAGTTTGAAGGCCTTGGGATTTTTTTCGAGGAGCGAACGCGCGTTGACCAGATCGGTCGTGGCGAGATCGAGTCCACCGACTTCGCGCAAGGTGAGGCGGAATGGCAAATTCGTGTAGCCCGCGAGCGGCGACAGAAAGAGATTTGATTTTAAATTGAGCGAACCGAGACGCATTGCGCGCAATCTAGCATGGAAAAGGAATCGAACAGAAGATTACAATATTAATTAGTTCTTGGGCCTGATTCTTACACGATGGAGATTGCAGTTGACGCGCGCTGGCTTTACAAACGGTTCACTATGAAAAAACGTTTTGCTCTCACCAGTGCCGTAATCCTCGTTTTGTTCGCGTTGAACGCGCCCGATTTTGCCTCTGCTAAACCGTTTGAACACAATGCGAAAGTCAAACCAGCCTTTGCAGAGGAGTTGATCGCGAAGGAGCGACAGGTCTGGGAAGCTTACCGGGTGCGAGACGCGAAGGCCCTTGGCCAACTGCTCGCGGAAGATTTTTACGCAATTGAAGATGTTGACGGAGAAATCATGACGAAGAAGGAGGCATTGGAAGGTTTGAATGGCCTCGATTTGAAAAATTTCCAAATGGAAAACTTCAAAGTATTCAAGATTAACGAAGGTTCTGCCATCGTGCGCTACAAAGTGAAAGTAACGGGTGAAGCTAAAAGTCATCCGATGACCTCGCATTGGTCGATGGTGTCCTCGGTCTGGGTAAAGCGCAGCGGCAAATGGCAAAACCTTTCCTACCAGGAAACCTGGATTGAACAAGAACATGGACATGCCGCGCCGAAGAAGTGAAGGGTTCGAGATGTGACCCCCCCATTGGTTGCTATTGAGGATGGAGCGGGTGAAGGGAATCGAACCTTCGTCTCCACACACATTTTTCAAGCCGTTTAATTGCAATTACTTAGTGTTTTGTAAAAATCCATTTCCTGCACTTTTTATTCTCACTCTTATTCTCACCCCGTGTGGCGAGCATTGTTAAACGCACCAAATCACAATACTGGACTGCATGCTTTACCAACCGCGACGGTCGGCAAATGAAGCGGTCAACCAAAACAACGGACCGCAATCAAGTCCTTCAAGTGGCCATCGAATTGGAGCGCGTCGAGAAACAAGCCAATCAAGGTATCCTCACCACAAATCAATTGCGGAAAGTTTTGAATGATGTTTCGGAAAGAGTGAACGGATGTGACATGACGGCGCTGGCCACATCAGAGTTGCGTTGCAACTGGTGCAACTCGTGATGCGCTAATGTAAGACCAATCCGATATTTGCGAGCGCCGGACAAAATTTCGGCCATGCTCGGCGTGATATAATTGTGGAATTCATCAGCGTAAATCCAGAAATCGCGTCGCGCGGTGATCTGTTTGGCCTGACGGCTCATCGCCAACTGTTGAAACTTTGAAACGAGCAATGTGCCCAGCAGATAGGAACCATGTTGCAGTCGGCCATTGAAGCCTTTGGTCGGATTTGTTCCAGGATTAGTTTTTGCGTGTTCGGCAAGGAGGGACCTGCGCGGTTGTGGTAATGGTTGTAGCCCACCTCCCACGCGCCGATCCGGTCGCGCGTTGCGGTGTTGTTATTGCACGTGCCTTGCATCGAGCCGGTGAGCAGTTGGGTGGCCAAAGACCAGTCGTCGGCGATGGCAAAGAGAATGTTGGGGCACGGCGGCGCGGCGGCAACCGTGGCGGCGCCCGCCCGCCAAACCGGCAGCAGCGCCAGCACGGCGGTCAACAGCCGACCATTGAAAGTTTTTTCCACATAATCGTCCGTCAACTTCGCCAGTTGGCGCGGTCACGGCAATACACCCGTTCGGGGAGGTTGCCGCCCGCCACGACAATAGGCAAACTGCCTGCAAATCAGTCTATGATTTCAAATCACAAATGCCGCCGCTGGTTCTGCGGGTTGACCGTGGGCAGCCTCATCCTCGCCGCGTTCACGTCGGCGGCGGTGAAGCCCCCGCCGCCAAACATCATTTTAATTCTCGCCGACGATCTCGGCTACGGCGACATCGGTGTGTTCAACCAAAACACCCGCGCCGCCGCCGGCCATCCGGCCATTCTCACCCCGCGCCTGGATCGGATGGCCACCGAAGGCCGGCGGTTCACGCAATTTTACGCAACCCCCTCCTGTGCACCTTCCCGAGCCGCCCTGATGACGGGCCTGCACAACGGCCACACGGACATTCGCAGCAACGGTGAGAACCTCAACCTGGATCGCACCGTCCGGATTTTGCCCGCCTGGCTCCAGGCGGGCGGATATGCCACGGGTTGCTTCGGCAAATGGGGCTTGGGCGAACGTGATGACACGCTGCCCACACCCACCGCCGCCGGCCAGATCGCGGTCGGCGAGGCCATTCCCAACCGCAAGGGCTTCGATGAATTTTTTGGTTATCTCTCACACTCGGCGGCGCATTTTTCGTTCGCGCCAGAATTGCTCGCGGTGCGTGGTCGGCGTCTCTGGGACACCTTCGGCACCAACCTCGTCGCCATCGAACCGCCGGCGGCTCACACCCAGGATTTGTTTGCCGCGCGGGCGCTGGATTTCATCCAACGCCACCGGCGGGAACCGTTTTTTCTTTATCTGCCCTTCACCCTGCCGCACGCCAACGCAACGATGAATCGCCTCGACGCGCCCACAATTGAACCGGCCTATCGCGACCAGCCATGGCCGGACTGCGAAAAAAAATTCGCCTCCCTCATCACGCGCCTGGACCAGCACATCGGCCAGATTCTGGACAAGCTCATCGAACTCGGGCTGGCTGAAAATACTCTCGTGCTCGTGGCCAGCGACAACGGCGCCCACTACGCCGGTGGCCACGATCATCTTTTCTTCAATAGCAGCGGGCCGTTTCGCGACCGAAAATTTTCCCTGTATGAGGGCGGCGTCCATGTGCCGCTCCTGGCCTGGTGGCCGCAGCATATTCCTGCTGGCACCACCCAAGGACAGGTGGCCGCGATTTGGGATTTATTGCCGACCTTTTGCGAACTGGCACGCGTGACGCCACCGCCGGAAATTGACGGACACTCCATCGTCTCCGCTTTACTCGGACAACCCGTCCGCCCGGACCACCCGACCCATCTGTATTGGGAAATACCGCCCGCCCGTTCCAGTCCGGGCAGCCAGGCCAGCCGCCTTGGCGAATGGAAAGCCGTCCGTCGCGGCACCAATGCGCTCGAACTTTACAACCTGTCCGCCGATCCCGGGGAAGCCACCAATGTTGCGGGCATCTATCCCGCCCAGGCGGAAAAAATGAATCTCCTCCAGAAAAAATCCACCCGCCCGCCCGCCCATTGAGGACTCCACAACGAGGATGAACTTTGACCACCCATCGCTGAGGTTCGCTTGCTCGCCTTCCCCGGCCCGCTTTCCACTACGCGGGCGGGACGGTTTCCGCGCACCTATTCAGGGGTATTGCGAACCCCATCGCTGGCGTCCAAACTAAAAGCCGTGTTCGAAAAAACCATGAACGTCAGAGCCAGTTCGCCGTGGTTTTGGGCCGTAAAAAATATTTTAAGTAACTGCTGGCTGCCACTCATCGCCGCCAGCAGTTCCTTGCCCGCCGCGCCTGACCACGGCGTCATCCATTTTTACGAGCCAAAGGAAACGCACCGCGCCCAGTCCGACGCGCATGATTTCGTCGTGGCCGGTGCCGAAGGAATTTTTTGGTGGGGTGACCTCGAACGCGAAGAAGGCGTCTATGATTGGTCGCGCGTGGATGAAGAAATTGCCGCGTGGCAGCGAGGCGGCAAACGCTTGGACATCCGCCTTGGCACTGCGCACAACTCGCCCTTCATCGCACCGCAATGGCTCTTCGACCGCTACCACGTCCGCCGCATCGGGCGCGGACATTGGACGGATTGCGAAGCGAATCTCGGCGACTACGTTCTTGGCGCGGACGGCCAGCGCACGGACAAATTGCCGTTCGTTGTTGGCGGCAATTTTTCCATCGCCAGCGTCAAAACCGATGCCGGAAAGAAAAGTCTCTGCGCGCTTAATCCGCAAATTCACCTCGACGCCGATGGGTTTTACGCCGTGGAATTCGATTGTCGCACCTCGCAGCCCGTCACGGGCTGGGTGGAAATCTCCAGCGCCCTCGGCCATTCCACGAATCGTCTGACCTACACGGCTACGGCGAATAATCCAGCCAGCCAGTCCTTCACCCTTCAGATGCCGCCGTTCGCCGATGGGCAAGTCCGCTTCGGCTACGACGGGCCAGGCACGCTGTCGCTCGACCATCTCAACATCATCCGACTTGTAGGCGAGCCGCCGACCCACACCAATGATTTTGAAAAATCCAACCGGGACTGGGAACTCCGCGCCGGGGCACAAATCACCCACAACAAAAAACAAGTCATTACCGGTCTCGCTTCGTTGTTGATCACCGGCGGCGAAACAAATTTGCCCAACGGCCTCCGCAATCACGCACCCGATTTCGCGCTCCAGCGTGGCGAAGGCTATTTGTTTGAATTGAATTACCACGCCCTCTCCGACGCAACGCTTCGCTATCGCATCATCAATCACGACGCACCTTACGATGTCCTCGACAAACAGACGCTAAACATTCCGGCGGGCAAATCCGGTCGCCAAACGTTTTATTATCCGGCCTTTCTCTGGCGGGATCATTGCGACGTGGAAATTAGCGTCGTTGGTTCCGGCGAAGTCGTGATTGACGATTTGAAATGGGTGCGCTGGAGCGACCGCGTCACTTGTTTCCCGGATTATTTCAATCCGGTGTTTCAGGAAAAATGGACGGCCTTCATCGCGAAGTTTGCCGAACGCTACGGCGAAAATCCCGCCATTGGCACGATCAGCGTCGGCGGTTTTGGCCGCTGGGAAGAAACCATTCTCGACGATGACGCCTATGGTGGACTCGATGAACAATGGCTCGCGCGTGGCTTCACCCCGGAAAAATATCTGGCGCGCATCACCGACTGCCTTGATCTCTACCGCCGGTTGTTGCCGCACAAATCACTTCGCATCTGTCTCGCTTACGGACTTTACCAGAAGAATCATCGTGACTGGCTTTATCGCCGCGTCGCCCAGGCTGCCGTGGCACGCGGAGTCGGCCTCAAGCAAAATGGTTTGAGCGAAAAATGGGATATGTGGGACGACAACACCAGCGCGAGCTACCTGTGGAATCGTTACCGTTTCACGCCGGGCGTCACGCTCACACTGGAAACCGGCGGCCAAATTGCACGAGCCGGCCCGGGCGGCGGACACCCCATTTCTTTTTTGAATCGTGGAATGATTGATGGTGCGGATCTTTTGTTTCTCTACGGCAGCGACATTGTTGCCCAGCCCGTTCATCAATACCTCCGCTGGTTGACCGAGCAGATGGGCCGCCCTCTCATCAGCCGATTTTACTGTCGGCTCGGTGACACGTCGTTGAAATACGATCACTCGCCCGTGCCGCTGGAGTATCGCAATCTCTGGCTCGGGCTGCGCCAGTTTCAGGACGCCAACGCGCAGGTTATCTACACCAATCGACTCGGCGAAAAGTGCGCCGCCACCAGCCCCGGCAATCCGCAAATTATTTTCGACGTGGACGACCGCCAGCAGTATCACGGCATGAATGGCGTCGTGCTCTCCGTGCAATATCTCGATGAAGGTACGGACAAATTTGAGGTCAAAGTCTTCAATCAATCGTCGCGCGCCTGGCAAAATCTTGGTGTCGTTCAAAAAACCGGCAGCGGCCAGTGGCGCACGGCAGCGTTCGCGCAGCCGGATTGGTGTCGCAGTTCGCGCAACAGCGGTGAGGATGACCATTCGGATGTGGTCATCAACGACTTGGGCGACGGCGCGGAATTCATCGCGAATTTGGAAATGAATTTTGTTCCTGCCCGCGAATGGCAACGCACACTGCTCGCCGCCAGCGAACCGGCGGCGGCGCACGAAGTTTTAACGAACATCCTCAGCCGCGAAATTGAAATCCCCGCTGGCCAGCCGTTGAACTTCGTCGCCGTGCCGCTCTGGACGGGCAGCCTCGAAGCCAACGGCCTGCGTGGTCACGTCTTCGCGCTGACGGAGGGCGGTGAGAAATTAGTCAGCGACAAGGAATACGCGCTGCCTGCCGACAAAGATTGGTTCGAGCTGCCCATCGTGCCAGAACCAAATTGCTCGCGCTACAGAATCGAGTTGAGCCAGCCGAAAGGTTCGGTCGGGTGGTATCGCGCCGCCGATGGCTCGCTGCCTTTCCGCGCGTGGCGTTATGCTGAAAGTGAAACCAAGGCGGCGAAAATAATTTCACTGGGCGAAAAAATTGCGCTCAATAAATCCTTCAATTTCGCGGCGGACGAACCGTTTTTCGGCCTGCACTTGAATCTTGCGGGGACGAATCACGCTGTTATTACTGCCCGATTGCGACGTGAATTGCCCAGCGCGGGTTGGTCGCCTATCATCACCGAGCAAGTCGTCACGTTGAATCGTGACCAGCCAACGTCGCTGTGGTTCGAGCCGCAGACTGCTGGCAATTATCAAATCGAACTCACCACCACCAACCGTGATTCAACCGCAGCTACCTTGGTTCGCGGGCGCGTGGTGGAACCAATTTTTCTAACCCGCCGCGAATCGCCGCAGCGTCCACTGCCATTTGCGCCGCGCGGCGGAATTGCTTTATTTCAACCGACGGCAAACGGTGAACCGGCATGGCAAAATTTCAGAGGGTTGAAAATTTTGAATCGTGAAATGAACACATTTTACGCGCAAGTCATCGCGTCTGACGCAGCGTTTGAATTCACGCTGGCTAAACCAGCGACGACAGCTACGAACCAGTTGCTCGCGCTCCAATTACGAAACGGCACAAGTGCGGGCTTGGCACGAATTTTTTGGGCTGGCGCGGGCGAGCCATTTGATCCGGTGCGCTCTGCGTGGATTCCGCTCGTGGCGAATGACTCCGAGTTGCGCGAATACCATTGCGAGCTCGGACTCGAGGCCAACTGGCGCGGCGACATCACTCGCCTCCGCATCGAACCCGCAACGGGACTGACCGAACGCGGCACGCTCAGCCTCGGCCCGATTCGTTTATTGAAGTCCACTGGTTTCCAGGCACTGTAATTTATGAAGAATATTTCGACCATGCGAACGATAATCTGGTTGCCCAAGTCCCTCTGGCGCGCGCTCGCGGTTCTGTTGGCGACCGCGGCGCTGACCACCGCCTTGGCGGATCCGCTTGATGAAACGGCGCGCAACACCTTTCATCTTTCACCCATTGGCGTGTGGGATCAGCGCCCAGGCGGCACGAACTCTGTGGTGGGCTATCGCTCGCGGATGTTGTCCCTGACGGGCGGAGTGATGCCCAAGAATGTGAAGGCGGGCGTCTCCTCCGGTCTGGAATTTCTCCAGAGCACACACGGTGGTTACTACGATTATCTTTTCAGCCCCGGGAAGGTTCTTGATTTCACAACCTACACGGTGGCGGAAATTGATTACGTGACGGGCGTGATTATTTCCAACGACATCCCGTTTGGCGTCCATGTCAACGGCATGCCGTGGGCTGACAGCGCCATCCAGAGCGAAGACATCCTCCATAACTACCTGGAAAAATTTGGCGGCGGCAGCTACCTGCAGGTGGATCGCCTGGGGCGCATCCGCACCGGCACCTCAACCGATGTGACCACGAACGAGGTTTTCTCCGCTTCGGACGCGCTCGAAATGCAAGTCACGCTCTCGCGCAACGCCACGCTGGTACAAGACTATGCCGGTCGCAATTGCCGCATCGCCATGCGGGTGCTGGGGTCACAACGGGAGCAGCATCCCGACTTAATCACGTTCGCCAGCATGTCCTCGGAGGTCGCCCAGAATATTCATGCGAACACTGAGTATTGCGATTACAGCTCGTGGTCGAAACAGGAGTTTCGTGATTGGTTGAGCGGAACAAATCTTTACGCCGGGCAAGCGCAGTATGCGAGTCTGACGAACTTTAACGCCGCGTTCAGCGGGGCGTCCGGATTTCCGTGGGCGTCCTGGGATGTCGTTCAGCCTCCGACCAACGTAAATTGGAGCACATTCACCGCCACCGGCCGCTGGTGGCGTAAGTGGCATGACTTCCGCACCAATCAGGTCGGGCAGATGGTTCAGGCGCAAGTCGGGTGGTGTCGCGACGCGGGTTGGAATCCCGACTCGCTCTACGGCCATCAAATCCCCCTCGACCCCGCCAGCACTTCCGATGATGACCGAAAATACGCGTCACCCTGGACGACCACCTTCGTGAATGGCGCCGGCAATGGCATCACCACCTATTACGGCAATGCCTCCGCCACGAATATCTTCTCCGCGATTCGCGCCAACGACAAAAACTGGGGCATCTTTGAGTATAACCCGATCACCAACAGCGTCGCCGCCAATCTCGCCGCGCTCGACACGGTCTGGAATTCCGGCGGACGCGTCATCGCCCCTTACACTTGGTGGGGCTTTGACACATACCAGATTTATGATCGGCCTTTGCAAACCGCGTTGTCGCAATTTATCTTCAATCATAGCAACCAGTCCTTCACCAACCTGGCGCCTTACGAAGTCAGCCCTGCCGCCCGCGACGTGATTTGGGCGATGAGTGAGAGTGACGACATTGAGAGTTCATCCGGGGTGAGCGCGCTGGTTTTCACCAATGGAATTTTGTCCGGTCAGATTACCAACGCCACGCCGATGCTCTCCTTGGAATTCAACGAATCGCCGACGCGCTTTATTCTTTCCGACCAATACTACGCGGCCTCGTTTCGTTTCTACCTCAGCAATGCCCTGGTCGGCTTCGGCCAGATCGCCTGGGTGGATAACACCGGCGCGACCAATGCCGTCACGTTCCCCGCGCGCCCCGGCTGGAATGTTTACCGCGTCAATCTCGCCGAAAATGCTGCGTGGCGAGAAAAGAAGATCCAAGCCCTCGAATTTCGACCGGCCTCGGCCAGTGGGAATTTCAGTCTCGATTGGTTCCGGCTCGAAGCCGCCCCCTGCTGGCACTTCGATGACGCGAACGAAATCTATGGCGTCAACGATGTGACCAACGCAACCATTGCGGGCGGCATCTTCAGCGGCACGAGCGGGCCGGATGCGTATTTCTATTTCTCCACCGACAAGCGCAATGCAAGTGAGGATGCCGATCGCGCTTACGTGGATGCCAACACCTACAAGAAAGTTCGAGTGCGCCTGACTTCTTCTACTGCGAGCACCGGGCAGATGTTCTGGTGGAAACGGGGCACTTCATTTTTCACCACCACTTTCGCTGTTGCTGCCGGCACCCAAACCTACGAGTTGGATCTGTCCGCCGATCCGAATTGGACGGGCGACATCACGCGCCTCCGACTTGATCCCGTCAACCAAGCGGGCATCGCGTTTGAGGTGGATTACCTTTCCGTCGCGCCAGTCATGCTCCCGCCGCGCATCGCCAACTCCGATCTCATCGTGAATTCTCCCGCGCCCGTTTTCCTGTGGGATGGCGCGTTCGAGCCGAATCATTCCGGCGTCAGCTACACGCTGGAACTCTCCACGAATTTCTTTTTCACCAACGCGGTATTCGCGACGAACGGCTTGACCGGCAGCCGGCTGGTTTACAACGGCACGCCGGTGCTGGACGGCCTCTACTGGTGGCGCATCCGCGCCCGCGACGCGGCGGGCAACCTCTCGCCGTGGGCCGTGCCGATGCCGATGTTTGTCCGCACCTGGAACTTCAACCAACTTGCGGACATCGCCTCCTCAAATCAATTTGGGGCCGCTGCCATCAACAGCGGAGTCTGGCAGGCGACGAGCAGCGGCAACGACCCGTATATGAATTTCAATACGGGCAGTCCCTCCAATCGCGGTGTCAACGCGGACCTTTACAATCGGTTTGTTTGCCGGGTGAAAGTGGCAACGGGGGTAAATAATTTTGCGCAATTCTTTTGGTTTCCCAAATCCGGCGGGTTCGCTTTTACCAGTCCCACACTGCCCGCCGATAACGCGTGGCATGATCTGGATATTGATCTGAGCCAGAACGCGCAGTGGAAAGGGTATCAAGACTCGGTGCGGCTTGATCCGACTTCGTTGCCCGCCACACAAGTCTCGCTCGACTACGCCTATCTTCTGCCCGCGCTCGAACCCGCCGCGCAACCTGGCAACTGGCAGTTTAACACGAACGGCAACTTCGAAGGCTGGCAAGTCGTCAATGGTTTCACAAGTCCGGCGGTCACGAACGGGGCGCTCACTGGCAATCTGTTCGCGGCGAATGCGGCGCTGCAAATCGCGCCGTTGAATCTAAACGGCAGTTCCAACTCGTTCTTCCAGTTCCGGGTTCTGAACCAGACCGCCGCGACCAGCGCATGGCTTCACTGGACCACCACTGCCAACGCTTATTTCGACAGCAACAAAGCCGTGCTCATTACGCTCACGCCAAACGATACCGGCAGACGCAGTTACGCAGCAGACCTGATGAGCAATACGAATTGGGTTGGCAACACCATCACCGCGCTCCGCCTGCAACCCGCCGCCGACGCGACCAGCGGTCGCATCGAGATTGATTGGATTCAAGTCACCGCCCAACCCACCAACCAAGCCCCGAGTTTCACGAAAGGCGCGAATGTGGTTTTGCTCGAGGACACCAGTCCGCAGACTTTTTCCAACTGGGCCACGAACATCAGCGCCGGGCCAGCCAATGATGCGTGGCAAACCGTCGCCTTCATCGTGACGAACAACAACAATTCCATCTTTTCGACCCAACCCGCTATCAACCCGACGGGCAACCTTTCTCTAGCTCTGGCGGCAAACGCCAACGGAGCGGCGACCGTCACCGTGCGCTTGCAGGACAACGGCGGCATAGCCAACGGCGGACAGGATTCTTCCGCGCCGCAGACCTTCACCGTGACCGTGACTCTGGTGAATGACGCGCCTTCGTTCACGCCCGGCTCGAATGTCGTGGTGAACGAAGATTCCGGCCCGCAGAACTTCGCGAATTGGGCGACGAACATCACTGCCGGTCCGCTGGATGAAACCGCGCAAACCGTCAGCTTCACAGTCACGAACAACAACGATGCATTGTTCTCTGCGCCACCCGTCATCAATTCCTCCGGCACACTGACCTTTACCATCGCCACGAACGCGTTCGGCGTGGCGACCATTTCTGCCACGCTAACCGACAGCGGCGGCACCGCCAATGGCGGTCAGAATAGCTCCGCGCAGCAATTCTTCACCATCACCGTCAACGCGGTGAACGACTTGCCCGTCGCCGCCGCCGATTCGATCTTCGCGCATTGGAACACCGCGACGACGATTGCCGTCTCAAATCTTCTGGCTAATGATTCCGATCCCGACGGCGGCGTTTTGAGCGTGACCGGAGTGACGACTCCCAGCGCGAGCGGCGGCGGAGTTTCATTGGCGGGAAGTTTGGTAAATTATCAACCGCCGACGAACTACTTCGGCGCGGACGGATTCAACTATTTCTTGAGCGACGGTCAGGGAGGACAAAGCACCGGCGCGGTTTCGCTGACCATTGTTCGCCCGACGATCACCGCGTGGCAAATGTCGAGCAACGGCGCGTTCCGCCTAGAGTTCAGCGGCATTCCGAACACGGCCTACACGTTGCAAACTTCCTCCAACCTGCTGAATTGGCCCAGCCTCTCGACCAATGCGACCGGCAGCAATGGCCTGCTGAGCGTGGACGACGTGACAGCCACCAATGCGCCCCAGCGCTACTACCGCTTCGTCTGGCCCTAAGGTTCTAACCTTGGCGCGCGCCTTGTGCCCAACCATTCGGATTCAGCGAATACCCGCGCGACTAAATAACGGTTACGGATTCTGCTTTCGCGCCGCCAACTCGCGTTCTAGATCGCGTTGCAATCCATGATTTATTGCGCGAATTTTGTCCAGCCGCTGGCGCAAGGCTGCCGATTGTTCCGCCGGCCAGCGATTCCAATAATCCAGCGGTGAGGAACTGGAAATCGCAGCGGCTTCCCGCACGGCTTTTTCAATGTCATCCAACACGGCGAGTTGTTTTTTTATCAAGGCGGCGGCCTGACCGACATCCCAGAAACGAAAGCCCGGTCGAATCACATAAACCGGCGTGGTGACGGCTTCGGAGCGGTTGCGGCCAACAACGTGCGCGGCGAGCCACGAACCATGCCCGGCGGCAACGGTGGTGGTGAGTTCGAGTTCAGTTTGATTCTCATTCGTCGCCACAACTTCCCGGATGACTTTCCCGAATTGCACGAGTTGCAATTTCAGCGGGGCAGACGCGCCACGCAAACCCCACGCCCGGATTTTCACTTCGAGCGAAAGATTGTTCGTCACCGTGATGGTGTCGCCGGGCCGCGCGTTGTTGACTTTGAAATCCAGCATCGGCCCGGTTGTGACAAAGGTGCGGCCGTTTTTGAGCGCATTGAACCACTTGTCCGGTGTGAACGGCGCGTTCGTGCCGCAGTCCGCGTAGAGCCGCACCGCGCCGACTGTGCCGCCGTAGGGCGTATCCGTCCCAGCACTGGCGGTCATTTTGTAACCGAGGTTCAGGAAGTCGTAAAAATAATCCGTGTTGAGACTCGCCTGCATGATGCTGTTGAAATCCACGATGTTCAGCGGCGTGAACAGTGCCATCTCGCGCTCGACCGACAACGCCTTTGCGCCGACGTGCGTGTGCCCGTAGAGACCGCCTTGCTGATGAATCTGCTCAGCGATCCAATCATTGAGATAGTAGTGGTCAAGGTCGCGGACTTTTGATTTCAGATTCAAACCGATGGCGTGGCCGAGCATGGAGCGCGGGTCTTCCTGTCCGGGCACGAGCCAGTGTCGTCCACTTTCGTCCCGCACGCGGAACTCCGGGCCGAAGCCGCGTTGCGCATACCACGTCCGCATTTCGTTGCCCATTTCCAGCACGTTCCCAATGTGGATATCGCCCGCCACCGTGAAGGCCAGAAGTTTCTCCGCGTCCTCACTGCTCATCAAGCGCGAGTGGATGTGATCATCGCCCGAATACCAGCCGCGTTCGGGCATATTCGTCCAGCGTTTGAGTTGAAAAGTTTTGCGCGTCCACTGGCCCGGTTCGACACGGAAGGTTTCGTGTAACGGCTCGTATTCGATACCGTGGAGAATGTGAATTTCCCAATCGCCAGCGGGCAAAGCCATCTCGAACGGCTTCGGCACGATCCAATAACGTCCCTGAAACGGGCCAGGAATATAAACCATGTAGCCGCGGCCTGGTCCGTAGATGGGGAGGCTCGTCACGTCGTTCATCATCGGCGATAAATCCACCGCGCCCGCCGGTTCAAAGAGGCGTTGCCCCGCGCCGGACGTCAGCCGCAGCAGCACGGAAACGGGTTTCCCGTTTTCATCGAGCACCTGCACTCCGACTTGGCCGCCCGGCTTGGAGTTGAACGAGAGCGCCCACCGGAACGCTGGCTCACTCGCGCCTTCGTTCTGAAACGCGACATGGAAGATGGTCTTGTCCGAAGGCACTTGCTCCAGCTTCATCACCACGAACGTGGTGGCGTTCGATGCGATGGTGATGCGGTAAGGTTTCGGATCGCGCTCGGTCGTCATGTTCATTTCGTGGACGACAAAGTTCGTTGGGCCGTTACCAGTGACGACTTTTAAGAGTAACAAATTATATTGCTGATCGAGTTCCAGCGCGTCGTCGGGCTTGTGCGAGGGTGGGCCTTGGCGGAAATCGAGCGGGATGAGGTCGGGAATTTGCGGCAGCAATTCCAGCAAACTCTGCTCGGCGCGCCAATGATAATAATCCGCATCGGCGGGCGCAGAGCTGCGAACTTCGCCAGCGCGGATGCGGTCGGCATTGGCAAATTGTTCCAACACGCGATCCAGCAAAACGAGCTGCGGCTGCGTCAAGCGATTGCGGAGATGGGTCAGCAATTCGCGGGAAAAATTCACGGAGCCGCGCAACGGCGGCTGAATCTGCGCGAGTTGCTCGGGCGTGGGTTTGGGCAAATCAATGCCATGACTCCACGCCGCAGGGGTCAGCCAGAGCAGCATGACGGCGGCGACGATAAAAAGTTTTTCGATTTTCATTTTGAGATTTTAACAAAAGTATTGTTAGCGGTTGCTTTTGGCAGCATCCGAATTGCGCCCCCGGGAGCGCGGACTTCAGCCCGCTGCAACGCCCACATTGCAGGCCGACGTGAAGCGGTCCCGCGTGCGGGACCGCGCTCCGAAAGCGCTCACACCGTTCTGTTCCGCCGTGCCGCCGTCTAATCCGAATTCGCCTCGTCAAAAATTTGGCGATACGTCTGTCGGGCGTGCTCGTAGGCAGCCTTGGCCTGAACTTTCTCCACACCAGGATAACAATGTTCTTTCTGGGACCAGCATTGATCCACCCCGCGCAGACACCATTCGGCACTGCGCTTTGATGCGCGGATGGGCTGTCCGTCCACGATCACAAAAATCGGATTAGTGTGCGCGGAAGGAAACGTTCGCAACGCGACCCAACTGCTCTGCTCAATCGGCACTTCAAAGGAAAACTCCTGTTCGCCGCCCTGGCTGGAAATCATTTTGCGGGCGACGGGATAGCCGTTGACCACGACTTCGAGCGCAACCGCGTTGGTGTCCAATCGTCTTTCAGCGGCAATGACTTTGAGCCGGATTTTACCAGCCCTCGCGAGCCGCAGTTCGCTCCCGTGTTCGCCGACGGCGACGGAATTGTTCGACGCGTTCACCTCTGCTGCAGAGAATTCCATGAGGTGACTCGTGCCGTCGCTGACGTAGCTGCGTCCGTCGCGGAGTTTGTCGCACCAGTCATCGAAAGTAAGTTTGCCATCCAGCTTCACATAGACGCGGCCAAAGCCCACTCGCGCGCCGTTCATGCACGGGAAATCCGTCTCGCCGCTGATTCGGGTGCGGAAGCCGCAGTTCAAAACGTGATACCAGATGTTAAATTCCAGTCGCCGGTCACTGTTCATCGTGGCAATGAAATCAATGGCGGGAACCAGCTTGCCGTCTGCGCCGGGAACGGTGTGCGTCACGTCCACGATAAATTCATTTGCGCCGACGCCGTCGTAGCGCGGGATGTCGTAACTCGGCAAAGCGTTCGGCCCGTCCGGACCCGCTACGCGGCCAACTGAACCGTCCAAGCCCAGCGCGGAATGAGCCGTGCCGCAGATGGCACCCTGCGCCTTGGCCCAGCGCAGCGTGTTCAGACCGAGTTTGGGCCAATGATCTTTCGAATTGCCGCCGGGCGGAATTTGATCTTTCAACCGCAGCAAACAGAGATGACCGGAGACATGAGAGCCGAAGCCGCTGACCTCAATGTCTTGCCGGATGAGATAGGGATAATTGGAAACGCGATCCACATAGCCACAGAAAAATTGCTTTTGAAAATCAAACCCCGGCCCCCAGTTCAGACTGCAACCAATTTTCAAATCTTCGCCCATCGTGTGCCGCTGCATGGATTCGGGCGAAACGCCTTCCGTGGGTTTAAGATAATGCAGACAGCCTGCGCCATGAATGTGGCTGTCGCCGGAAAACCAGCCGCGCGCCATCGGGTTCACCCAGCGATTTACGTTGTAACGAATCGTGTGCTGGGTTTCGCTGACGATGACGGTCTGCGTTTCCGGCACGGACTCCGGCCCGCGTGAACAGGTGACGGTGTAAGCTCCCGCTGGCAATGACTCGGATTCGCCATCGGCGCGATAAATCTGCGGCTGAAAATAAAAGTCCGGTTCCAGCCGCTTGCTCTGCATGGGATAGATGCGGCCCTGTGAATCGCGAATCACAAAAGCGGCCATCGTCGGCAACCCGGCCAGATCTCGCACTTCAAATTTTACGGGGATGGCCGGTTCAATTTTGAATTTCATTTCCGCGCTCGCCCAGCCCGATCCGGTAGCCTCGGCGTTGGCGATTTCAATGGAATCAATCTCCGAAATACCAGTGGTCATGCCGGGATCCAGCCGCAGGCCGACAAGATGATCTTCCGCGGTAAAATTAAATTTGAATTCTGACCATTGCCCCGTGCTGCGCGTGGCGAGAAACGAAACCACATGACCGGAATCCGCCTCGCGCCGTTTTTCCGTGGTCCAAAATAATTGCCAGGTGGCTTCCGTATCCGTCTTGGCCCGGATGCGGACAACTTTTGCGCCGGGCGACATGTTCAACTCGGCTTGCAGGAAAGGATCGTTACCGGTGCTTTCAATTTGCAGCGCGCCGTTGGTGAGGGAAAGTTGACACTGATTTTTCGCCGCCCAGCCTTCGGTGGCTGAATCAAAGTTCCAAATTGTTTTGTAGGCTTCATCCACGCGCTCTGAATTCAGGCCGGACTCGCTGGACTTGAATGCCAGCGCGGCGGTGCGGGTGCCGGGAAACTTCGCCCAAATCTGGATGATGCGGTATTCCAATTCGAGACCGCTCAAGGTCGCGTTCAACGGGCGATGATCGAACATCTCCACGTCAATCCAGCGCTTGGCCACTTCGGCGGCGGGGCTTTCTGGCAATGGACGCGCACCGGGGCTGTCCACGAACAGCGCGTCGTGCCGCCCGCCGGGATTGTGAACCTTGACCAAAAACGCCCGCCAGCCTTGCGCCAACAATTTTGGCTTTGCCGCCGCCGGCGTGAACGTGACCGCGCCGTTCGTTTGCAAAATCACTTCGCCCACGCATACCGGATCCAACGCGTGCTGCACGGCAAAACCAATTTCACGGGCAGAATTTTTCCGGCCCGCTTCGACGAGTTGCTGGTGAACTTTTTCTGGCAACGGCTGGCCGATGAATTGCAGCGCGTCTTGCAGCCTTCCGACTTGAGCCAGCAGCGGCTGGCTTTCAACGCCGTCAATCAGCGGGAAAGGTTCGGCGGCGAACAGTTGCGTCCCGCTGGCGAGCAGTGCAGCCAAGACCGTGAATGTGTTTAGAACGGCTGCTGAAAATAAATTCCGGACAGGAACGCCGCCTTCAGGCGGAAGATACTGCCCTACACCCAATCTGCCGACTGAAGTCGGCGTTCCTCGGAATCGTAGTACCTTACTCATGTGGAAATTCATTTTGGGGATCAGTATAACCGTTTCATTGTTGAATCGTTGATTGGTTTGCCGATGACGGCTGGCATTGAAACAAGATCGCCACCTCGCTGCGAAATGCGAATTGCAGAAAAACCGCTCGGCTGACAGCAACTAAAAACTGGATTCTGGAATTGGGTCTTGTCATCGCGCGTCTCGCTCCAGCTTTTGATACGCTTCCAGTGCTTGCTGATACTCCGCCACAGCTTCTGGCGACAACACACTCGTGTTGGTGGCGATTTCCTGTTTCATCCGCTCAACAAGCCAGGCCACTTCCTCGCGGCGTGGTCGCAACGGCGCGGTTGAATCGTCAAACCATGACGGTGCGGTGTGGGCAAAGCGAATTCGTCCGCCATTACGTTCTTCCCAGCACCGGAGTGCGAGCCAGCTTGTGCCGGTAATTTTGACCGAGGCCTTGAACCGCGCTTCATACGCGCCGTCACTGTTGCGTTTCGTTTTCAATGGAATCGTCTGCACGGTCGCGCCGTTCGCAAGCACCTCGAGGGCGTGAACCGGTTTCTCACTCAACACAGTACCGCTGATTTTGACTCGCTGCGCTTTTCCTGAAGTCATCGCAAATTTCCCGCCTGGCACTTCGCCATTTATTTCAGCGAGCAACATCGGTCCGGTCGTAACAAAGCTGCGACCTGCGCCCAATCCTTTGATCCAGTCGTCGTAGGTGAAACCGCGCGGGCAATGGACATACACGCGGCCAAATCCGAGCGGCACGGGATGCACGCCACTCGCTGTGCCCGCGGTGGGGCGCATCCGAAAGCCGCAGTCGAGCAGCGCATAGTAGGTGTTCAAGGTGTAATTGATCCAATCCCGCTCCCCACCACTACGCCCCGCGTCCGGCAGACGCATGAACGCAGGCGCGGGCACGTTAAAGTTGGTAAAGCCATACTCGGTGCGCCAGAGATGGTTGTTGGCGAGTTCGTAGAGGTCAATCTGCATTACCGGCGGCAGCATGAGTGACCAATTCCAATTACATTTGTCCATGTCCAGCAACGCACCCTGCCGGTGCGCCTCTTCCGCCACCGGACGCAACGGCGGCGCGCCGAGCGTGAAGGGTTTGCGATGATTCAGGATGAACACCGCGCCAAGGTTGTGATCTTTGCCGCCGACGCGATAGATTTCGTATTCCGTGTTGAGGGGCCAGATGACGTGGGTGGCGTCGGCCTTGATCAGCGAAGGGGAAATTTCCGGTTCACCGGATTTGTCGCCCGGCGTGGTTGAATCTTGAGCGCCAAAGAATTTATTGCTGCGTGTGGGCCGGGTGTTGTCCTGGATGGCCCAATACGACTGCGGCAACGCGACGTTCAAGTCTTCGGCCAGCACGAGCACCGGTAGATCGGCGAGCGACCGATGCACATGGCCGTCGCCGGAGAACCAACCGCGTGCCGCCATGTTGATCCAGCGATGCAATTCGAGTTTCACGGCGAGCGGCTTGTCGGTGACAACAACCTCTTTCGTTAACGGATGATATTCCTTGCCGCGTTCGGCTATGAAGGTGTAGCGACCGGGCGGCAGTTCGACACGAAACGGATGCCCCGAGAGCGTGGTGTGAACTTCCATCGCGCGCGGATTGACCCAATTGGTCTTGGCGTAACGAACGGCGGTGCCGCCGATGGATTCCGCGAAAAACCATTCGCCCGCGGCGCTCTGAATGTAGAGGCGCGAGGCAACGATTTTGGAGGCGTCTGTGATTTCACCCGTCACCGTTGCGCCAAGGGCTGTGCCAAACGGCGCGAGCGACAGAAAAACGGCGAGCGACAGGCGCTGTTTAATAATCTTCAACCTCATAATTTTTTCTGAATGATGGAATAAAAAAAGACCGGGCCGAAGCCCGGTCTTCTGATTGATCGAACCCGAGCTTACGGGATGCGGAGCCGATAGAACTGGGCGCTGTTGGTGGCCGTAGTGTTCGTATAGCTCACCGAACCACCGTTGCCGACCAAGCCACCCAGGTAAGTCCACGTCGGCGCGGCAAGGTCGGTCTTGGAGTCCACCGCATAGAAGATTGGACTGACGGAATTCAGGTTGAAGCTGAAGTTTGAACCTGCAAGGGCAGGATTGAGGATCGTGGGCGCAGCCACGGTGAATCCGGGATCAAGCGACTCGAATTTGAAGTCGTCAAACTGCGCGAAGGCAGCGGTGGCAGAACCACCCGCGAAACAGTGGAGCGTGACGAAGTTGTTCACCTGTGCGGTCGAAAGCAGGTAAGCATCCGGCAGTGCGCCGCAACCGAGCGCCAACGGCTGACCGTTAATTTTGATGCGGAGGAGGTTGGTGCGCACCTCGAACTCGAAGGCGTAACTGGCCGCCACGGGAACACTGCCACTACCAGCGATACCGCTGGTGTTGGTCAGCCCGAGATAGCTCTGCCAGAGATACCAGCGGCCATCACCGCTGAAGAAGTTGATGCCGGTGCCGCCGCCATCGGCGTCCGCTACGAAATGGGAAGGAGCGTTGTCGCGGAAGCGCGTGCCGATCCAAGAGTCATTGGATATGCCATTATTTGTTCCTTGCACGGTGTAGCTAATGCGGAAGCTGTTGAGATGCTCGTATTGGCGGAAGTCGCCGGTCGGTGAGGCCATGCCGATGGCTTGTCCACCGCCGGGCGAATTGGTCAGGAGCAAGGCGTTACCGGTGATCGAGACGGCGGAATTTAAGTTGCCATTGGTCGTCCAGGAAACCGGAGCCACAGGGCCGCTCTGCCGGGCGAGATTCAAGTTGAGATCGTTGGAGTCGGCGGTGTTGAAGCTGTCCAGCAATTTCAAAACGCTCGTCAGCACCGGCAACGCTGCGGGCGGCCTGATCGTGGCGCTGAAGGCAAAGTTGTCGAAGGTGGCGCTGTTGTTGTTGTTATCGGATCCCAGCGAAAGCGTGATATAGTTGGCCGAGGCACAGGGCAAGGTCCAGCTTCCGAGCAGCTCGCTGTTGACGAAATAAGTGATGACGTTGTTGGTGGCGATCAGTTCAACGTGATAAGGCAGGGTATTCGTGGCGGACAACTGACCAAAGGTCCAAGACGGGGGACCATTTTCAAAGCCGTGCGGAAAGACCAGGCTGGCACCGTTGGATCGGATGATGGTGTTGAATCCATCGCCCCAGATTGGTTGCGGGAGATCTATACCTTGTGGGGCGCTGCGGATGACGATGCCGGCCCAGCAGTCACCAACCTGGGTCAAGCTGGTGATGTCATACGACAGTTTGAAATTACCCGATTCGTTGGTGATGAAATTTACCTGCGGCGCAAATTCCACTGTCCTGAATCCGCTGAATCCAGAATCGATCTTGAGTTTAAGCTGGTTGTTGGTGATGGAGAGACTGTCCGCAGCGAATCCGGTGGTGAAATAGTTTGCTGTGGCGGCGGTGCCAGATTGGCGGGTGGCCAAATCCGCGTTGAGGTCCGTCGTATCCGCAGTGTTGAAATTATCGGAGAGGATCACGGGAATCCCGTATTTATTGAACAGGTAATCTTCGGTTGTGATTTGGGCCGTCGTGCTCAGGTTGGTGTTGTAGATCAGAATCTCAGCAATATCGCCATTGAGGCCATAAGCGGTTTTGTTTTGCCGCGCACCGAACACCCAGCCGCTGATGTTGTTTGAAACGACAGTTCCTAGGGCTTTGGTTTCAAGCAATACTCCATTTTCATAGACTTTGATTGAGGTAGAATCCTCAACCACGGTAGCAATTTTCCAAGCACCCGTCGTGATTGGGGTGCCAGCACCAGCCGTGTTTGCTGCGCTTGTGAATAGATTGGTGGTTGTCGCACTCGCCAGGATATAAAGATTGGCGAAGCCGCTCGCCTGGTGGATGAGCTGGCAACGGGCAGTCGCTCCGGCGGGGAAGGTTGTTTTATAGACGATAATCGCAGTGAAGTTGGTGTAGGCGGAATTGAACGGCAGCGGGCTTTGCAGGTAGTTCAAGTTTGCGCTGACCAAACCATCCCCCGTGAAGTGCGCCACGGCGTAGCCGTTCAGGGCGTTTGTCGAATAGGTCGGCTGCTTGATGCCGGTGTTGTTGGTGGCGTGGTAGTTGCCCCCAGACGAGTCCGTCCAAAATGAAATTGGACTGGCGGCAACCGTGTTGGTAAGCCCCTCCGGCTTGAGCCAGAGTTGCAGGCCATTGGTGGTTTGGGCGTTCAGCGAACTACTTAAGCACGATAGCAAGATCGCGAGCGAAGTGATTAATGATGGATTTTTCATGGTTGGTTCAGGTTTTTTATTTTATTTTTTTATGCAGGTAGAGACTCAGGACGCCGAAATTAATACCACTTAGATACAAAGTTGTTGGTTTGAGTAAGCGAACGGCTTTCAACATGGCCGTCCATAAAGACAACATTTACTCGTCCGCCGGGGGAGGTCTTGCCGTGCTTAAAACCAGCGCGATAAATCGGCTTCCCGCCGAAGTAAATATACGCATCAAAGAATCTGCCTTCCTTCCACGGCATCGCCACAAAGCCGACATCATAAGAAACATCGGTGATCAAAAACGTATCGGATGGCTTAATGACGGAGCTGATCTTGGCGGCCTTGGAATAAACATAAGCGGCTTGGTCAGTGACATCTTTAGTCGGATCGACGGCGATACCCGTGGCGCTGTTCATGCCGTAGCTCACCTTCCAGAGAGAAGGCCCGAACGGGCCAGGCGGAAAAGCTGGATTGTTCAACGGCTCTTTCAGGCGATTGGGGCAGGTAAAGACACTTTTGGCAAAATCGCTGGTCTCAGTGGAGTTGCCCGCACTGAACTCACCCTTCTTGATGTACGGCGTGAGCAGATACATCCAATTGTTCTTGTTTGGGTCGAGCACGGCGGCAGCGTGCGCAAAGGGAAGTCCGTCACTGTTGTCATCTGCGTACAAAATAGTAGCGAGACCACACTGGCGCAGATTGTTTTTGCAGGCGATGCCACTGGCCTTGTCTTTTGCCTTGCTTAAAGCGGGCAGCAGCAGACCGGCAAGAATGGCAATGATGGCGATGACCACCAACAGTTCGATCAACGTAAATGCCCGCCGACTGCGAAAGCTGGCTCTGGAGATTTTGAAAATCAACATGCTCCCAAAAAAATCATAACGTTGGCGGTGGTGGTTCATTAAACTTAATTGAATGTGAGAAAATACTCCCCCTCATGTTTCCCAACAATACCCCCAAAAGGGTGTATCATTCGCGGAACTTCATCACCGCCTCGGTGCGTGAGCGCACATGGAGCTTGGCGTAGATGTTTTTCAAATAGGCATGAATCGTTTCCACCGACAGCCCCAGCGCCTCGGCCACCTCTTTGTTGCTGTAACCCTGCGCCACATAGCTGAGAACATCGGTTTCGCGCTTGGAAAGATTTTCCGCCGTCTTGCCTGACGCATCCTTTTGAAAAGATTGCACGACTTTGCGCGCGATGTAATTCGACATTGGTGCGCCTCCGTGTTGCACATCTTGAATGGCCTGGAGAATTTCATCCGCCGGCGAACGCTTGAGCAGGTAGCCGTTGGCGCCCATTTGCAGTGCGCGAAAAATCCGGTCGCTGTCGTCATACACCGTGAGCATGATGATGTGGGTTTTCGGCAGAAGCTGCTTCAACTGCCGCGTGCATTCCACGCCGGACATCTTCGGCAGGTTGATGTCCATTAGCACCACGTCCGGCTTTAATTTTGGCATCCCTTCAATCGCCGCTTCGCCGTTGGAAAAAACACCCAGACATTTGAACCCCGTCTTTTCTCGCAACAACGCCTGCAAGTTTTCCCGCGTCTTGAAATCGTCTTCCACAATGGCAATCGTGATGGGCATAAAAAATCAGGCGTTGAGGCTTTTCAACGGCACGGTGAAAAATAATTCCGTGCCGGTGGCGGGCGCGCTCTCGACCCGCAAATTTCCGCCGAGCGCGGCCAGTCGTTCGCGGATGTTGGCGAGGCCGTCCTGGCCGGGTTGCACCCCGGTCAGCGGCAAGCCCCGGCCATTGTCGGAGATGGTCACCAGCAAATCAGTTTCTGAAAGTTGCAGCCGAATCCACAGTTCCGTCGCGCCCGAATGGCGGGCCACGTTGTTGAGCGCTTCCTTCAACGCCAGAAACAAATGGTGCCGCGCCTCGGTCGTCATCGGGTGCGCGGGCAAATCCGCCGGAATGTCCAAGCGACAACGAATGGCCGTGGGCTGAAAAAATTCGCCGGCGAAATGCGCGATGTAGTTGGCGAAATGTTCCAGCGAATCGTTCTGCGGGTTCAACGCCCAAACGATGGCGTCCATCGCAGTCAAACTTTGCCGCGCGCTGACCGCAATTTTTTCCAAGTCCACCGTCACGGCTTCCGGCTGTGAAATATGTTTCCGTCCCAAATCCGCCAGCCAGCCAATGCTCGTGAGATTCGCGCCCAACTCATCGTGAATATCTCGGGCAATCCGGCCGCGCTCCTGTTCCAACGCATGTTGCTGTTCCAAAATTTCAATCCGCCGCTGCAACCGCCGCAACGCAAACCAGCGCACAATCAACGCCATCAGGACGATGCTCGCCGCGACGGCCAGCG
The DNA here is from genome assembly GCA_043775015.1 of Verrucomicrobiota bacterium. Lineage (GTDB taxonomy): Bacteria > Verrucomicrobiota > Verrucomicrobiia > Limisphaerales > CANJXF01 > CANJXF01. The sequence continues at coordinate 66,225 of JAYVSV010000098.1, forward strand.
GCGGAAACCACCACGTCTGCCAAAAAAATGGCGCGACCACCAACGCGATGCCTGCCCCTTGCTCATTCCAAGTGCCGTCCGCATTGCTCGCGATGACCCGAAAGCGATGCGCCCCCGGCGACACGTTCGTATAAGTGGCGACGGCTTCCGCACTCGGCGGACTCCAGTCCGCGTTTTCGCCACCCAGCTTGTGACGGTAACGCACGCGTTCTGGCGCATCGAACTCCGGCGCGGAAAATTGAAATTCCAAAATCCGCACGCCCGCCGCCAGTTCCAAATCATTCTGCAATGGCTGGGATTCGCCGTTGCGCCGCACCCCCTCGATAAAAATGCTCGGCGGCTCATGATTACGCTTCATCGCGGTCGGCCAAAAACTGACCGCGCCTTTCACGCTCGCAAACCAGAATTGCCCGGCGCGCGTGGCGAGGGCGGCGGGTTGAAATTCTCCGTTGAATTGAAAACCGTTCAGCCCGTCACTGTGGCCGTAGCTGAACGTTGGCAACGAAGTCCGCTTACCTTCGACGTAAGCATTCAGTTCGTGCAACTCCACGCGGAACAATCCACGGCTCGTGCCACACCACATCCAGCCGGAACTGTCGAGCAGCAAACTTTGAACGGCGTCATCCGGCAAGCCTGCCGCCGCCGTCACGTTTTTAAAGCGTCCATTTTTGAATCGCACCAAACCCTCGCCGGCCGTGCCGAGCCAGATGGCGCCATCATCGGCGGCCAGCATCGCGCGGATGCTTTCGCCCGCGGAATGATCGTGAGGAAAATTTTGAAATCTTCCGTTGACCAGCTTGGCCAGCGCGCCGTCTGCCGTGCCGACCCAGATGTTGCCGACGGAATCTTCCGCCACATCACGCACGGCCTTGTCCGGCAAGCCGTCGTTGACTGTGTAATGTTTCAACCGTTCGCCTTCCAGGCAATACAAGCCGTCCAAATACGATCCCGCCCAGACCCGGCCAGAACTATCCACGCGCAGGCAATTCACAAAATGAATCGGCATCCCCAAATTCTGGGTAAAATTGCGGAAATGCCCGTCGCGCCAATAATAAAGTCCTTCGTTCTGCGTCCCAATCCACACGCCGCCCTCGGCATCCGCCGCGAGGCACAGCGGATTGATTTCCGGCCAGCCGTCCGCCGCGCCAAAAACTTTTACCACGCCGTTGCTCCAATAGCTCAAGCCCTGGTCTTGCGTGGAAATCCAAATCCGGTTTTGCGTGTCCTCCGCAAAAGAAAAAACGCGGTCGTTGGGCAGGCCACGATGACTGTTCAACACTTTGAACTGACGCGCCCGGATCAAGTCCAGCCCGCCGCCCTGCGTGCCGACCCACAAATTGCCCGTGCGATCTTCCGTCAGGCACAAAATATTATTGTGCGAGGTCGGCACGGATTGAAAACGCCCGCCGAACCAGCGGAACAACCCTTTCGCGCTCGTGCCGACCCAGACTGCGCCCGCGCGGTCTTCCAGCAGGTCGCGGACATTCGCCTCGCCCACCAGCCACGGCAGCGTGGTGATTTCAGTCAGTGCCCCACCCGACTCCACGCGATAAAGACTTCCGGACGTGGACATCCAAACGCCGCCCGCCCGCGCCGGTGTGATATAAAGTGACGCCTGCAAATTCGTCGCCAAAGCGATAAATTTATTATCCCGAAAAAATCCCAACGTGCCGCCGCTCGCCAGCCAGACTGTGTTCTCGCTGTCCGTGACCAGCGTGGAAGTTCGCAATGGCCCCGGCACGGGAATGCCCAGAGATTTCATCGTGCCGGCGAAAAGTTGATCCACCTCGCCTTCCAGCGAAACCGTCCAAATGCGACCGATAGAATCCGAACAGAAACTGTAAGCGCGATGCCGATCCGGCTGGCCATCCACCGGCAATGCCTCGAAAATTCCGGCTTGCCGCGTCAGCACGCCGCCGGACTCCAGCGCCACTAACACCTTGCCGTCCGGTGCGTGGCTCATGCGCCACACGCTCACTTTGGTCGCACCGGTCAGGCCGGGCGTGAAGCCGGAGACAAACTTGCGCCCATCAAAACGTACCAGCCCGTTGCGCGTGCCGACCCAGAGAAAACCATCCGCCGTCTGCGCCACGCCATGCACATCGTTGTTCGGTAGGCCTTCCTCGGTTTGCCAGCTTTGATAAAAAAATCCGTTGGAAATTTCCACGGCATTGGTCTCACCGGTGGCGTGGGCGTATCTGGGAAAAAGCAGTCCCAGCCCGACCAGTAACACCAGCCCGACTGAAAAAATAAATCGGTGCAATAACATTTTTTTATCCGATATGTGACCTTTGTATATTTGCGCCAGCTGCGCTGTATTTTAGCTCGACATAAAGCGAAAAGCCAAGCTCAAGTGACCACTTTGCGGGTGCAGCCTGACATGGATAATACACCTGTTTGGGGGTGTTGCCCCAACATCCACTATGTCGTGATGATATGGTCATGGCTGCAAAAATAAAACCACTGGCCGGCGTTTCCGTCCGAAGACAAGCCAGCGGCGTCGCTTTTTTCAGCCTGCTGTTGACCGGACTGCTGCTGCCAGTCCCAAGTTTTGCTCGTCCAAACATCTTGCGCCGCTTCACGATTGATTGGGAGCGTCCATTCAATTCCAAAAGCCACGTCCTCGCCGCGCATCCCGAACTCAACGCGTTCGACGTGGTTGTCAGCGACGAGGTGCTGGTATAATCCGCCACGCCGCCCGAGTCAGCCCGTGCTGCGAAACAACACCGGCATCATCACCCGAGAAAAATAATTTCGACCAAACCCAGATTTGCCTAATGAAAATCAAGTCGCTAAAAAGTTTAATTCTCGTGCTAACCTTGCTCGCACTGTTCGCTGGCAAGGCGGGCGAAAATTCCGCTCGCCCCACCGTCGGCAGCGTCGCTCCAATCAAGCAAGCCAAAGACACGGTGCGCGTGGCTGTCGCGCAGATGACCATCAAGCCGGATGAATTAAAGCCGGGTCTGGACACCGTGGACGCGCTGTTGCCGTGGATCAAACGCGCCGCCGCCCAGAAGGCCGACCTCGTGGTGTTCCCCGAGTATTTGCTCGGTGCGTTTCATTTGCCGGATTCGTTGACCGACAAATTGTGCGCGGTCGCCAAGACAAATAATTTGAACATCGTCGTCGGCGGCTGGGAATTTTTGCCCGGCTTTAAAATTCAACACCCGCCCGCCCCCAACACTTACGCCAACTCCGTGCTCGTCGTCAGTCGTGACGGAAAAGTTGTGGGCAAGCATTACAAGATGCACGCCGCTGTCGGGTCAAGTTCGCCCTACAACTGGCCGCCTGATCCCGGAGAGCGTGGCGAGCAGACGATGATTCCCGGCACCGAGAACGCCGTCGTGGATTTGGACTTTGGCCGCATCGGTTTGCTGACTTGCTACGATGGATACTTTTTCGAGAGTTTTGAAATGCCTTCCCTACGCGGTGCCGAAGTGTTGATTTGGGTCAACTCGCGTCCCGGCATGGTAGAGCCGCACATCATCAAAGCCGCGAGCTTCATCACTTGCACGCACGTCGTGGCGGTGAACCAATCCATCGGTTGCGGCTCGGCCATCTGCGCGTATCCGGGCTGGGCGTTGTCAGCGGTGGCGGAAAAGTTGGGCGAGGAAAAGTTAATTGTCGCCGATCTGAATCTGGTGGAAATCCGTCAGCAACGTCTGAACAACCGCATGTTTCACCAACGTCGCCCGGAAATTTACACGCCCATCACCCAAGCGTGGCAGCCGTGGGACGCGTATCCTGACGTGAAACCATTCCATTACGACTCAACGAATACAGCAAATGCGCAGCGGTAGTTTTTTGGGCCCCAATCCGGCGCGCGCCAAATTTCCAGTTAATTTCCCGATAAAACTCATTCGCCATGCTCTACCATTTCACGGAAAAAATTTTATCCCAGCGCGAGGTGAAAGTTTGGGAACGCCGCTTCGCGCCGACTTTCCATTCGTGCTCAAAACCTTGCGCGGCGAATTGGATTTTGTTGCAGCCAAATTTTTTGTTCAAGGAATCAACCGTTTTGATGGCGCGTTCGTTGCGTTGCCGATTTTCAATCGGCGCAAATAAATCCTGCGGCACTTCGTGATCCATTGAAGAAAAGTCCACCGATGGGTCTTGTTGAAAGAAAGAACTGGTTGGAAAATAAAAAACCGTTAAAGCATGAGGGATCGTTCCAATTTTGGAAGCTGCAATTAAAAGGCAACCGCATTCTCACCAAAGGTAGTTCCGACCCCGCAAATATTACTGAAAACGCTGGAAAATTTGCTCAATAAAACCTCAAAAGTTCAGCCTGCCATTCTCACTTTTATTCTCACTTTGGTTTTATTGAAAATTCAAATGTGCTATAAACCATTGATTTCATTGGTCGAAATAGAGGTTGGAGCGGGTGAAGGGAATCGAACCCTCGTCTCAGCCTTGGGAAGGCCACATTCTACCATTGAACCACACCCGCGCTACGTGTCCGAATTCGTAACATTTGAGCGTTTTTTTCGCAAGCTATTGCTAGAGTTTTATCAGAATCACTGCTCTTGTGTTGTGTCGTTTCGCTGATTTTATTTTCCGATCGCAGGTGATCGGCTGAGCGCAATTACCATTACATGTTGTCCCATTTTGGTAGCCCTCTCGCTTCGGGGGAATCTCCGTTAGTAGCCAATTTTGATTAATTCCTGCAAAATGAATATCTTTTGTGGCCTTTTAAGCTGGATATTCGTCTGGCATCCACTCTGCTGAATGCGCATGGAGTTTTTAAGCTCCTGACAAAAGACCTTGAATTTCAGGGTTCATTTTTTGTTGCTTAAATAGCTAAGTATTCAGAAACGAGAATTTATGAGTTGTATAAATCCAGTTTTAACTAACGCAAATCCAACTGCTCGAAAATTTGGGATGATGCGTTCTGCGTCAAGCGTCCATGTAATTTTCGGAATCTTAGGCTTGTTGGCAATGGTTCTGCCCAAAGACGTCGATGCAGTTGGTTTTCGTCTTCCTAACCAAGACCCGGAAGCGATTGCTCGAGGGAACGCGTTTACCGCCACTGCCGATAATCCTTCTGCGATTTATTACAACCCGGCTGGAATCACTCAATTAAAAGGAGAAAACTTGAGCGCGGGACTCTATTTAATTTCTGCGAGCACCGAGTTCACTTCATCCAGCGGAGCCAAAGCCGAAACCGACGCAAGTTTTCAACCCGTGCCTCAGTTGTATTATGTGAATTCCCTTGAAAACACACCAATTTCCTTTGGCCTTGGTGTTTACGCGCCTTATGGATTGGGGATTGATTGGGGGAAAAACTCACCTTTGAAAACCGTCGCGCAAAGTGGTGACCTCCTTTACCTGACCGCCAACCCAGTGGTTGCGTGGCAAATCTGCCCCTCACTTTCAATCGGTGCTGGCCCGACGATCAATTATTCCAAAGCGCATTTCAAACGGGCTATCGGGCTGACACCGAACGACCAATTTAAATTTGAAGGAGATGATATGGCTTACGGATTCAACGCCGGTCTGCGGTGGCAACCTTTGGATCAGTGGGCTTTTGGAGTGAACTATCGTTCTGCCACCACGTTGGATTTCGATGGAAACTCCGAAGCCTACCCGTATGCCAAAGAGACAGACACCCACGCTGAAATCAAATTTCCCCAATCGGTTGCGATGGGCGTTTCATTCAGACCGACCGAAAAATGGAATATAGAGTTCGACGCGGATTGGACTGATTGGAACACGCTCGATAAAATTGTTTTCCATGGAAACACCGGAGGCCCCACTCCACTTACTTTGGATTACAAATCCAGCATGATGTATGAATTCGGAATCACCCGAAAATTTTGTGAAAAATGGTTTGCCAGCGTCGGCTATATCTACAGCGAAAACTCCAGCCCTGACAAAAATTTTAACCCGCTTATTCCGGACTCTGATTTGCATTTGGTCAGTGCCGGATTCGGGCGCAAAGGAACCCGATGGGATTGGGCGATCGGTTATACCTTCGCCTTCAATTTGGACCGCGAAGTAAAAGGTAGCTCATCCGGTGTGGCTGATGGAACCTACCGCACTTTGAACCATGCGATCAACATTTCGACGACGTTGAAATTCTAACCTGTGGACTTCTGACCGGTTCCGAAAAATTGCTAGGCATCTGGTTTTACAATAAACTGGCCAGATCAATTTCGATTTCTTTAACCCAGTTTTCCACCCATTTCCGGGGTGTCTCGGAATCGATCGTCAATTCCGGATGCGTCTGAAGAGTTAAACTCAAGCGGTTTTGGAACGTCACACATCCCGCTCCCACCAATTGGCAGCGCAAGACCGGCGGCGTAAAAAGCCATCCTCCCAAACATTCACTTTGGGTAATTTTTTTCTCCTGATCCCAATCGCCTAAATTTGAAAACGATCCCACGTTCCATTGGGACATCGCCCGGTCCGTTGTAATGAGAAATTTTCGGATTGAGGTGTTGGCAAAGCGCCCCAATTGATACGCGTGCCAGTTCGCCCAGTGTTCTCCACTTTCCAGCGCAGCGTAGATTTTGCGATGGACATCGTGCACGGTCTCGTAAGATTTAATTTTTACTCCGACGTAGCTGGAGAAATTTGCCGTGTCCCGATCGCGAATCACTTTCCCGCGCAGATTGACGGGAACCATCCACGGCACAACTGAAGATTGGTCGTTCAGAAAAGGGCGGATCGCTTTGGTCAGGTGCTTGAGGAGAAACGAATTCACCGTCACTCCGGCACTTCGACAAACCCTTCGGATCTGCGTCGTGGAACCCTCATCAAAAACATGCCAAGCCACGGCCGTCGGCGGCTCGGAAACTTTGCTCGGGCGCTGCTCGCCCAAGGGTTCCCATTTAAGCCGATGTCGTGGCTTCAAGTATTTCGGCAAAAACTTAAGCAACGAAAACGGAGTGGGTAGGACGGGATGTTTTATTTGCGACAATCGCTCAAGTTTCGCACCTCGCCCACGAAGAATTTGTGCCAAACCACCGATGCCGTCAAAATCGATGTGCCTGAGAAAAATCCACTCTGGATCGGTTTGGCCGGGAGCAACGCGTCCAAAGCGAATGCCAATATATTCGTTGAGTTCTTCTGCGGCAATGAACCACGGAGCTATTGGATCGCTCGGTTTGTCGGGCATGACAGATTGTACAGACAGAGAGATTTAATCTTCAAATTAATTCCGCTCTCATTTTGCAACCGTGGCTCTTGACTGCATCCATTCCTGTCGGCTGACTTTTTTCTTTTCGTGCAGGTGAACAAAAACGCCTTTTTTATTTCCCACGACGATGTCCGGTAATTTATTGCCGTCAAGGTCAGCCGCGACCACTTGGGTGCCCACTCCGGAGTCGTTGTTGATTTGGTGCGGAACGAAAGTGACCGATTTATCTTTGTTGCGAACCAATTCGAACCAATACAAAACGGCTGCGCCGTTCGGATCCGCATCGCCGTGATTTCCGTGGGCCCAGAAACGTTTTCCCGTCACAATATCCTTCAAACCGTCTCCATTCATATCGACCAGATCAATCGCGTGCAGTTGGGAAAAGGCGATTCCATATTCGTTCGGCTTGTCGTCTGTATTTAGAATGACATGGGGCTTGAAATCGATTTCGCCCGCCGCATTTTTATCTTTCAATTGCTCGTGCCAAACCAGCCCGTAGCCGTGCGCGGCGAGAGACGTGATCAGATCAGGTCGCCCGTCGCCATTCACGTCGTAAGCGTACATTTGTGATCCGCCCATGCCGGGAGCAAACGGGAAATTGTGTCGCTTCCAAATCGGGTCGCCTGAGAGCGACTTCGGCTGTTCCCACCAGCCATCTTTTTCGAAAATATCTTTTCGTCCATCCCCGTTGAGATCGCCGTAGCCGAGGCCGTGGGTGAAGCGTTGCCATTCGCCTTTGTTGGAAATCGGATGGAACTTCCATTTGGCGCTCGGATTTTTCCAATCCGGTTCCGCATAGCCAAAAACGCCGCCGGTGTGAAAAATTAATTCCGGTTTTCCATCGCCGGTAAGGTCTCCAAATGTGGGCGATTCATTGTCCGTCACCTCCACGGCAACGTGGCGCGTCCAATGGCCTTCGCGACCTTTCGGATTTTCAAACCACCACGATTCCGCGCCGGGAAAACCGAGGATCAAAATATCCGGCCAACCGTCGCCGTTAAAATCGTAAGTGAACGCCAGAAAATTTTTCGAATAAGTGTTGTTGGTTCCGAGCGCGCCCTCAAATCCGGGAATCGTTTCCTCAGTTCCGTCCGTTTTTTTCACGACGAATTTTTCGGTGGCGGGATAATATTCGTGGCTCTTTTTAAAGTCCGGTCCTTCATACCAGTATGGACCGGAGACGATGTCCATTTTCCCATCGCGATTGAAGTCGGCGAAATTTGCCCCTTCGCTCCAGAACTTATCCGTCAGTTGAATTTTTTTGAACGAATGCAGTTCGTAATCTTTCGCGGAGGCGTTGAGCGTCACGGCAAGCAACGCAACCAGAATGAAATATTGGCTCATATGCAAGTATGTCTGTCACTTCTAAGCAAACGGGTCAAGGACGCGATATAACTTTGCTCAGGCCCCGCTGCCGATGCCCCGAACAAATTGCAGCAGGAATGTGCTACGCAAAGATAGACGGAGTACGCGACGCGAAGCGGGCCAACTCTTCGCTCAAACGTTCGAGTGGCAGGCCAACGACATTGCTGAAGGAACCGGAAATGGTTCGCACGATATCATCGCCATGTTCCTGGATGGCGTAGGCGCCGGCTTTGTCCAGTGGATTGATTTTCGCATGATAACGCGCAATTTCCTGGGGACTGAGGGAGCGGAAAGTGACTTGCGTGCGGTCAGCGAAAACGCGCTGCCGATGTCTGCGAAGATGGATCAGACAAACGCCGGTCACGACTTCGTGGGTGCTGCCCTGCAATTCTTCCAACATGCGTTGCGCATCCGCCCGGCTGGCTGGTTTGCCATAAAGCTTTGTGCCGTGTGCGACCAACGTATCCATTCCGATGACGAGGGCGTCGGGAAATTTTTTGGAAACGGCACGGGCTTTTCGGTACGCATTGATTTGGGAAAGTTCACCCGCTGTGAGATGCTCGTTGTGAATTTCGTCCGCAGCACTTGGGATGGCCTGAAATTCCAAGCCAGTTTGGCGCAAAAGTTCCAACCGTCGCGGCGACGCTGAAGCCAAAATGAGCGCTGGCAAATTCATTATTTTTTCGGGCGAGAACAGAAGCCGGTCTTCGCTCAAGACATTTGTGACATAATTTTTGCCGTGAGTCAAAGGAAGCCGTTCGCCTAATTTAAACAATTCCAGACATTGCGGCGGTGGATGCGCTTTGAGAAGGTGTTCCGACAACAGTCAAAGCTTGCCACGTTTTATGCCTTCACCTAATTTCGCCCCAATCCTATGAATACTACCATTCGCTTTAAACTTTTCCTCATGATGGTGCTGGAGTTTTTTATCTGGGGCGCGTGGCTCCCGCTCATTTTCGGCTATTTGCCCAGCCTCGGATTCAGCCCTGCTCAAACATCGTGGGTGCTGAATGCATTTCCCATTGCCGCCATTGTCGGGATGTTTTTCAGCAACCAGTTCGCCGACCGCAATTTTGCAGCGGAAAAATTTCTCGCGTTCAGCCATCTGGTCGGAGGGCTGGCCATTCTGAGCCTTGCTTTCACTCGCGAATTCTGGCCGTTTTTTTCGTTGATGCTGATTCATTGCCTTTTGTATGTGCCGACGATTTCGATCACGAATTCCATCGCGTTTGCGAACATGAAAGATCCGCAAAAAGAATTCGGGCTGGTTCGCATGGGCGGAACGATCGGATGGATTTTGGCTGCGTGGCCGTTCACTTTTATTCTGGTGGATTGGGACAAAGTGAAGGCGGCGGCGCCGGTCGGAATCGTCAACTGGATGGGAACGGTTCTCAGCTCCGGCCTTACCGGTGACGCAATGCAACACGGAACGCGCTGGACGTACATTGTGGCGGGAATCGCGTCGTTGCTTCTGGCTGCGTTCAGTTTAACCCTCCCGCACACCCCGCCGCGCAAAGTGGTTGCTGGCGAAAACAAACTCGCCTGGTTGGAAGCGGCGAAATTGTTGAAGCATCCTTTCGTGCTCGTTCTCTGGATTGTCACGTTCATCGATTCCTTTGTGCATAACTGTTACTTCAACTGGACCGGTGTATTTCTCGGCACTGCCGTAGATAAAGGTGGCGTGGGGATTCCGGGAAACTGGATCATGCCCGCGATGAGCATCGGGCAAGTCGCGGAAATCCTGACCATGGCGATCCTCGGCGGTGTTTTGAAAACGCTGGGTTGGCGTTGGACCATGGTCGTCGGAATTTTGGGTCACGCGGCCCGTTTTGCGGTTTACGCATTTTTCCCGGAATCGCCTGCGTTCATCATCGTGGTGCAAGTGCTGCACGGCGTTTGCTACGCGTTCTTCTTCGCGACGGTTTACATTTTCGTAGATGAATATTTCCCGAAAGACGCGCGTGCGAGCGCGCAAGGTTTGTTCAATGTGATGATTTTAGGGGTCGGTGCTCTGGTCGCAAATTCCGTCTGCCCTTACCTGATCCAGAAAGTTTTCACGCACAACGGCACCACCGATTTCCGGGGTTTGTTCCTGGTTCCATGCGCCGTTGCGTTCTTCGCCGCAGTTTGCCTCGCCTTGTTCTTCCGGCCTCCCGCCAAGCAGAAAGCTGAAATCAATTTCTAAATTTGTTATTTCGCAATTTCTGCTTTTCGGAAGGCGTGCGGGCGCTGCGGCGCATTAGCAAACCGTCTGGAAATCATTGAATTAATTGGCCACGATCCGCCAGCAGTTGGTCAATGCCACTGAGCCGGAATCAATCGCGAATGTTCCCCGCCAATTGGGAGTGGCTGAAGGACGACAGGCTGGTGTTTTTCATTTTATGGCCCTCGCATGGCGGAACAGGCGCAAGGCGAGGCAGAGGCCGCCGCACGAGAAGAGAACCAGGGAGGATGGTTCGGGAACTGCGGTGGCGTTGATAGCGAATTGAAAGGTAAAACCGCGATCAAAATTCCAAGCTGACCCGTTAGCAGAAGAATAATACAACTGCACTAATGACCAACCGCCGGTGGAATTGCCTGTCGAACTTGGGGCTACTATGCTCCAAGAATATGCACCTAAAACGACAGGCGTTAGTGACGTTGCAACCACGAAATACTGTTTAAAAGGCAACAGCATAATTCCCGTAGAGGTATAACTGAAAATTCCGCTGACAGTTGGATCAGATCCCGCCAAAAAACCGAGGCTGTCTCCAGGATGGTTGTTAATGGAGTTGTAAATGGACACTGTAAAACCGGCGGGGTTTCCGGTCGAATCAGCCATCTGCATTTGAACTGAGTTGACAGAATAACCACCAACATTCGTTCCTGTTGTAAATGGTTGACCACGCCATGAGTCGCTTCCGATCGCTACGCTGCCGACTGAAGTCCCGCCAAGGTTTGAAACGAACGTGCCTTGGGCTGGTAACTGCTGAACAGACACAAGTCCAACGCTTACAAAAACTAAACATAGTATTTTTTTCATAGTATTTTCTTTTTCCTTGTGAGGCTCACTGACACGTGGACACTGCTTTGATAAATACGGCTGAATCGAAAACAGCATCTTGGAAATCGGCGATCGCGATTTTTATGTGGTTGGTGACATTTGCAGAAACTTGAATCTGCGCGGTCAGCAACACGGTTGTTCCATCGTATTGAATATTGAACACCGGGGTTGGCGCTGAAAACTGTGATTCTGGATCATTAAGCGGATCATCGTTGTCCACATAAAACTCAGGATTGCTCGCTGAAGTAGATGGTGGAAAACCTCCGTTGATTAGACTCACGCTAACTGGTTGGTTAGTGCCCGGAATTAGCGCAATGTTATTGTTGGTCGTGATAATCCAGTTTGTGCCGACGCGGTTTGTGCTGATAAAGATCGCGAACGGATCATTGAAAGTAGCGATGAATTCTGGATATTCCTCAGAGGCAAAAATGTATTGGAACTGCAATGTGAACGAATTGGTAGCGATGATATCGAATTCCAAAACTGCGGCATCTTCAGTGCCGCTGCTGTCCACTAGTCCGTCCAAATTAACATCGTTGGGTTGTCCGAGATTTGCTGGGCCAGTTTTCAGAGGCCCAGCCGCAGTCCAACCATCATCACTATTCGGTCCAATGGCATTGGTAATCCAACCCGACGAGAGGATCACCCCGTAGTTGATGGGCAAGCCAGTCGCGATACCGTTGGTAAAGATGCCGCGCGCCACCAGCGCCCCGGTGTAGGTTGCATTGGTGACCGTGACCCAAGCCGGCACCAGCAGCCGCGCCAGTTCTTCTGCGGTCGGGTTGGTGCTTACCACCAAGTCTCCACCCGCCGGGCGGTAATGAAAACCAATATCCACCGTTCCATCATCAAACGTCTGGTTGGTCAATACGGTGTAACCGCAAAGTCCGGCGGCTTCGGCAGTCTGGCTGCCGGCGTCAATCAAAAGGCTCAGCATCCCGTCATTGGTCGGATAGTAGTAGTTGCCCAGGTAGCTGGTCAGATAAACAGGAGCGTTGGTCAAAACCACGTCGTTCGCACCATTGGGAGTGAGCCGAGTGAAATTGATGACGTAACCATTGTAATTGTTGGTTAGAAGATCCGTTGACTGACTAATAACGGTTTGGTCAAAAAGATTATCAAAAAATTTCCAAGGTGGCTCCCCGCTCATCTCTTCTTCATCTAAGCTTAAACTTCCACCTCGAAAAAGATTGTTGTAGGCAAATACAAAATTTGTTCGTGCGTCATCTTGCAGCGAAATCGCAACCCGCTCCCATGAACAATTCTTCATCGTCACATCGCATCGCTTAGTATAAAAGCTGCCTCCAGAGAACTGACAATTGGTAAAACCAAATGAAAGAGAACCTAAGTTAATACTTGAACAGAATTGCTCTCCGCCACCCGCCAGGACAGACAAGTGTGTGAAATTGAAGTTTACTTTAGGGCTTCCTGTAGAGCTAGTGATATACACAGCTGTTGCCACACTGGTCGAAGACCAATTCGTCGTAGTCTGTTCCTGCACGGTGTTGTAACGCACAATACGATTCAAACTCGTCGCCGACCCCCCCGAATACAACTGACCACCTGACTTAATGAAAATTGCGTTGGTAGTAGATGCTCCATAGGTGCCGATGGCCACCCCGTTCGTCAGTGTCAATAGGTTGGTGAGCGTTCGGCCACTAACCACGTAATCCAATGGGTCATAATGGTAGCCAAGATCAGGAATGTCGGCGTCACGCTGGGCTTGCGGACTCAGCGTTGTGTCCACGGTGAAATTAGTCGTCAGCACGATGGGCGGATAGGTGGTGCGTTGTTTGAGACTGGCGCGGAGGCTAGCGCTGAGATTGGTTGTGCCCGCATTGCGGTTCGTGCTGCCGTCAGCCAGGTAGTACGAAGCAGCTCCCACGATTTGAAAGACGCCAGCGGTGCTGGCATTGGTCACAACTTTGGTTGTGGAGATAACATCGAGGCTTCCAAAACCGTTTGCGAGAGCCGTAAGGACACAATTTGTGAGATAAAGTTCGCCGTTATGGTTCCCGGAGTGGACTGCAAATTTATTGCAATCATCGACGGTCAAATGTTGTCCCTTGAAAATATTGTCAACTCCACCTTTGGTGACGTTGGTCATGGACACGAAAAGACAATTGTCAGCAAAAACCGTGTCTAGCTCGTTCCCGTTGTAATCAACTGCATACAGACAGTTGATGACCTGTAAATTAGACAGTTGAATCTCCCCGGAACTGAATGATAGCCTGACCCCGTTGTTAAGATTGGCAAACCGAAGATAGCTCAGTTCGCTACTGCTGGTGCTGATATCCAATCCATTTCCATATTTGCCGGAAGGAGAACCAGTACTGCCTGAGATCGTTTCTCCTACGGAATTATCATCCTTAGCAGTGAAGATGGCTGGCCGATAAGGTCCTGTTTGGCAATTGATTGATCCGAGCAGGTTAATGCACGCTGTAGTATTGGAAGAAAACTTTACCACGGTTCCGCCTTCTATGACCGTAGTCGCAGACAGATTGACTGTGTTGGTGACGTAATAAGTCGTATCTCCTTTGAACGTGAAATTGGTTTGATTGATGACGATGGAGTAGTCCAACAGGAACCCCTTCGACGGAGAAGTGAGGCTGGCTACCTTGATCACTTCCTTTGCCGTT